>JBCAZI010000201.1:0-3380 GCA_038533095.1 Pseudomonadota bacterium
GTACCAGCGAAACAAGCGCCGTCGGTGATGGGAAGAATGCCCTCCCTGGGGGGAGGTCGGGCATGGCGCATACGCGCCGGGTTCTTTGTGTGACAACCTTCGCGCATCAAGCCTAAGGCGGAAAAGTCCCGCGAAGAGGACATTTACGGGTGGTGTAACGCGGCTTGCGCCAGATCAAGGCTGCCCTTGCCCAAAACCTGCATGGTGAAAGCGAAGGAGGACGTGCCATGCTACCAATTACAGCCGATAAAGTGGCCGAGGTGATCATTCTTGCGCGTGAGTTGGACCGGGCCGAAAATGAGTTTGATGGGTTTGTAGGTCAGCTGGCTGAGGATGAGAAAGCCGGGCTTGTGGCTATCTTTTGGATTGGCCGTGGGAGTTTTGAGCCAGAGGATTTGGCCGAGGCGCTCACAACGGCCGAACGCGAGGCGACAACACCGACAGCAGACTACCTGAAGGGCTCGCCCCATCTAGCCGGCCATCTGGAGGCTGGAATGGCGGCATTGGGCGTTGATCCTTCTGCGGCGGAAGATGACCTCTACCGACCCGTTTGAGTAAGGTGGATCATGATCCACCTTACCCCCAGTCGACCGTCGGTCCTATCGGGATGATCCCCAGCGGGTTCCGCTTCTCACTCGCGCTGAAGTACCCGCGTTTGTAGATATCGAAGCGAACCGTCTCGGCCACGCCGGGCATGGCATAGATTTGTTTGGCGTAGGGCCAAAGGTGCGTGTAGTCCGAGATTTTCCGCAGATTGCAACGGAACGCGTAGTGATAGGCGACGTCAAACCGTGCGAGTGTGGGGAAGAGGCGCAGGTCGGCTTCGGTGAAATCTTCACCACAAAGGAACCTGTGGTCGCGCAGATGCGCGTCGACCTTGTCTAGCGTCTCAAACACCTGATGTGCTGCTTTTTCATACGCCGCCTGCGTGCTGGCGAACCCTGCCCGGTAGACCCCATTATTCACGGTGTCGTAAATGAGTGTATTCCACGCGTCGATCTGCGATTGATGCGCCTCTGGATAAAGGTCGGGTCCATCAAATGCGTCGTTCAGCATCCGCACGATATCGGCAGATTCGTTGCTGACCATACGCCCTTGTGCCTTGTCCCACAGCACCGGCACTGTCAGCCGTCCGGTATATTGCATCGGGTCCGCGCTATAGACCTGATGCACCGCCCGGACACCAAGAAGCGTGTCAGAGAATTCGCCCGTTTCATCATAGACCCAGCCCTGGTCGGTTCGGTTGGGTCGCGCATAGGATACGGTGATATCATCCAGCCCTTTGATGGCGCGGTTCAGCAGCGCCCGGTGCGCCCAAGGGCAATTCCATGCCACAAAGAGGTGATAGCGCCCCGCCTCTGCCGGGAAGTCGCCTTTGCCGATCCAATGTCGGACGGTGCTGCGGCTGCGTTCCCATTCTCCGCTGGGCAGTGTTTTCGTCACATCGTCACCGACGTGATAGACGCCATCAACCATATATCCCATCAGGTTGTCGCCCTTTCGAACCAGCCCTTGGCCCGGCCCCAAACGCCATTATCAATCGCGGAGAGGGTCAGCAGATGCGGCAGCAGTTGTTCCGCAAAATCTTCGTTGCTTTCGGCGGGCAACATGGAGGGCAGGTTGTCGATGGCGGTCACATCCAGCGCGGGCTGATCATGCACCCGCAATGCGGGCGCGTCCCATGTTGTAGTGCGGTCATAAACCTTGATCGGGGAAAAATCACTGTCAGGGTCGCATGCGATATCGCCGATGACTGACAGTGTGCGTGGCGCGACCTTGGCGCTAGCAGGCACAAAGACCGGCGTACCGGGCCGGGCGAGGATGCAGTTAAGGAGAATATCGTGGGTCAGTACCTGCGGGAAAGGCCCGCCCGATGCGGTTTCGGCCATGTCCCATTTTGTCGTGGCGACCCCCATCGCCTGACACAGATCAGCCGCCCCCGTGCCGACGCGCCCCAAGGCCCCGATGATCAGCGCGGTTGGCCGGTCTGTGCCCAATGCCATCAGATCTTGTTGCAGTTCCATCAGCAGATGGTTCGCGCTGGCATAGGCTTTGACCGGCGCGGCGATCATGCCTTTCTGCTGCGCCAGCCAGCACATCAATGATACAGCAGCACCCGCATAGCCCGCCCAATAGCCAAAGGCGGCGACGCGGCGCCCGTCTTCATCGGTCAGATATTCCAGATCATAAAGTGTCCCACCGCCCGCTTTGAACCGGTCCAACAGAACCTTGCCGGATGGCTGCCCCTTATAGGCGTGACCAAACATGATGTGGCGGTGCCGCAAGGGCGTGCCATCCTCTGGCAGCTCCTTCAGGCCAAAGATGATCGCGTCATCAGGGGCGTCGACCCAGGAAAATTCTGGTGCGATCTGACAGCCGACATCGGCGTAGTCCGCGATAGGCAGGCAGCGTTGCGTGCTTTCCTCAACCGTGACCTGATATCCCGCCGACAGCAGCTTGGCCGCACCTTGCGGTGTTAATCCAACACGTTCCTCATGCGCCCGCGCTTCGGATCGGACCCAGATATGGGCCATCACAGCATGCCCTTTTCAAAGACCGCCTGTACCGATGCTTTGGTGTTCATCTTGTGCTGAAACGCCGCGAGCCGTGGGAAATGGGTGATGTCGACACCATCGCCGGGTAGCCACGTCAGCACGACATAAAGATAGGCATCCGACAGCACCTCTAACGTGCCGGTCTCGAAAGGCAGGCTGGGCAAATATTCCTCAAGATGCACCGAGCAATCGCGCATCCGTTCCGGCACCTTGCGCTTCATATCCGTGAAAGAGCTTTCTTCATCGGCCCAACGTTCACCCCGCAGCCCATGGGCGTGATGGGGGTGCATGGTGCTGTTCAGATAAGAGATCAGCTCGCGCATTTTGGCGGCGGCATAGGCATCATCGGGCACCAGCTGCGGGGCGACATATTCGATGATCGCGGGGGTTTCAGTCAGGATGCCGTCGGGGGTTTCCAAGGCGGGGACGCGGCCTTTGGGGTTAATCTCGCGGTAATCCAGCTTTGTTTGCTCGGCTGTGGCGAAATCAACGCGGGCGGCGTCATAGGCGATACCCAGCTCTTCCAGTACAATGGCGACAGCGACGGATATGGTGCGCGGGGCATAATGCAGTTTCAACATCGGCGTGGTCCTTTAGTAGTGTGTTTGGGCATGCATGCGGTCATCGCGGTCCAGATGCGGCACGGCATTAAAGCTGGCCAGGATCGGACCCTGCGGGATGACATGCACCCGGTGGAGCGAGCTGTTCATGATCGGCAGCAACACATGGGCCATGCGGGTGGGATCAAGGTTCAGCAAATGGCGGATGATCATGCCGATAACCCCGCCAGAGGTCACGCATAACACCCGCACACCTGGGCTTGCA
>JBCAZI010000202.1:0-3361 GCA_038533095.1 Pseudomonadota bacterium
ATTGGTCGGCACCGGTGGGGAACTGCGCCTCTGCGTTGTTCATGGCCAAAGACCTGCAAGACCGGATCGAGGGCCTTGATGCCGTGTTGGAAGCGGGGCTTGCCGGGCAACGGGATGAGATGCTGGAGGTCGTGATCGACCCGCTGCGACTAGAGGCCTATAACGTCACCGCGAGTGAGCTGATTGGCGTTGTGACCAACAACAACCTTTTGATCGCCGCCGGTGAAGTTGAAACCGAGCAAGGGACATTCGCGGTTAAAATCCCCTCGTCCTTTGACGAGCCCGGCGATATTTACAACCTGCCTGTCAAAACCAATGGCGACCGGGTTATTACCCTTGGTGATCTGGCCACAATCCGCCTGACGTTTGAAGACCGTGCTGGCACGGCCCGCTTTAACGGGGTGAACACGGTCGCTTTGCAGGTGGTGAAACGCAAAGGGTTCAACTTGATCGACACAACCGCCCTCGTCCGCGAGGTTGTGGAGGAGGAACGCGCCAGTTGGTCGCCTGAGCTACAATCAGCCATTCAAGTGGGCACCTCGAACGACCAATCCCGCAACGTGGCCTCGATGGTCAGCCAATTGGAAGGGTCAGTCCTGACCGCCATCGCATTGGTGATGATCGTGGTACTTGCGGCACTTGGTACGCGCCCTGCCCTGCTGGTGGGTTTCGCGATCCCGACATCGTTCCTGCTCTGCTTCGCCCTGCTGGCGGTGATGGAAATCACCATTTCGAACATCGTCATGTTCGGTCTGATCCTTGCCGTGGGCATGTTGGTGGATGGGGCGATTGTTGTGGTCGAATACGCTGATAAGCGGATCCGCGAAGGCAGCGGGCCGATGCACGCCTATGTCGAGGCGGCCAAGCGGATGTTCTGGCCGATCATCTCGTCCACCGCGACCACGCTCTGTGCCTTCCTGCCGATGCTGTTCTGGCCCGGTGTGCCGGGGCAGTTTATGGGCATGTTGCCCGTGACCCTGATCTTCGTCCTATCAGCTTCGCTGGTGGTCGCATTGGTCTATTTGCCTGTGATGGGTGGTGTCACCGGGCGCATGAGCCGTCTGTTCGGCAACGCCTCTGACGCCCTGCGCGCCCGCCTGCCGTGGTTTGTCCGTGCGCTGCTGGTTTTCCCAGCGATTATGGTAGTTTTCACTGGAGCGATGCTGACGCTGAACCCCGGCTACCTGACAGGCGAGGCAGTACAAACCGCGGGCCTAAGTGACAGCTTGCCCGGCATGTTGCTATTCCTTGTCGGCGCATTCCTATTATCCATCACCATCGGTGCCGCCAAAATCGAACGGCAGGCGAAAACCATCAAGGCCGGCTATCGCCGCTCACCTTTCGGGCATTTCATGCATTTCATTGCGGGCAACCCGGTGATGCCACTGGTCACCGCCGGGGCCGTTGTCTTTACCGTGATTTCGATCTTTGGCTACTACGGGGCAAACAACAACGGTGTTGAATTCTTTGTGGAGTCCGAACCGGAACAAGCCATCGTCTATGTCCGCGCGCGCGGCAACCTATCCTTGGATGAAAAGGACGATCTGGTACGGCAAGCCGAAGAAATCGTCCTAGCCCATCCGGGCGTGATCACCGCGTTTTCCTTTGCTGGTGACGGCGGGCTGAATACGGATGCCAGCGGCGCCAGCACTCCGGGCGATTCCATTGGTCAGGTACAGCTGGAAACGATCCCTTGGGAAGACCGCGCCGGTATTGCCGAACTCGACGGCGACGTGGTGCTAGCTGAAATTCAGGAAGAGCTGAACACAATCCCCGGGATTGAGACCGAAATCCTGGCCCAGTCGCGCGGGCCCGCATCGGGTAAGCCGGTGCACCTGCGGCTGAAAAGCGACAACTTTGAAGAACTGCGTGCGGCCGCGAACATTGCCCGCGCCCAGTTTGAACAGACACCCGGACTGATCCAGCTCGAGGACTCGCTGCCCCTGCCCGGCATCGACTGGCAGATTGATGTGGATGTCGAAAAGGCAGGTCGCTATGGCGCTGATGTGGCAACCGTTGGTGCGATGGTGCAGATGGTCACGCGGGGCATCCTGCTGGATACGATGCGCGTTGATAGCTCGGACGAAGAAATCGAAATCCGGGTACGTCTGCCTGAACAAGACCGCGTGCTGTCCACCCTCGACAGTCTGCGGGTACGGACCAATCAGGGGCTGATCCCGCTGTCGAACTTTATCACCCGCACGCCTGTGGAAAAGCTGGCGCAGATCGACCGGATTGAGCAGAAGCGGTACTTTGATGTGAAAGCCGGGGTTGAGGCCGGGTTAACCAACCTGACCGTGGATGGCGAAACGGTGGCCGTCGTGCGCACTGTCAGTGAAGAAGCTGTCGGCATGGACCGTTATGAGGTGGTGACGCTGCTGGGCGATACAACCTCCGCCAGCCTGACTGAAATGGTAAACAACGACGAGACGTCAGAAGCGCCGCTGAATGCAAACGAACGTATCGCCGTACTGACTGCATGGTTAGACACCAGCCCCCTGCCCGCCTCAATCGACTGGGAATGGACCGGCGATCAGGAAGAACAGGCCGAGTCCGGTGCTTTCCTGCAAGTGGCCTTCATGGGCGCCTTGGGTCTGATGTTCATCATCCTGCTGGCGCAGTTCAACAGCATCTATAACTCAATCCTTGTGCTGATGGCCGTGGTCATGTCGACCGCCGGGTCGCTGGTGGGGATGCTGGTGATGGATCAACCCTTCTCGATCATTATGACGGGGACAGGGATTGTGGCCCTTGCAGGCATCGTGGTGAACAACAACATCATCCTGATCGACACTTATCAGGAATACAGCAAATACATGCCAAGGACCGAGGCGATCACCCGCACGGCAGAGGCGCGTATCCGCCCAGTGCTGCTGACGACCATTACGACAATGGCGGGTCTTGCGCCCATGATGTTCGGGCTCAGCCTTGATTTCATGAATGGTGGCTATTCCATCGACAGCCCAACAGCGCTGTGGTGGAAGCAACTGGCAACCGCCGTCGTCTTTGGCCTTGGGATCGCGACGATGCTGACGCTGGTCTTCACCCCATCCATGCTGGCCGTCCGCGTCTGGTTTGTGACCTATGTGCAGTGGTTCGCGCAATTGCTGGCCAAACTATCCATGGGCCGCAGCAGCAAAGCGGCGCGCGACTGGGCTTTGGCGCGGCAAGCCAAGCGGATCAAAGCGCCAGAGTTCATTTGGGATGACGGGACACCAGATAAGCTGCCTCCGCTGGAACTGAAGCCTGCGATGCAGGCGGCAGAATAAGAAACGATGTTTTGAGAAAAGACAAAGGCCCGCATCGCTGCGGGCCTTTGTTTTATTCAGCCGCCTGCATCGCAGGCTTCAGTTCCAGCGGG
>JBCAZI010000203.1:0-3322 GCA_038533095.1 Pseudomonadota bacterium
TGCGCCTTGCCACCGGGACAATCTGACAAACTGACGGTGCAGATTTAATGGGTCCTGACCCTAGGCCACCCGATACGCTGACGCGGCAAAGCAGCCGGGCTTGGCGTTATGGATATGGATATAGGCGATCTGGTCGTTTTCAAAGGCTGTTGCAATCGCCTGAGCCACCGCGTCACCCGGCACAACATCGGCATCACACATCATATGATCATGGTCGAAATACCGTAGCGAAATCAGACGGGACCGGATCACATCGGGCACCTCATTGATGGCAAACTGCGCTTGATCAGCATTCTCTCGGATAAATACCGCATGACTGGCCTGATATGGGCTGTCTTCGGGTTGATGGGTGTAGTTGAACAGAATGACGCTTTCACCAATGTCGGCATCTTGCATGCTGACGCGACAGGGCGTACCGGGTTTGGATGTGACAACCTGACGGCAGGCGTTTTGTGCCGATAGCGCGGCATCATCCATATCGAAAAGATACGAGAATGCATCATATTGGAGCGGCTTGATTTGAAAGTTCATGATCGGTTTCTCCTGCGTGTTGTACGCTCTGCCTAAAGCGCGGCTACCCATCAACGCGACCCGCTTTTTGCGGTTTCAGCCGCAGCACGGCGAAAGGGAACACAATATCGTCAGGATGGCGCTAGGTTCATCCCCGTTTTTCGACCGATTCGCGAATCAGTGTCTTGACGCCGAATCACTTCCTCGCGTAGTGTCGCTGCTAACGTGAAGCGCCATAATAAATAGGCGCATGCGAGCAGTATTGGCAGGGCGAGCAGATGGGCCGTAATGGCCTGTCTTCTTGTTTTTCTGCGCCAGCTGAACCCAATCCTCCCGTTAGCCCCACCCGCAACAATTTGCCGCCACGACTTTGTGCCATTTGCATGCCAGCCTTCCCCTGACTAGGGTGCAGGCACAGGCATGAAAGGGCAGAGTTTGACGGTTCTGAAACGTAGCTTCGCAGGGGCGCTTGCGGCATTGATGATCGCCGGAACACCGCCGGCTGCCGCAGGTCCCGATGCAGGTGCCTATCTTGCGGCACGACAGGCCGGGCTGGCCAATGATTTCGGGCAGGCCGCGCGCCATTTTAGCGAAAGCCTGATTGCCGATCCTGCCAATGCCTATCTGCTGGAAAACGCGATGACGTCCTATATCGCGATGGGCGATATCGCCCGCGCGATCCCGGTTGCCCAAACCATCGTCGACAATGGGTATGAGAGCCAAATTGCAAACCTCACCTTGATGGCCGCCCATGCCAATGCGGGTGAATGGAGCAACCTGCATGACGGGCTAGCGGCAGGTCAAAGTGTTGGACCTTTGGTGGATGGCCTAGCCCATGCTTGGGCATATTTGGGCCAGGGTGATATGACAGCCGCAGTGGCGGGCTTTGACCAGGTCATCGCGACCGAGGGTATGCTGGTCTATGGGGTGACCCATAAGGCCTACGCGCTGGCCTCTGTCGGTGATTTTGAAGGGGCAGAGGCGATCCTGTCCGGCCCAGTTGCAGGCGGCATGCGCTACAGCCGCCAAAGTGCCATCGCACATGCACAAATCCTGAGCCAATTGGGCCGCAATGCAGATGCGCTGGGTATCGTGGATGCCGTGTTTGGCGGGCAAATCGACCCTGGCATCGCAGCATTGCGCGCGCAATTGGCCGATGATCAGGCTGTGGCCTACAGCGCCGTGCGCACCCCGGCCCAAGGCCTGGCCGATCTGTTTCACGTCATTGCAGGTTTGGTGCAAGAGGATGCACCGGAACAATTCACGCTGATGTATGCCCGCGCCTCGACCTATCTTTGGCCAGAAAACACCCCGGCCGTGTTGATGAATGCGGCCTTGCTGGAAGAGCTTGAACAATATGATTTGGCGAATGCAGCCTATACCACCGTTGCGGCTGATGACCCGTCGTTCCATGCCGCAGAGCTGGGGCGTGCCGAGGTGCTGCGCGCCGCCGGACGTCAAGAGGCCGCAATTGAAGTGCTCGATGCGCTCAGCCGTAGTCACCCCAATCTGGCCGAGGTTTATGCCACCAAAGGGGATACGCTGCGTCAGGCCGACCGCTATGCGGATGCGATTGCGGCCTACACAAAGGCGCTTGATTTATATGATCCCGATCACAGCGCGCGGTGGTTTGTGCATTTCACACGTGGCATCGCTCACCATAAAACCGATAATTGGCCGGGTGCCGAGGCAGATTTCCGTGCCTCACTCGCCCTGCGTCCTGATCATCCGCAGGTACTGAACTATCTGGGCTATTCGCTGGTGGAACGTGGCGAAAAGCTGGATGAGGCGCTGGGGATGATTGAAACCGCCGCCGCCGCACGGCCCGACAATGGCGCGATCGTGGACAGCCTGGGTTGGGTCTATTTCCAGCTGGGTCGCT
Source organism: Pseudomonadota bacterium (assembly GCA_038533095.1). Classification (GTDB taxonomy): domain Bacteria; phylum Pseudomonadota; class Alphaproteobacteria; order Rhodobacterales; family Rhodobacteraceae; genus Yoonia. Next base: position 2,393 of record JBCAZI010000203.1, read on the forward strand.
ATGACGACGCCGTTGCACATCTTGAACGTGCCGCGTCGCTGGAACCTGTTGACCCGGTGATCAACGACCATCTGGGCGATGCGCTTTGGGCGGTTGGCCGTGAAATCGAAGCACGGTTTCAGTGGCAACGTGCCCTGTCCTTTGACCCTGAAGAGGACGAAGCCTTGCGTATCCGTGACAAGTTGCAGCGTGGGTTAGATCTGGTTTTGGTCGATGAGGGGCTGACCCCCATTCGGATCGCCAGTGGCGACAATTAAGGCCAGCGCCCCTGCTAAGGTCAATCTGACCTTGCATGTGACCGGCCAGCAAGATGACGGGTATCATCTACTGGACAGTCTGGTGGTCTTTGCCGATGTCGCCGATCAGATCAGCGCCAGCATCGCCCCCGATCTACGAATGACCGCAAGTGGTCCTTTTTCGGCGGGCATGCCAACCGACCATACTAATCTGATTATGCGCGCAGCAGAGGCTTTGCGCAGCGCACGCGGTGTAACGAAAGGTGCCGCACTGACCCTTGAAAAACATCTGCCGCATGCAGCGGGTATCGGCAGCGGGTCTTCGGACGCCGCCGCCACGCTTGCGATGCTGGCCGAGCTTTGGCAGGTCGCCCCCTTGCCAGCCACCGCACCACAGGTGGTCGCATTGGGCGCGGATGTGCCTGTCTGTGTCGGTGCCCCCCGCCCGGTGCGTATGTCCGGGATAGGCGATGTCTTGTCGCCGGTTGTGGGTTTGCCCGATTGCGCGTTGGTGCTGGTGCGCCCGCCCGTTGACGTACCAACAGGACCGGTCTTTCAGGGGTTGGCGTCGAAAGACGGCAGTCCCATGTCAGCACTGCCCGCCGGGTTGGATTATGACGCTTTCGTGCGCTGGCTAATGGCCCAGCGCAACGATTTGCAAGCCCCCGCCGCGGCAATCGCGCCAGAAATCACC
>JBCAZI010000204.1:0-3311 GCA_038533095.1 Pseudomonadota bacterium
TCCTGCGTAGGCTTTGTCTTTGGGGCGCATGGTCGCGACCAACTCGGCCACTTTGATCCCGAATTTGCGGAATTGGCTACGGTTCATGATATTGCCATTGGACATCAGATACATCCAATCGGTCACATCAAGCGCATGCCCGCCTGCTTCTTCGGTCAGTTTGATGCGGTAGTTCAGCAAAACGGCAGAGCCCTTTTGTTCACCTGATCCCGCACCAACCACATCGGGTGCTTCGGCTTTGATCTTGCCGTCATTGCCCAAGGTCAGCGTCCATTCACGGTGCTGCACCTGACCGCTGTCATAATGAAACACCTCTTTCATGGTACCGACATTGCCGTTCCATGAAGCATCAAATTCAGCCACGAACCGCGATGATACTTTGCCGGTTGGCCCGTAGATCACCCCTTCGCATTCGATCGGCCCGTTGAACCGCTCGCGAATGTCGAAAATGGGCCCATCGGCGTAATCATCCGATTTTTGCGCCCAAAAGGATACATAGCGTTCCTTCAATGCGACCGCGACAGCCATCAAGGCGGCGCCGATGAGAATATAAGTGACAAACGACATCGTTTAGTCCTCAAGTTTCGTGGCGATCAGCAGACCGATGGCCACAAGTTTCAAAAGCGACGGTGCAAGCGCGTAAAGCACCGTCAGCATGGTGATGGCCTCGGCGGGCAAATCACTTGCCCCAGCCTGAAAGCCAGATCGTTCAAGTAACGGCAGCAAAACCACCGCGGCGAAGGCAAGCGTGAACTTGTTCACCAAATTCCAAAGTCCGAAGCCCTGTCCGCCATTTGGCGAGATGGCGGCCATACGTTTCGCAAACATCGCAGGCAGCAAAGTCAGGTCTGCCCCGATGGTCGCTCCACTTAATACGCAGACAACGGCAAAAGGGATCACATCGCCGGGCGATAAAGTCAGCGTGTAAGCGAATGAGGCAACGGCGAGGATCATTGCGGCAACCAGAACGGGTTTGGCGCCAAAACGCCGTGCCAGCGCAGACCAAACAGGTGAAGACAGTGCTGCGGCCAGGAAAAACAGAACTAATAAAGGGCCTTCCCAGCCGACGGCCCCTAATTTGCTTTCGACGTAGAACAGGAAAAGCGTGGATGAGACGGCCAAAGGGGTTGCGTTGGCGAGGGCCAGGATCAGCAGTTTCCGCGCTGTATTGTCGCGGATGATTTCGCTGATCTGTGATGGTTCTGCGTTCACGCGCCCTTTCCATTCCGGCCACATGAAAATCGCGGCAAGGATTGTAAGTGCTGCAAATCCATAGGCGAAGGCGGCAAAAGGGCTGGCGACCACGCCGATCAGGACGGTGGGAATGACAGCAGCGATGCAGACGCCCAGCAGTGCTCCGCTTTCGCGCCATGCGGCTAACCGCACATGTCCTTTTGGATCATCGCCTGCTTTGCTGACCCCCTGGGCGTAGAAATTGATGGTCAGGAAACTGAATGCAGTGAACAACCCGGTGACCGTGATGCCGAACCACCACAAGGGGTCAATGGGCGGGGCGACGGCAAAAAGGCCGATCATCGAAAGCGCCATAATCAACGCTGTGCCTGTGATGACCAGTTTTTTGGAGGATGTGAGGCGTTCGCTGATCCACCCCAGCACAGGGTCCTGGATCATATCGAAAAGCCGCATCGCAAACAGCAATCCCCCCAAGGCGGCGAGGCTGACGCCAAAGGTATCGGCGTAGTATTTCGGCGCGTAGATATATATCGGCAGACCCGCACCTGATAGCACGGCTGCGAAGACCGAGTAGGCGGGCAGCCGCTCTGACAGGGCTTTCATCTGCTGACCTCTTCGGCGGGTGGTTCGGGTTGCGAACGGAAGGTCGCACCCTTGAACCACAGTTTCAGCGCTTGCCAATGGATCAACGTCAAAACGCGCCGCGACCCGAATGGCCTGCGCAGCGCCGCTTTGATGATCGACGCATTCGTGATCGGCTTGCGCGGCCCCGTCAGCGTGGCCATCAGCCCGCCATTGCCACGTGAATAGTCGATCCAGATGCCGATGCTGTCAGGCTGGATATCAAAACGGAAGGTATAGCCGCCTTCGATAGGCTGGAAGGGCGAGACATGCATCAGTTTCTGGGCAGACAGCGTTTCGTCCTTGGTGATCGCGCGCCCATCCTCATGGCGGCACAGATAGGAATGGCGGTCGCCAAAGGTGTTGGACACTTCGGCGATCACGGTCGTCAGCGCGTCTTCGGCATTGTAGCAAAGCCAGAAGGACACCGGGTTGAACACATGCCCCAGCACGCGGGGCTGGGCCAAAAGTTCGATCCGTTGCGCATCTGTGATGCCATATGTCGCCAACACATCCCGTACCCAAGGTGCACCGCGTCCCTGCTTGGGTGCCCCACCGTGGTCACTGTCTTGCAGCGACATCAGGTTGCTGGCGTTGCGTGAGAATAGGGTGGGCGTTTTCGCCTCAGCCTCAAAATCTGTCAGCACATAGTCAATGGAATAGCGAAAGGCGTTTTTCGTCGCCCCCCGCCGCCCATGGTAGGTTTCGGCTGCAATATGATGGACGGTTGCGGTCACTCGGCGGCAAGTTGCATATGGTCGAGTGCGTTCAGCGCATGCACGACATCCAGCGCGCTGGACAAACCATCTTCGTGAAAGCCGTTTTTCATCCACGCACCACAGAACCACGTGCGGTTTGATCCGTTCATCGCCGCAGCGGCCTGCTGTGCGGCGATCGCCTCTAGGTCATAGACCGGGTGGCGCAGTGTGACCTCATCCCAGATCAGCTCTTCTTTAATGGGGCGGTTGCTGTTCAGCGTGACCATCATATCCTGGCCCTTCAGCCAGGGTTGCAGCGAGTTCATCCAATAGGTCAGGTTGATTTCTGTATCGGTGCGCTGCGCATCCTCGGAGTAAATCCAGGATGACCAGACCTGACGGCGCTTGGGCATAATCGAAGTATCGGAATGCAGAACCACTTTGTTGGGCTGGTAACGCACGGCGCCAAGAACTGATTTTTCAACGGCTGTGGCGTCTGACAACATGCGCAGCGTGTCGTCTGAATGGGTAGCAAAAATCACCTCGTCAAAGCTTTCCCAGTCAGCACCATGTATCTTTACCTCAGCGCCTGTTTGCGTGCGACGCACTGCATCAATCGGCGCACCCAGGCGAATATCAATGCCACGTTGCATCATGTCCGCGCCCAAACGTGTCACATACTCACGCGAGCCGCCGTCAACAGTATACCACTGATGCTGTCCGGTGGCGCTGAGCAGCGCATGATTGTCAAAAAAACGCATCATCGCGTAGGCCGGGAAGTCGAGAATTTTTTCTTTC
>JBCAZI010000205.1:0-3159 GCA_038533095.1 Pseudomonadota bacterium
AGTTCTTTTTTGAGGCTGATACGTTCTTTCGTTTCCGCGATGCCTGCGTGAAAGCCGGGATCGACGCCCCCATCATCACTACCTCTATACGCACCCCTAGCATCACCCTTATGCCCACCATCGGCATCACCTGTATGGCTAGCACTGGCCTACCACCTGATTTTGTGTCCCTGCCCTATGCCAACCCGGACGCACCCAAAGGTGGTCAGATCGTCACGGCAGAGGTCGGCAGCTTTGACAGCCTGAACCCCTTCATCCGCAAAGGATCGGTCCCCTGGCAGCTGCGGTTTTTTCTGGGCGAGAGCTTTATGGGACGTTCATTGGACGAACCCTTCTCGCTCTATGGTGTTTTGGCCGAATCGGTTGAGACTGGACCGAACCGCGAATGGGTCGAATTCACGCTGCGTGAAGGTGCGGAATTCTCTGATGGTAGCCCTGTGACCATCGACGATGTCATGTGGTCGTATGAAACCCTCGGCACCATCGGCCACCCGCGTTACTTAGGTTTCTGGTCCAAGGTCGAAAGCCTTGAACAAGTGGGCGACCGCACGGTCCGCTTCACCTTCAATGTTGAGGATCGCGAGCTGGCCTTGCTGGCAGGCTTGCGCCCGATCTTGAAGAAGGACCAATGGGAAGGCGTCGATTTCGCCGAAAGCACGACGGATATCGTGCCGATTACTTCTGCCCCCTATGTGATTGATGACTTTGATCCGGGTCGCTTTGTATCGCTGCGCCGCAACCCCGACTATTGGGGCGCTGACGTGCCTTTCCGTGTTGGGACAAATAACCTCGATGAGGTGCGGCTGGAGTTCTTCGGCGATGAAACCGCCGCATTTGAGGCCTTCAAAGTTGGCGAGGTCAATGCCACCCGCGAATTTAACGTCGTCCGATGGGATACCCGCTATGATTTCCCGGCCGTCCAGAGTGGTGAGATCGTCAAAGAAGTCATAGAACATCAGCGCCCGTCTGGTATGACAGGTTTTGCGATGAACACCCGCCGCGATCATCTGGCCGACTGGCGCGTGCGGGATGCGCTGATCCATGCGTTCAACTTTGAATTCATCAATGAGACGATGACGGGCTCTGCCCAGCCGCGCATCACATCCTATTGGTCAAACTCACCCTTGGGAATGGAAAATGGCCCTGCAACCGGACGTGTGGCCGAGTTTCTAGAACCCTTCGCCGATGATCTGATCCCCGGCACGCTAGAAGGCTACGCCCTGCCCGTCAGTGACGGATCAGAGCGGAACCGGGCAGGCAGCGCAAAAGCCTTTGAAATGTTCGAGGCTGCAGGCTGGACCGTGCAGGACGGTGCCTTGCGCGATGTCGATGGCAATGATTTCGAGCTGGAAATCCTATTGGATCAGGGATCGACAGAAATGCAGTCAATCATTGATCTTTATATCGAGTCGCTCTCCCGCATCGGCATCACCCCGGTGATGACAGTCGCAGATAGTGCACAGTTCAAAGAACGCACCGATGCTTATGATTTTGACATGGTCTACTACCGCCGCGGTCTGTCGCTTTCGCCGGGCAATGAGCAATACAATTATTACGGATCTGAGTTCGCCAATGAAGTCGGTGGTCGCAACCTGATGGGTGTGCAATCAGCCGCCGTAGACGCGATGATTGGCCGCTTGCTGACCTCAGAAAGCCAGGATGATTTTGTGGCAGCTGTGAAAGCGCTGGATCGCGTGCTGACCGCAGGGCGTTATGTCATTCCGATCTATCAATGGAACGTTAGCCGGATCGCGCAGGCGAAAGAGCTGAAACACCCCGACTACATCCCGATTTTCGGTGATTGGCCGGGCTGGCAACCTGATGTCTGGTGGTTTGAAGAGTAAGGGCCTTGGCCCGCCTTGTCGTAGAATTGTTACATTGCGCGACTAGGCGGGCCTGACACAATATGAAGGCCCAAGATGAATATCCTTGTTCTGTGCACCGGCAACTCTGCCCGCTCGATCCTGCTTGAATCTATCCTTAATCACCGCTCTGATGGCCGCATTCAGGCCTGGTCAGCCGGGTCAAAACCGGCAGGAAAGGTCCACCCACAGTCACTGGTTTTGCTGGCCGACAAGGGTTTTCCAACCGATGGGCTGACATCGCAAAGCTGGGATGACTATGCCAAGCCGGATGCGCCCGAAATGGATGCTGTCATCACAGTCTGCGGGTCGGCAGCAGCAGAAGAATGCCCCTATTGGCCGGGCGCTCCGCTGCGCGCGCATTGGGGTGTGGAAGATCCCGCCGCCGCCACGCCAGATGATCAGCCTGCCGCCTTTGCTGAGGCCTATGCGCTGCTATCGGCGAAAGCAGAAGCGCTTCTTGCGCTCCCGTTTGAGGACATGACACAAGAAGACAGACAAGCAGTATTCAATCGGATTGGGTCTTAAGATGCAGAAACTATTGGCCGAGGGACTGGGAACAGCATTCCTGCTGATTGGTGTGGTCGGATCCGGTATCATGGGCGCAGCCTTGGCGGACGGAAATGTGGCGATAGCCTTGCTGGCCAATGCGATTGCGACAGGTTGCATCCTTTACGTGATTATCACGACGCTGGGTCCGATATCGGGCGCGCATTTCAACCCGGCTGTGACGCTCGCATTTTTGCTGCGGGGTGAGATCAGCACCGCGGATGCTATTCCTTACGTTGTGGTACAGATCATCGGCGGCATCCTGGGCGTTTGGGCGGCCCATATCATGTTCGACCTCAGCATCTTGCAGGCCTCGACCACGGATCGGACTGGGGTTGCGCAATGGTTTTCGGAAATCCTTGCTACCTTTGGTCTGCTGTTTGTGATCTTCGGCGGGCTGAAAAGCCGTCCCGAGGCGGTGCCCACCTTGGTCGCCCTTTATATCACCGGGGCCTATTGGTTCACCTCATCGACCAGCTTTGCCAACCCGGCGGTGACCATCGCGCGCGGGTTCAGCGATACATTTGCGGGGATCAACCCGGCGCATATCCCGATGTTCATCGTGATGCAGATCGTGGGTGTCAGTGTTGCGGCGCTGGTGCTGCCGCGCCTTTTCCCGAAGGACTAACTCAGCGACGTGACCCAAAGGATCGTTGCATCCTCTGCGCTGATCGACACCACATTATGGCCCATGGCAGCGTCATAATAGGCGCTGTCGCCGCGCTTTAGCTCAACCGGTTCATAAAAC
>JBCAZI010000206.1:0-3150 GCA_038533095.1 Pseudomonadota bacterium
GCGAGATCAACACCGGAACCATCCGCTTTCACGCGGACTTTTACGTTATAGTCGATCACGCGCTTGACAGGCACGAGTACCTTCATCGGCGTTACACTCCTAAGAATCTGATCAATTATCTTCTCGGAATGTTGTTATCCTGCGCGTGAACGGGAAAACAGTGCAAAATCGACGCGCCGGGGTCTACCGACGCCACGTTCTTGACGTGCACGTCAGGTGTTGGGCGTAAGGTGGATCATGATCCACCTATGCTACCGGTTCGCCCCCGGCACCCACAAAACATCTTCTTTGCCGTTATCATTGGCGATCCGTGCCGCCTGAAAACACCAGTCGGACAAGCGGTTGAGGTATTTGACCGCGGCCGGGTTCACCGATTCCATCGTCGCCAGTTCCACCGTCAGCCGTTCCGCCCGGCGCGAGACGGTACGGCACAAGTGTAGATGTGCGGCAAGTGCGGACCCGCCCGGCAGGATGAAACTGCGCAATGGTTCGACCTGCTTGGTCATCTCGTCAATCTGGCCTTCCAGCCGTTCGACCTGTGCGTCGGTCATGCGCAATACCGGGTATTCTTCTTCTCCGTCCTTTTCCATATCCGGGCGGCACAGGTCTGCGCCCAGATCAAACAGGTCGTTTTGGATCATGGCCAGCTGCGCATCCATCTCGTCTGTTGCATGCAACCGCGCCATGCCAACAGTCGCGTTGGTTTCGTCGACCGTGCCGTAAGATGTGACGCGCATTGAGTGTTTCGCCACCCTGCTGCCATTGCCCAAAGCGGTTTCGCCTGCATCACCGGTTTTCGTGTAAATCTTGTTCAGAACAACCATGTCTTAGCTTCCTTCGCCGCGCAGATAGACAAAAATAAGGATCATCACGACCGCCGCCAATTGCGCGCCGATCCGCCAGCGCATGATCTTATTGGCGTTTTTGCGGTTGTACTCTCCGCCTTTGCCAAAGCTGCCCATGCCCCACAACAGAATGCCGGCCACAATCGCCACGGAAAGTGTCATCAGCCAGAAAAGGGGATCGTCTGTCATTGCGCGGGGTCCTTTCTTCGTGTTCCCAGCGATGTAGCAGGCGGACCAGCGAAGGAAACCCTCAGGCCCGCAAAATCACCGCATCCAGCAGGCGGGTGGGCAAGATACGCCGTAAAGCCCCCATCAGGTAAGTTGGCGTTGTCACGTAATAGCGCGGCTTGGGCTTTGGCGCGGTCAGCGCATGCAAGATTTTCTTGGTGACGGCTGATGGCGGCAGTTCAAACTGATCTGGTCCGTTGTCATCATAAAGTCGCGACCGCAGCTCTGCATATTGTGCGGCGCGGGCTGAGGCCTGCCAGTCAATCCATTTTTCAAAATGTGGGATCGCGTTTTCGCGGATTTTTGCAGTAATCGGGCCGGGTTCGATCAGGATCACCTTGATGGGCGTATCGCTCATCTCGATCCGCAAGACATCCGTTAACCCTTCAAGCGCGTGTTTTGTCGCCACATAGGCACCGCGCCATCGCATGGGAACAAAGCCCAGCACTGAGGAACAGTTGATGATCCGGCCATGCCCTTGCGCGCGCATCACCGGGATCACCAGCCGCGTCAATTCGTGCCAGCCAAAGACATTCGTTTCAAAAATGGCGCGCAATGCATCTGTAGGCACGTCTTCGACGGCGCCCGGCATGGCATAAGCCCCGTTGTTATATAGCGCATCTAACGTCCCGCCTGTGGCTTCTAACGTCTCGGCCAGCCCGGTCACGATGGTTTCCGTGTCAGTGTAGTCGATCAGCGGGCTTTCAAACCCCTCGCTGCGCAAACGTTCGCAGTCTTCGGCCTTGCGGCAGCTGGCGAAGACGCGCCAGCCCGCGGTGCGTAGCCCGCGTGCTGCGTCCAGCCCAATTCCTGAAGAGCATCCGGTAATTAAGATTGTTTTCTGTGTCATGTGTATTGTCTGCACTGTGCGGGCAATGCAGACAAGTCAGTTAGCCTTTCGAGAGCAACCGTGTCGCCATCCAGCCGGTCTGGTCACTGTCTTTCAGACGGATTTGCGTCCAGCCAATATCGTTGGTGGTTATGATTTCGGCTGCGGTGCCTTGGGGGAGCGTCACGATGACCCGATGGTCTGTGCCTGGTCCCCGACGCAGATTAACGCGATTGCCTGAGACATAGACTAATTCTGGAACCAATTTTGGTGCAGGGGCAACGACGACTGGCTCTTGTACTGGTGCCGGTGCGGCCACGGCGACCTCTGGTGTGATGACAGGTGTCGCGGAGGTGTTCACAACGGCTGCGTTGATTGCAGTCAGTGGTTCCGTTGACACCGGTATGTAAGAGGCATTCGTTACCTGTGGCGCATTCTGGGGGCGTTCATAGGTGACTTTGCGCGTTGCGGGCTGTGCGAAGGGCGATTGCGAGATGACAACACGTTCGCGCGGTTGGAAATCGGCCCCGCCGGACATTTCATAAAAGACCCAGAAAAGCACAAAGCAGCTGGCTGTGATGAGTTTTGGCATACCGTTGTCCCCCCGGACAAAAAAAGAATCGTTAAACTTGCGAGCACAGTGAGTGAACAACATGGGCGGTCTGGGTGAACGGGGAATATTCGCGGCTTTACGCCAGAATCGCGGCCCGTTACACCAGTGCACATGAGTGATGATACCGATACAGGCCTGGGCCCTAACGACGTAACCGAGACTCTGCGCCGCGCCATTGGCGACCGGTATCTGACCTATGCGCTGTCCACGATCATGCACCGCGCACTGCCTGATGCGCGCGATGGGCTGAAGCCTGTGCATCGCCGCATTCTTTACGCCATGTCGCGGCTGCGCCTGTCGCCGACGGGCGGTTTTTTGAAGTCAGCCAAGATCAGCGGCGACACGATGGGTGACTTCCATCCCCATGGTGATGCAGCGATCTATGATGCGATGGCCCGTTTGGCGCAGGACTTTAACGTGCGCTATCCGCTGGTTGATGGTCAGGGTAATTTTGGCAACATCGACGGGGATAATCCCGCCGCCTCGCGCTACACCGAGGCGCGGATGACCGCGGCGGCGGAGGCTTTGCTGGAAGGGTTGTCCGAAGACAGCGTCGATTTCCGCGACAATTACGATGGGCGGCTGACCGAGCCGGCAGTCTTGCCGGCCACATTCCCCAACCTTTTGGCCAATGG
>JBCAZI010000207.1:0-3111 GCA_038533095.1 Pseudomonadota bacterium
TGAAGAAGACGGTCAACTTCGATGCGCCTGACGTCTATCACCTCTATTATGGTGATGAGGCCGGGTCGCCCGGTACCGTCATGACCTACTTCCCCTTCCCTAACGCGGGTCGCGGCGGAAAGGGCGTGGGCGAGGTTGGGCGCACGGCGTTCAGCATACCCACTGGGTCTGCGCAGGCCTGGCTGGATCGGTTTGCGACGTTTGAGGTGGATGGCGTCGCCCAAGACACCCGCTTTGGCGAAAAACGTGTGCTCTTTGATGGTCCTGATGGCGATCAGTTTGCATTGGTCGAAAGCGATGATGAGCGTACCCCTTGGACCGGCAATGGCGTGAGCGAAGCGATGGGGATCCATGGTTTCCACTCTGCCGATATGCGGCTGAAGGATGCGGCTGTCAGTGCTGAGCTGTTGCAGTTCATGGGCTACGAGAAGCTGGACCAACAGGACAACGTGACCCGTTTCATCGTACCCGGTGGCAATGACGCCAATACGATTGATATCGAAGAGCTTCCAACAGCTGGCTATGCCTCGCAAGGCGCGGGGTCCGTGCACCACATCGCCTTTGCTGTCGAAAATCGCGCGCGGCAGCTAGAGGTACGCGAGGCGCTGCTGGATACAGGCTATCAGGTCACCCCGGTCATCGATCGCGACTACTTCTATGCAATCTATTTCCGCACGCCGGGTGGTGTGCTGTTTGAGGTTGCGACGAACGAGCCGGGTTTTGACCGTGACGAAGACACGGCGCATCTCGGTGAGGCCCTGAAACTGCCCAGCCAGCATGAGCACCTGCGTGCCCGGCTGGAAGGCATGCTTCAGCCTCTCGACGGTTAACATGACCTATATTGCGAAACGCACGGAAGGGGCAGCGGGGAAACCGCTGTTCCTGACCTTCCATGGCACCGGCGGCAATGAGGACCAGTTTCACCGCTTTGCCGAACAGCTGGTTCCCGGGGCGCATGTGACCTCGCCACGCGGTGATGTGTCAGAGCACGGCGCGCTACGGTATTTCCGGCGTACTGGTGAAGGCGTCTATGACATGGATGATCTGGCGCAGCGGACGGCGGCCATGGCCGGGTTCATTGCGGATGAGAAAGCCCATACCGCGCCAACAAAGACAATCGGCTTGGGCTATTCGAATGGCGCGAACATTCTGGCAGCGGTTGCTCTGGAACAGCCCGATTTGGTGGATGACCTGATCCTGATGCATCCGCTGATCCCATGGTCGCCCGATCCACAGCCTGGACTTGCAGGGCGGCGCATCCTGATTACCGCAGGTGAGCGTGATCCGATTTGCCCGGCACCCATGACACAAACCTTTGCGGACTACCTATCAGCGCAAGGCGCGGATGTGTCGGTGCATTGGCACCCGGGCGGGCATGAGATTGCACAGTCAGAAGTCGACGCGATTGCGCAGTTCGTAAAAGAGTAACGCGCAAGCTCCTTCCTTCATCTTGGTCCAATAAACTCCCGCCGGAGGCTCCTGCCGTCTCCTTAAAACGGGCACTTGGCGGTGATGCGCATGCCTTGCCCGCCATCGGGATGGCGAAACTGCAAGGTCTCGGAATGCAACATCAGGCGCGGGTAGTCCCGCGCCGGGCCGTTCGCATAAAACGGATCGCCCAGGATCGGATGCCCAAGTGCCAGCATATGCACCCGCAACTGATGCGACCGCCCGGTGCGGGGCATCAAACGCAGCCGGCTTTCACTGCCACCTGACCTGACAAGGCGCCAATCGGTGACAGCCTGCTTGCCGTTTTCATGATCAACCATCTGACGGGGGCGGTTCGGCCAATCAACGATCAGTGGCAGATCAACCGTACCTGTCTTTTCCGCCATCTCGCCCCAGACGCGGGCGACATAGGTTTTCTTTGTCTGCCGTTTTTCAAATTGCAGACCAAGGTGGCGCTGGGCGTGAGGGGTCAGCGCGAATATCATCACGCCGGATGTGTCACGATCCAAACGGTGCACCAGCAAAGCGGTAGGAAATACCTTTTGCACGCGCGACATCAGGCAATCGGATAGATGTTCGCCCTTCCCCGGAACGGAAAGCAACCCGCTGGGTTTATCGACCAGCAGGACTTCGTGATCGTCATGCAGAATGTTCAGCGGGTCTAGGGGTGGGTTGTAGTCGCTGCTCACCCGTAGACACGCTGACCAAAGATGGCAGAGCCTACACGAATGTGGGTGGCCCCCAAAGCGATGGCGCTTTCAAAGTCGCTACTCATCCCCATCGACAGGCCTGTCAGGTCATTGCGAGCGGCGATCTTGGCCAGCAAAGCGAAGTGCAAGGAGGGTTCCTCTTCCACCGGTGGGAGGCACATCAAGCCTTTCAATGGCAGATCAAGTGCGCGCACCTCTGCGATAAAGGCGTCCGCTTCGGCGGGCAGAATCCCAGCCTTTTGCGGTTCTTCGCCGGTGTTCACTTGCACGAATAAATCCGGGCAAGTCCCAAGGTCCTGGGCATGGCGGGCGATGGTATTGGCAAGCTTGGGGCGATCAACGGTGTGGATCGCTTGGGCCAGTTGCATCGCCTGTTTGGCCTTATTGGTTTGCAGTGGGCCGATCAGGTGCAGCGCGACCCCTTGATAGCGCTCACGGAAATCGGGCCATTTGCCTGCGGCCTCTTGCACTTTGTTTTCGCCAAAGATGCGGTGGCCCTCTTCCAGCACAGCCTGAACACGGTCGTTTGGCTGTACTTTGGACACGGCAATCAGCGCTACATCGTCGGAATTTCGCCCTGCGGCATCACATGCGCTCGCGATACGGGCCTGAATTTCGGCGAGGGGCATGGCAGACTCCAAGAAATAAGGATCACGGTAGGTTTCGGGCTGAAATAGAGCGAAATTGGGCCCGTGTCATGTTTGAAAAATTTGTGTGTCATTGATGCATCATTCTTACCAAAGACTAAATTTGCAGGCCTATTTCGCTTGAGTGTTAGGATGGAAGGGCGCAGGTAGACGCCAATGCTAGGAAAACTGGCATTCTTGGGAATGCAAAAACACGAGGGAAAATATCCATGAAAAGCACCCTTCTTACAACAACAGCGCTGATCCTGCTTGCAGGTACATCCGCTGTACACGCTGATGGCCATGCTGGCGTCACATTCGGTGTC
>JBCAZI010000208.1:0-3106 GCA_038533095.1 Pseudomonadota bacterium
ATTTGGCGTGGTCATGATGCTGTTCCTGATCGGGCTAGAGCTGGAACCGCGCGCTTTGTGGAACATGCGCCAGCGGTTGTTGGGTCTGGGTGGCATGCAAATTCTGGCGACAATGGCCGCAATTACCGCGGGTAGTCTGGCCATGGGCTATCCGCTGACCACAGCGATTGCGATTGGGATGATCTTTGCGCTGTCCTCAACCGCGATTGTCTTGCAAACGCTGACGGAAAAAGGGCTGATGCGCACCAGCGGTGGCCGATCGATCTTTTCGGTGCTTCTCGCGCAAGACATTGCGGTCATTCCGATGCTGGCCTTGCTGCCGCTGCTAGCCGTCCCTGCTGTGGCAACCCTGGCCGCCGATGGCTCTGTGGTGCGTGCCGCCGTTGAACATGGCGACGATCATCATGCCAGCTTGAGCCTTGTTGCCGGTCTGCCCGGCTGGGGCGTAACATTGGTGACCTTGGGCGCAGTCGCAGCGGTGATCCTTGCGGGGGTTTTCCTGACCCGCCCGGTGTTTCGCTATATCCATCACGCCCGACTGCGCGAAATGTATACTGCATTGGCCTTGCTGATGGTCGTGGCCACCGCTGTTCTGATGACGATGGTGGGGCTGTCACCGGCTTTGGGCACCTTCCTTGCAGGCGTTGTGCTTGCAAACTCGGAATTCCGGCATGAGCTGGAAAGCGATCTGGCGCCGTTCAAAGGGCTCTTGCTGGGTCTGTTCTTTATCACCGTGGGTGCTGGGATTGATTTTGCGCTACTCTTTGATGACCCGGCCCGCATTATCGCCCTGGCCGTCGCAGTGATGGTGATCAAAGGGGTGATCCTTTTTGCGCTCGCCCTGCTGTTTAAATTGCACAAGAAAGATCGCTGGCTATTCACTTTGGGTCTGGCACAGGCAGGTGAATTTGGCTTTGTTCTGATCTCATTTTCACTGCAACAAGCGGTGCTGACCCCCAACCTTGCAGGCCAGCTATTGCTGATCACGGCACTGTCGATGCTGATCACACCGCTGTTGTTCATTGTCTATGAGGTGATCATCAAACGTATGACCGACCCAGACGAAGTGGAACATGATGAGGTGGATGAAACCGGCACAGTGATCATCGCAGGCATTGGGCGGTTTGGGCAGATCGTGAACCGTCTGGTGCAAAGCGCGGGGTTTGAGACCGTTGTCGTCGACAATAACCTCAGCACCGTTCAGATGATGCGCAAGTTCGGCTTTCGTGGGTTCTTTGGCGATCCGACACGCCCTGATCTGCTCAATGCAGCCGGGCTGGAAGATGCGCGCGTGTTGGTCGTGGCCGTTGATGACCGCGAGGCAGGCAATAAACTGGTCCGTTATGCCCGCAAGGCCAGGCCCGATCTGCATATCATCGCCCGCGCACGCGACCGTGTGCATGTGCATGAGCTTTATGATGCAGGCGCAAACGATATCGTGCGTGAGATGTTTGACAGCTCATTGCGGGCGGGCCGCTATGCGCTGGAAAATCTAGGCCTGAGCGACTTTGAAGCGGCCGAGTTGGAACATGCCTTTTATCAGCATGATCGTACCGCACTGGCAGAGCTGGCAGCACTTTGGCGTCCCGGTGTCCCCATTGCGGATATCCCTGAATATGTGGAGCGCGCCCGCGCGCTGAACAGCGGGTTAGAGATGGAGCTGACGGCCCGCCAACAAGCGAATGAGACGCAAAAGGATGCGTCCTAGCCGTCACTGACCCCGGCCTCGGCAAATGTGGCCATGCCGGAATGGCAGGCCACTGCCCCTTTGAGCACGGCAATGGCCAGCGCAGCGCCTGATCCTTCGCCCAGCCGCAGGCCAAGGCGTAACAATGGCTCTTTGCCCAGCGCATCTAGCATGCGTTGATGCGCGCCTTCAGCACTCAGGTGTCCTGCGATCGCGTGATCAAGCGCGCCTGGGGCGGCCTTGTGCAATGCAGCCGCCGCAGCACAGCAGATAAACCCATCAAGGATCACAGGTATCCGATAATGACGTGCCGCGGAAATGGCACCTGCCATTGCCGCCAATTCGCGTCCGCCCAAACAGCGCAAGGCCTCTAGCGGATCGGCGGTGGCATGCAACGCTAGGCCACGCCCGACAACATCAGTCTTGCGGGCCAATCCTGCGTTATCAACGCCCGTGCCTCGACCCGTCCAATCAGCGGCATCACCGCCAAGAACCGCAGCTGCAACCGCGGCGGCAGAGGTCGTGTTCCCGATCCCCATTTCGCCCGTAACCAGAAGGTCCGCATCAGCATCAACCGCATTCCAACCCGTTTGCAATGCCGCGATAAATTCTTCCTCCGTCATCGCAGGCGCCGTCGTGAAATCCGCTGTCGGCGTGTCCAGCGCCAGCGGATAGACATCCATCTTCGCCCCGGCGGCTTTGGACAGCTGATTAATTGCGGCCCCGCCATGTTCAAAATTCGCCACCATCTGCACAGTCACCTCTGGTGGAAAGGCCGAGACCCCTTGCGCGCAGACGCCGTGATTTCCGGCAAAGATGATCACCTGAGGTGCTGTGATCTGTGGCTGCGCATCGCCGCGCCAGCCTGCATACCAAATCGCCAGATCCTCTAACCGGCCCAATGCGCCTGGGGGTTTAGTTAACTGCCCATTGCGGTCTTGCGCGCCTTGCAGGGCGGCGGCATCAGGTCCGGGGGCGGCTGTCAAAGCGTCGCGGAAGCTCGACAGGCTGGTAAATGGCGCTTGCATCGCGTCCTCTCTGCGGTCAAATCTTGGTCTTGTTTAACGCACGCAGCGGCGATGAAAAGGCCCCGGAAGGACGCATTTTGTACAAACACGACAATGCCTTGATCGACAGGGTTGATTTACCTGCAGCACTTGGCCTGCTCACGCGCCTGCCAATTACGGTGGACAGCACACGCGCAATGGAACGCGGTGCTGCATCGGCCTGGGCCTATCCTTTGGTTGGTGTTGTGACGGGCGTTATCCTGGCCGCTGCGACCGCCCTGATGATCTGGGTTGGCATTCCCTCAGCGATCATTGCCGGGCTGGTTCTGGCTGGGGCTGAATGGTGCTGTGATTGGCAAGGATTGCCTGATCGGGGCAGGGGCGCTGATCACCGAAGGCAAGGTGATCCCTG
>JBCAZI010000209.1:0-3081 GCA_038533095.1 Pseudomonadota bacterium
GCGATGGCCAATGTGTCGATGGCTTGGTCCATTGGCAGAAGGGGGCGGTCCACCCAGCCCAGCTCTGCATTCAAGAACTTCATATCAAAAGCCGCGTTATGGATGACCAATTTGGCGTCACCAACGAAATCAACAAAATCCTGAACGATATCCTTGAACAACGGCTTGTCGCGCAGTGTTTCCTGTCCCGGCTTAGGGTCTTGCGGGGACTCCAACAGATCGGGGCCAATGCCGTGCACGCCAAAGGCCTCGGCTGGCATGGACCTTTGCGGGTTGATGTATTGGTGGTAAGTGCGCCCCGTGGGCACGTGACCCATCAATTCTACCGCACCGATTTCGACAATCCGGTCGCCTTCATGCGGTTCAAAGCCTGTTGTTTCAGTATCAAGAACGATTTCACGCATCTATCTGCCCTGTCAGTTGCACAATCAGATCTCGCACAGCCGCACGGGTGTCGTCTAGGGTTAGCGTTTCAATGATATGGTCGGCTGCTGCGCGCTTTTCTGCATCCGGCATCTGGCGTTCCATGATTTGATCAAACTGATCTCTTGTCATCCCCGGACGCGCCATGACCCGTTCCAGTTGAACATCCGCCGGTGCGGAAACCACAACAACAGATGACAGCCATTCGTCGGCCTTGGTTTCAAACAAAAGCGGGATATCAAAAACGATCAACGGGTCATCATGTGCGTTCAGGAAAGCGGCCCTATGCTGGGCCACCAGCGGATGAACGATTTCTTCGAGTTTTCCAATCACACTCAGGTCATCGGAAATCAACTGTCGTAGGATATCGCGGCTGACGGCATCATTGACCACCGCGTCAGGTAAAACTGCCTTTATGGGTGCGACAGCACCACCATTTTTGGCATAGAGTTCATGTACTGCAGCATCGGCATCCCACACAGGGATACTTTCATCGCGGAACATCTGTGCTGTCGTGGATTTCCCCATCCCAATGGATCCGGTCAACCCCAGCAGATAGGTCATGCCAAAACCGCGTTTCGGGTTGCATCATCAACTTCGGGGCGCTGACCGAACCAGCGCTCAAATCCAGGGACGCCCTGGTGTAACAACATGCCTAAACCATCAACTGTCGTGCAGCCTTTCTGCGCCGCTTCAATCAAAAACGGGGTTTGCAGCGGGGTATAGACAATATCAGTCACAGTTGCGTCGGGTGACAGACCATCCAGAGAGACTTTAAATTCCTGCGCCCCGGTCATGCCCAGGGATGTTGTGTTGATGACGGTATTTGCATCCTCAAGCATTTTATCAGCTTGGACCCAATCAACGACACTGACACGGGCACCAAAATCTGCGCGCAAAGCTTCGGCCTTTGCGCGGGTTCTGTTGGCAAGGATAATCTCTGGCACACCAGCATCAGCCAAGGCGACAATAATCGCGCGCGCTGCCCCACCGGCACCAAAAATGGCGGCAGGACCAGCTTTAGGATCCCAATCCGGCGCACCTTGGCGCAGGTTCGCCATGAAGCCGTAGCCATCAGTATTATCGGCAAAAATGCGGCCGTCCTGTTTGAAGATCAATGTGTTGGCGGCACCGATCAAGGTTGCGCGGTCGGTGATCTGGTCCGCAAACTGCATCACACTGACCTTATGCGGGATTGTGACATTTGCCCCGATGAAGCCTTTGCCCGGCAAGGCGCGCAAGGTGGATTCCAAAGCATCTTCTGTCACTTGCAACGCTGTATACTCACCAGCGATACCGTAGCGGTTCAGCCAATAGCTGTGCAGTTTTGGTGACAGTGAGTGACTGATCGGATTACCGATGACGCCAGCGCGCAGGATATTCGTCATGACGGCAATGTTCCGCGAAGTGTGAGGTATGACAAGAGTTCGAGCAACGGGAGGCCAAGGACATTGAAATAATCTCCTTCAATGCGTGTAAAAAGTCGCACTCCTTCTTCTTCCAGCTTATAGGCGCCGACGGAGTGCTGGATACTGTCCCAATTGCGGGCGACATAATCCGCCAGATATTCGTTTGAGGCGTCACGCATGAAAAGGCGGACAACACCAACATGCCGCCAAAGCGGTTTGCCATCACCGTAGATCATGGCGGCAGACAAAAGTTGGTGTTTTTGGCCGCGGAGCGATTTTAGCTGGGTGAGCGCATCTGCCGGCGTTTGAGGCTTGCTATAAATGTCCTTACCCAAGGCGAGGATCTGATCACAGCCAATCACAAGAGCCTGCGGGTAGCGCGCAGCGGCACGTTGCGCTTTCAATTCCGCCAGCGTATCGGCAATATCACGGGGTGAGGCTTGTTCAGCTTGCAGGGATGCTCGGACGGCATCTTCATCCACGCGGGCGATGGATACATCAAAATCGACCCCTGCGTTTTTGAGCAGTTGGGCCCGGATTTCGGACCCTGAAGCGAGAATGATCTGATCGCTCATGTGGATAACCTTTGGGACAAAGCATGTGGCAGACGCCGGATCGATTTGGGCATAAATAGCATGTCGCAGCGAATTGGGTAGAAGCCAGCGTATTCAGGAAAACTATCTGTCAATTTTCCTCAGTGGATATGGATAAGTTGTGACTGTGGAAGAATCGCGAGGATGACAATGTCAAGAAAGAGAACTGCGACAAAATAGTCGGATGCGATAGGTATAAGACATTGTTAACATAACAAAAAACTCCATGTCTTGAAAAAAGACAAGTGACTTTTCACTATATCTTTCTTGGGATAACTCTGAGGATGGATGAAGGACCCACAGAAAATCGGCAGACAAACAACAACATCATCTTTTCTTTCTTTATATATTTATTAAGGAAGAGCAGGGCTAAGAAAGTACGAATAGCATGATTGGTTTTCTGGACAGTATCTACCCATGGATTAAGGCCATTCATATTATGGCAGTGATCGCATGGATGGCAGGGCTGTTCTATCTGCCTAGATTGTTTGTCTACCATGCCGAACGGGCGAGTGTTGGGTCTGAGCTGGATCATACATTCCAGGTGATGGAAGAAAAACTGTTAAAGGTGATTATGAACCCTGCGATGATCGTGACCTGGATTGCGGGGCTGATCATGATTGGTCTGGGGGCATTTGACTGGGGAGCGGTTTGGT
>JBCAZI010000210.1:0-3077 GCA_038533095.1 Pseudomonadota bacterium
CTGCTGGCCTGTAATGACGCGCGGATCGCTGTGTTGAACGAAGATTTTCGCGGCAAACCCCGCCCTACCAATGTGCTTAGCTGGCCATCGGATGAGCGTGCCGCCGCGATTGACGGCGAAATGCCAGCACCCCCCAGACCCGGCCCGGACAATGAACTTGGCGATATCGCGATTGCATTTGAAACCTGCAAACGCGAGGCGGATGCGGCAGGCAAACCCATGCGCGATCATACCTTGCATTTACTTGTCCATGGTACGCTGCATCTGCTGGGCTATGATCACGAACGTGACCGCGACGCCACCCTGATGGAAGGGTTGGAGACAGAGATACTTGGCAAATTGGGTATTCCTGACCCATATAGGGGTTAACGGGGCCGTCTGGCCCACATAGGTAAGGACAAAATGGGCGACACTGACGACGTACCGTCTAGCGCTGCGCAAAGCGCGCAGTCGGATCAAACGATGACTTCACCGGGGCTGTTCACACGCCTCCGCCACGCGATCAGCCCGCCCCAAGCGCCTTTGGTGCTTGATGAGACGCCCGATCCAACGATCAAACCCGCAGGCTCGGTTCTGGGTATGCTGAACCTGCGCCGGATGCGGGTCGAGGATGTCTCTGTCCCCAAACCCGATATCGTGGCTGTCCCGCTGACCATCACCAAGGATGAACTGGTGGAAGTGTTCCGCGAAAGCGGGCTAACGCGGGTCCCGGTCTATGACGGCACATTGGATACACCCATTGGCTCGGCCAATATGAAGGATTTTGCCCTGTTGCATGGGTTTAACGGTAAATCGACACCCTTGAACCTGCGCGAAATGGTGCGTCCTTTGATCTATGTTCCCCCGTCGATGCCGCTGGGTGTGCTACTGCAAAAGATGCAGGCGGAACGTATTCACATGGCCTTGGTCATTGACGAATACGGCGGCACGGATGGGCTGGTGACAATTGAAGATGTCATCGAACAGGTTGTGGGCGAGATTGAAGATGAACATGACGTGGAAGAGGCCAAAAGCTGGGTTATGGAAAAACCCGGCTGCTATCTGGCACAGGCCCGAACCGATCTGCATGATTTTGAGGCCGAGATCCGGATGACCTTGACTGACCCCGAAGAGGTCGATGAAGAAGAGATCGATACGTTAGGTGGGCTTGTGACGATGCTGGCAGGCCATCTGCCGGCCCGGGGCGAGGTGATCGTGCATCCTGATGGCCCTGAGTTTGAGGTCGTTGATGCAGATCCCCGCCGCGTCAAACGGCTGCGCGTGCGTTTGCCTGCTGCCAAAGATGGCTGACATTCTGGCCCGTTTCGTTGCGTGGCCAGTATGGCTGCGCTGGGCTGCGCTTGCGCTTTTGGGGGCCGTTGCCGGTTTGGGGCAGGCGCCGTTTGATGTCTGGCCCGCCACTGTGCTGGCGCTGGGCGCTTTGTTCCTCATCTATCCGGTCATCCAGACAAACCGGCAAGCCATCTGGTATGTCTGGTCCTTTGGTTTTGGGTATTTTGCTTTTAGCCTGCGCTGGATCGTCGAGCCGTTCTTGGTGGATGTCGCACGCCACGGCTGGATGGCCCCCTTTGCCTTGTTTTTGATGGCCGCGGGCGGCGCGCTGTTTTGGGCATTGGCGGCTTGGGTCGCCATGCGCCTCGCGCCGGGTCGCATTGCTTTGCTGGGGCTGATGCTGGTCGGGGCAGAGGTATTGCGCGCGCTGATCCTGACGGGTTTTCCCTGGGCTTTGTTGGGGCATGTCTGGATTACCACTGGGCTGGCGCAGCTGGCCGCATTTGGCGGCCCCCATTTGCTGACGCTTTTGACGGTTCTGGCCGGATTGGCGATTGCGATGTTGGCCGGGCGAGACCGGATTGCAGGGCTTGTCATTCTGGGTCTGATGTTGGCGGTATCCTTTGTCATGCGGCCGGGTGCTTTGCCCAGTTTGCCACAGGATGCACCCGTCGTACGCCTTGTCCAGCCGAATGCGTTGCAGCATCAAAAATGGGATCCTGCCTATGCCGATCTCTTCCTCAATCGTATGCTGTTATCAACCAGCGCTGGCGATGTACCCGATCTGGTCGTCTGGCCGGAAACGGCAATTCCTTATCTGCTGAACCATATTGATGATGACCTCAGTCTTTTGTCGGACGCTGCACGCGGTGCGCCCTTGGTCTTTGGCATTCAACGGCGTGATGCAGAAGCGCGCGCCTACAATAGCCTTGTTGTCATGGGTCCGGGCGGGCAGGTGCAAAGCATCTATGACAAGCGTCATCTGGTGCCCTTTGGCGAATACATCCCCGGCGCACAGCTGTTGGGGCGCGTGGGGGCTGCGGGGCTGGCCCGGAATTTGGGTGTCGGGTTCACGCCCGGTGCCGTGCCGGGGCCAGTTGACCTGCCCGGCATCGGCGCCGCAGTGCCGCTGATCTGCTATGAGGGGATTTTCGCGGAAGAGATCACCTATGGTGACACGCGCCCACGCCTTTTGCTGCTGATCACAAACGATGCATGGTTCGGGCAGGCGGCGGGGCCGCATCAGCATCTGGCGCAGGCACGGTTGCGCGCGATTGAACAGGGCCTGCCCATGGTGCGTGTTGCCAATACAGGGATCAGTGCGATGATCGACGCGCAGGGGCGGATCACGGCGTCTTTGCCGCTGGATGTGGATGGGGCGATTGATGCGGCTTTGCCACCGGCACGACCTGCGACCCTTTACAGCCGTTGGGGTGATCTGCCGATCATCGCCTTGCTGATCCTGTTAAGCTTTGCTGGTTATGGGTGGCGCAAACGCCTTAGCGATTGACCTTCGCACGGCCACAGCCTATGCGGGTCTTCGATTTTGTCACAACGGCTTCCTGACGTGGCAATAAAACTTACCGGAGCACATCCCCATGGCACGCAATAACTATATCTTCACTTCGGAGTCCGTTTCCGAAGGTCACCCCGATAAAGTCTGTGATCGGATTTCGGATTCGATCCTTGATGCTTTGTTGACCGAAGAACCCGAAGCGCGTGTCGCTTGCGAGACATTTGCGACCACAAACCGTGTCGTCATTGGGGGTGAAGTGGGCCTGTCAGATCAATCCAAACTGAAGGAC
>JBCAZI010000211.1:0-3016 GCA_038533095.1 Pseudomonadota bacterium
TTACTGGCTTGGGCTGATCCTGATCTTGATCTTCGCAGTGCAGCTTGCGTGGCTGCCAGCGCTCGGGGCCAGCACGCCCGCCCATGCCATCCTTCCCGCGTTGACCTTGGGCCTGGGGGTCGCCGCTTCACTGACCCGGATTATACGCTCAGGCATTCTAGAGGCACGGGGCCAGTCGTTTCTGCCCGCAATCAGACGGCGCGGCGTGTCTGAGCGCGCAGTCGGCCGTGATCACATCGCACCACATGCGGCGGTCCCTGTGATCACGGTCTTTGGACTGGAACTGGCCTTTCTTCTAGAAGGCCTTGTCCTGGTCGAGGTCATCTTTGGCCGACCTGGCCTCGGGACATTTCTGGTCTCCGCTGTTCTGGCCAGAGATTTCCCGCAAGTGCAGGCTGTCGTTGTCCTGACGGCCCTGATCTTCGTCGTCGTCAACTTACTGATTGATCTGATTTATCGCGTGATCGACCCACGCATTGGCGGTCACAATGCGTAGTGTTGCAATCCTCGTCGTGGGTTTTGTCCTGTTGGCTGGCCTTGGCCCAGTGCTGGCCCCCTATGATCCGACAGCGATTGATATTCCAAATCGTCTTGCTCCCCCCGGTGCGCAATTTCTCTTGGGCACGGATGCCTTGGGCCGCGATATTCTGTCTCGGCTGCTACACGGGGCGCGTTGGTCGCTTGGATTGGCTTTTGTGATCTCTGTAATCAGTCTCATCATTGGCACGGCGATCGGCCTTTTGGCTGCACTCGGTGGCAAGACGGCGGATTGGCTGGCGATGCGCACAACAGACACATTCCTCGCCTTCCCAGAGCTGGTTGCCGCCCTCGTGATCGCAGGTTTGATGGGAGCCAGCACATGGAGCCTGATTTTTGCCCTCAGCGTGACGGGATGGATGCGCTATGCCCGCGTCGCACGCGGAATTGGCCTGTCCGTACAAAGCAAAGGCTATGTGGTGCAAGCCCGGCTCGCCGGTCTGCCTGGCTGGTCGGTCGCGCGTTGGCACTACCTGCCATCATTGATCCCCTCTTTGACGGTTGTCTGGACGGGTATGTTTGCGCGGGCGATCTTGGGGATTTCTGCACTTGGGTTCTTGGGTTTCGGTATTCAGCCACCCAACCCCGAATGGGGTGCGATGCTGCTGGACGCGCGTGTGCATATGCGTTCGACGCCTTTGCAGATGGTTTGGCCGGGTCTTGCCGTTGTTTTCTGTGTCTTAGCCATCAATCTGACGGGCGATGCGTTGCGTGACGCATTGGCCAAAGACGGCACGCATGAATGACGACGACTGATCGGCCATCGCTTGGGATCATCCTTCGCATCGCCTCCGGCCTTTTGATGGCCGGTATGTTTATCAGCGTCAAAGCGATCGGTGACGCGGTTCCGCTCGGGCAGATCGTATTCTTCCGCGCGTTCTTTGCAATCTTGCCTTTGTTGGTCTTCCTATGGGTGCGCGGTGAATTTCCGGGTGGGCTTGCGACCAAACGTCCGGGCACGCATTTTTTGCGCGCTAGCTTTGGTGCATTCGCGCTTTTCGCATCTTTCGCGGCCATCGCGCGTTTGAACCTTGCTGAAGCGATCTTGCTCGCGCAGCTCTCCCCTATTCTGATGGCCTTGGGGGCGATGATTTTTCTGTCAGAGCGATTAACCATCTGGCGCATCGGCGGGCTGGCATTTGGGTTCGCCGGTGTCATTGCTTTGGTATGGCCAGAGCTTGCGTCTTCCGCGGTTGGTACGGACAAGCTGGTTGGCTACGCGCTTGGCCTCGCTTCTGCAGCGTTAGCGGCACTTGCATTACTGATGGTTCGCAGCCTCAACACAACCGAAAGCCCCGGCGCAATCGCGCTCTACTTCGTGCTGGCATCCATGGTCGGGGGCCTTGCAACACTGCCATGGGGTTGGGTGATGACCGATGGGCACACGCTATGGCTCTTGGTGCTGTCAGGCCTCTTCGGGGGCTTTGGGCATATCGCAATGACCTTGGCCTTTCGCTACGCCGAAGCCTCGCGGCTCGCACCATTTGAGTATCTTGCGCTGTTATGGCCGGTCTTGGCTGACCTCTTTATCTTTGATCTCGGGCTATCGCCCGCTTTTCTATTCGCAGCACCATTGATTTTGCTTGGTGTAGCCATCGCATCGATTGAACGCAGGGTTTCGTCCCCATCCGCAACTGAACGCTAAGAGTGGTCTTCGCAAAACCGAATGCGATTGCCGAATGGGTCGTGGACTTCCATCTGCAGGCCCCAGGGCTGATCAACAATGCCTGGGCGCGCATAGGCATAGTTCTTTTGTTGCAGCTCTTGCGCAAATTGCACGATCCCCTGCATGCGCACAAAGACCATTGCCCCCGGGCAACCGTCGCCGTGATGTTCTGACAGATGCAAGTGCAAACCGGCGCGTTCCAAGCCGATGTAGATCGGGAAACTTGGATCATACCGATGTTCGAACACGGTCTGGAATCCAAGAAAATCGCAGTAGAATGCGCGCGCTTTCGCTTCGTCAAAAATCCGCAAGACAGGGCATGCCATTCTAAAGCTGATAGGGGTATCAGTGTCGGTAGTCGTCACCATTTTGCGCCTCATGGGGTTCGGAAAACATCGCTAAGGCAGGGTACCAATGGCTGTGATCAGCCTCACCATACACTGTCGCTTTGTCAACGTGGCGCTTCTCGGCCCAGTCGGGTCCGCGCCATGACAACCCAAAGCGAACCAACCACCATGATGCCGCCAAAGGCCGTCGTCAGCGTCCAGATTGACACCTGCGGTAGCCAGCCGATCTGTGCCGCTACTGCTTCAAACAACAATGCTGTCAGGGGTAAGGCGGCCAATCCCGCCAAATAGTTTTCAGTGCGTACGGCGTTGATCGCCGCCAAAGCCAAAAACATTGAAGGGCCGCGCAGCAAGATACCGACAAGGATAGCCGACACCCAAAGTACCGGGTCAAGCGCCTGCCCTGGGTTGTCCATCCAGGCGATTTGCCCAGGTATCCATGCGGCAATCTCAGGTATGGTTTGCG
>JBCAZI010000212.1:0-3003 GCA_038533095.1 Pseudomonadota bacterium
CGCGGGGAAAGGTCACCAAGAGCAGTATTGTCGTATTGGTTTTGAAAGCAAGCTTGAGTGGGACTTCGTCGCGGTTAGGGCCGGTTTGATCTGGAATCTTCCGGTTGGGTTTGAGTGTTGAGCGGCAGCGTGGAGACCGCAAGAGTCTCAAGCGCTGGCGCGGTGGTTTTCATCAGGAACTCCTTTGGGGACAGGTATCCGAGCGCCGAATGCGGGCGCTTGGTGTTGTACAACTGAACGCCAGAACACCCACGTTACCGAGCGGCGCGAGGTTCTTTATCGATGGCATCCTTGGTTTGGCCGGTCGGTTTACGTCCATGAGTTGATCGAAAAATGCGGCGAAGCCGTGTTTCAGTGCAATCTCACAGGCCGCCGGTCGGACCGGCTTCTGGAAGTCCCGATATGGATGTTTGACCGGGCCGAATGCGCCTTCTGCCGTCGGATCGATGCGGCTCATGTAGGCTTGGACGCCCTTAAAGCTCTTGCGAGGCTTGTTTGCGATATCGACTGTAAGTCGTTCAGTAAATCCGACCCCCCCTCCCGCGTTGGCGCAGCATTGGACTCTGAACAGGAGATTCGGAGGTTGGCCAATGCCGCGCAAAATAACGACGACGCAACTCGAGCTGTTCCCAGACACCCGGTCTACGACCGCGGCACAAACTCCGCCTTGGCAGAGCCTGCCCGACGACACGCGGCAAACGCTGACACGATTGATGGCACGCCTGATGGCGAAACACGCAGACGCGGCAGAAGGGGGGAATGATCATGAAGCATGAGAAGATTGGCTCGCAGCATTTGGAGCGCAAAGCGATCCTTTACGTCCGTCAGTCATCGGCCCACCAGGTTCTGCACAACCGGGAAAGCAGCGCCCTGCAATATGCCATGCGGGAGCGGCTTTCGGATTTGGGCTGGAGCCGGATTGAGACAGTGGATGACGACCTCGGTCGTTCTGCCGCCGGCGGTGTCGCGCGGGAAGGCTTTGACCGGATGATCGCCGATGTTTGTCTCGGCAAGGTCGGCGCCGTCGCGGCGCGTGAAGTGTCCCGTTTTGCCCGCAACAGCCGGGACTGGCAGCATCTCATCGAGATGTGCCGTGTCGTCGACACTGTGCTGATCGATCAGGAAACGGTTTATGCGCCGCGCGATGGCAATGACCGGCTACTTCTGGGCCTGAAGGGCAGCCTGAATGAATACGAGCTCGACCTGCTCAGGCAACGGTCCCTTGCCGCACGCCACGAGAAAGCACGGCGCGGCGAACTTGTCGTCGCCGCCCCTGTCGGATTCGTAAAAGCCGGGAACCGGCTTGAGAAGGATCCTGATCGCCGCGTGCAAGAGGCCATATCCCTGGTTTTCGACAAGGTCGCTGAACTGGGGAGCGCGCGGCAGGCCCTCATGTGGTTCCTCGAACATGGCCTTGAATTGCCCAGCTTGCGCAAACAGGGTGATGTGATCTGGCGGCGGCCGACATACGCCACCATCCATCGCATGATCGTCAACCCGGCCTATGGCGGGGCCTATGCCTATGGCAAGACCCAGGCAGCGGCGGGGTTCGGTGCAACCGCCATTCGCAGGAAAGATCGCGACGACTGGCTGGCATTTAAGCCGGGCGCACATGAAGGCTATGTGAGTTGGGAACGAGCAGAGGCGATCCGCAAGATGGTCAGTAACAATGTTCCTCAGAGCCGGCATCATGGCGCTGCCAAGCATGGCTCGGCCCTCCTGGCCGGGCTGCTGCGCTGTCGGCGCTGCGGCCGTAAACTGACTGTTCGCTACACCGGCAAGAAGCACGACATCCCGCGTTACTCCTGCTGGCGCGGCCTTTTGGACAACGGCGAAGCGCGCTGCATCGCCTTCGGCGGATTGCGGGTCGACGATGCCATTGAACATGCGCTTTTGCAGGTAGTCGGACCCGGTGCCATTGCCGCCGCAGAGGCGGCAGCCACGCAAGCACTGCGCCAGCGGGATCAGGTTCGCGATGCGCTCTGCCGTGATCTCGAAGCGGCTCAATACGCGACTGATCGGGCATTCCGGCAATATGATGCATCCGATCCCGAGAACCGCCTCGTGACCGCCGAACTGGAGGCCCGGTGGAACCGAACACTTCAACAGGTTCAGGAGATCGAGAACAAGATCGTTCACCATGACGCGGTCAGCCCGAACGGGACCACGCTGGCGGTGGAAGACCTGGCGGCCCTGGGGGCCGATCTCGAACGCGTCTGGGTCGCGCCGGCCACCGATGCAAGGTTGAAGAAGCGCATTGTTCGCACGGTGATCCGGGAAGTGGTGGCAGATCTTGATGATGATGCCTCCGAGATTGTTTTGATGGTTCATTGGGCCGGTGGCGCACATACCGAAATCCGTCTGCCAAAACGCCGCCGCGGACAGCGCAATGCAACACCGCCGGATGTTGTCGAGGCCGTCCGCCAGCTTGCGCGGATTGCCAGCGACGATGTCATCGCTGGCGTTCTGAACCGAAACGGGCTCTCCACAGGAAATGGCAACCGCTGGACCAGGGAGCGGGTCACAGCATTGCGGTCCTACCGCAAGATCCCGGTATACAAGCCCGAACCCGATGGTCTTGACCCGTGGCTCAATCTCTCTGGTGCCGCAAAACTGATCGGCGTAGCGCCAAAAACATTGCGGTTGGCAGCAGAAGCCGGCGATATCAAAGCAGACCATCCGCTTGCTGACGGGCCATGGGTGTTCGAGCGCGCGGAACTGTCAACAACGAAGGCACAACAACTCAAGAAACGGGCTCGACAAAACCCCAAACACCCCGCGGTATCGCACCCAGATCAACAAAATCTATTTTCTTCAACAACATAGAAAGATGGGCGCAATGAAGCAGAGTTGTAGAATTGGATCCAGTCACCGATGGCGCGGCTTGCATGTGCCAAGCTTTCGAAGCGGTGACGATGGACGCATTGCTCTTTGAGTGACCGGATCAAGCGCTCCATCATTCCGTTCTGCTGTGGGCAGTGTGGCGTGATGAACTCCTGCTTG
>JBCAZI010000213.1:0-2952 GCA_038533095.1 Pseudomonadota bacterium
CCTTGGCCGATGCCGTTGCAGCGGCCAAGCAGATTGAGGCCGACAAGAAAGCAGGCAAGAAGCAGCCCGATCAGCCGCACAATCAATATAACGCCTATACGCGCGCCTATTTTGCCCATGTGCCGGACGGTACCCAAAAAGAGCTGCGCAGCCTCTGGGCGCTGCGCCGCAAACAACCGGGCCCTTACGTCTTTGCGCCCGATGATTTGGATTTGCTCAAGCAGAAATGACTCGACAGGACGGGCCTGCGCATCCTATTAATGAACAAGCGTTCAATTAATCTGGAGCCAGCGGATGTTTCACGCCTCAATGAGTTTCGATCTTGGTGAAGATGTGAATGCCCTGCGCGATATGGTGCATGATTGGGCGCAAACGCGGGTCAAACCAATGGCGGCTGAGATTGACCAATCGAATGCCTTCCCCCCGGCGCTTTGGCCAGAAATGGGCGAACTGGGGCTTTTGGGGGTGACGGTCGACGAGGAATATGGCGGTGCGGGCATGTCCTACCTTGCGCATACCGTCGCGATAGAGGAAATCGCGCGTGCCAGCGCCTCGGTTTCGTTGTCCTATGGCGCGCATTCCAACCTTTGCGTCAATCAGATCAAGCTGAATGGCAACGATGAACAAAAGGCAAAATACCTGCCGCGGCTGATCTCGGGCGAACATGTGGGCGCATTGGCGATGTCAGAGGCGGGGGCAGGGTCCGACGTGGTGTCAATGTCGCTGCGCGCGGAAAAGCGGAACGACCACTACCGCCTGAACGGCAACAAATACTGGATCACGAACGGGCCTGACGCCGACACGCTGGTGGTCTACGCAAAGAGTGATCCCGACGCGGGATCAAAGGGGATCACCGCATTTCTGATCGAAAAGGAAATGACCGGGTTCAGCACATCACCGCATTTCGACAAACTGGGCATGCGCGGCTCTAACACGGCGGAGCTGATCTTTGACGATGTGCAGGTCCCGTTCGAAAACGTACTGGGCGAAGAAGGCAAAGGCGTGCGCGTGTTGATGTCCGGCCTCGACTACGAACGGGTTGTGCTCGCAGGCATCGGGCTTGGCATCATGGCCGCCTGTCTGGACGAGGTCATGCCTTATGTCAGCAGCCGCAAACAGTTTGGCGAACCCATCGGGAACTTCCAACTGATGCAGGGCAAACTGGCGGATATGTACACGGCCATGAACTCGGCCCGGGCGTACGTCTACGAAGTGGCACGCGCCTGTGACCGGGGCACGGTGACGCGGCAAGACGCAGCGGCCTGCTGCCTTTATGCATCAGAAGAGGCGATGAAACAGGCGCACCAAGCGGTGCAGGCCATGGGCGGAGCAGGGTTCCTGAACGACGCACCCGTGGCACGGATTTTCCGCGACGCCAAGCTGATGGAGATCGGGGCCGGCACGTCCGAGATCAGACGGATGCTGGTCGGGCGAGAGATGATGGGGGCGATGGGGTGAAGTGGATTGTGCTTTCTTGCTTGCTGGTGTGGTCACCCGTTGCTGCTGATGTGCTTGGAAGCGGTCCCCCGCTAACACACCGCAGTTATTCAGTGGATGCCGCTCTGTTATCAGATTGTGTATCGACAGCGGCCACTGAACGGGGTTCTGGATTTGTTATGGAGGCCGAAAGTGCATGTGTTGGGCAAGGCTCTGCACAGTGCTCTGAGATGCGGAACGACCGTGTGACTATGATCACTTGCCTGTCCTTAGAGCGGCAATACTGGGAGTGGCGGCTAGACCGTATGGTTGAAGGATTGTCTGGTGCTTACTCGCCTGCCGAATTCGTGCAGGGCGTCCAAATGACTGCACCGGAATTGCAAGCAACTGTCATAGTATGGCGGGCTTATGCAGAAACAAAGTGCAGCTATCTTACAAGCCAGTATGGAGTTGGTCGGTCGCGTGGGCGAGAAGGTGATATAGTAGAGTATGCCTGCGTGAATGAAGAAACCGCCCGATTTTCACTGGAGATAGAAAATCGTTTGAGGGAGCACTGCACATCGGGACGGCGTCCTGTTTACGGTGAGATTTGCGAGGACTTATCGTGACCCGCGCCTACTTCTTCCTCCCTCTCATGGCCCTGACAGCCTTTGCCGCATACCTCGGCCTGCAATGGGGCAAAGTGCCGTCAGAGACCGATATCATCAACCGCTATGCCGCCGCCTATATGGAAACCGCGCCCAGTGGCGCCAGTCTGACCGACTGCGCAGCCAGCCCGCATCCTGATCCTGCGGTGCGTATGGTGATCAATTGCACTCATCCTTTCGGGGTCATCACCACCTACTACGTCGGACCACGCGGTGAAGCCCTGCCAGAACCCGCGGGGCCGGGGGTATGATGCGAATTTGTGCAGCACTGCTATTCATGACCTGCTTTGCGCAACCGGTTTTGGCGCAAGAGCCCGAATATGACGATGCTTTTACTGCAACCTGCTTGCAGGACGCAGGCCTGGCGCAAGAGAAGGTGGCCTGTATCGGCGCCTCCAGCCTTGCATGCCTGCGTGATGGCGGTGGCTCTTACGTGGAAAGATACTGTTTTGACCGGGAACTGGCCTTTTGGGATGATCGGCTGAATGCGGTCTATCAGGCGCAAATGGCCGCGGCACGCGCCGATGATCCGCTCTTGGCCGACAGGCTGCGCGATTTGCAGCGGGCGTGGATCGGTTATCGCGACGCGCGGTGTGACGCGGTCTTTGCAGCTTGGGGAGAGGGCACGGGCCAGATACCGGCTTTGCTGGAATGTCTGATGCGTACGACAGCCGCGCAGACCTTGTTTTTGGAAGATGGATTGTAATGGAAACGCCCATAAGCAAGGGACGAGAGGCCCATTTAGCCGCATTGGCCGAGGTGCAGGCCGCCGCCACAGCAGCGGCCCACGGTGGCGGTGAGAAATCCCGCACGCGGCATCTGAGCCGGGGCAAAATGCTGCCGCGCGACCGCGTGGCGGGGCTCTTGG
>JBCAZI010000214.1:0-2905 GCA_038533095.1 Pseudomonadota bacterium
TGGGCATCCGTGCGCGGTTCCACCAGTTTTTTGCGCGTCTTGATCTCAACCGATCCACCGCGAAACATTTCCAACTGGTCGCCTGCGAAACTGTCATCGGCAGGCTCCGGGCTGCCCATGCGCAATTCGCGGTCCAGATCACCCGGCTCCAGCGTGCGACCCGCTTCAAGGCGGCTGTAGAGCGCACCCAGCACTTGCGTCGCCTCTAGCCGGGCATCGGCCTCACCGATCACGGCCAGTTGGTTGCCGCGGCGCAGGATTTGCACGCCCAATTTGTCTTCGATGGTGGTTAGGTTGCGGTCGTATTCGCCGCAAAGATCGATCAGCAGGAAGTTGTCTGGGAATTCCAATTGGGATTCTGTTGCAGCTTCGCTGGGTGGGGTCAGGGCACCGGTGGCCAATCACGTCTCCTTCACATCTATATATAGCTATGGTGGCAAGTCTGACCGCAAGGCGCAAGGCGTCAACGACAATTGTCACTAAATTGACATGCCAGGTGTTGGGATCGCCCAAGGTTTGGTCAGGTAAGGTGGATCATGATCCACCTTACAGCAGTTCACCCTTGAGCGAATTCGGGCTGTCCTGCACGACCTTGACCCGACGCACCTGCCCGATGACATTCGCTGGCGCATCAGCATAGACCGCATGCAGATATTCGGACTTGCCGATCATCTGCCCCGGCTCGCGCCCCGCCTTTTCAAACAGTACTTTCACCTCTCGGCCCACCATAGACGCTTGGGTTGCCTGCTGTTGTTCACGCAACAAGGCCTGCAAGCGCTGCAAACGGTCGTTCATCACATCCTCTGGCAGCTGCGGCTTTTCCGCCGCTGGCGTGCCCGGACGGGTGGAATATTTGAACGAATAGGCCTGCCCGTAATGCACGTCGCGCACCAATTGCATCGTATCTTCAAAATCCTGATCGGTCTCACTCGGGAAGCCCACAATGAAGTCACCCGACAGCAGCAGGTCCGGACGGGCCGCGCGGATTTTCGCGATCAGCTTGATATAGCTTTCGCCGGTATGCTTGCGGTTCATCGCTTTCAAAATACGATCCGACCCTGATTGTACCGGCAAATGCAGATAAGGCATCAACTTGTCGCAAGTGCCATGCGCCTCGATCAACGCATCATCCATATCATTGGGGTGCGATGTTGTGAAACGAATGCGTTCCAGCCCGTCGACCTTGTCCAGCGCCCAGATCAGCCCAGCCAATCCACCTTCATGCCCGTGATAGGCATTCACGTTCTGACCCAGCAGTGTGATTTCCTTCACGCCGCTTTCGACCAGTTCCTGCGCCTCGCGAATAATCCGGTCAGCCGGGCGCGATACCTCTGCCCCGCGTGTGTAAGGCACCACGCAAAACGCGCAAAACTTGTCGCAGCCTTCCTGCACTGTCAGAAACGCCGTAGGGCCGCGCTTGGCCTTTGCCCGCGTCTTCAGCGTATCGAACTTGTCGTCATCTGGAAAATCAGTATCCAGCGCCTT
Organism: Pseudomonadota bacterium; assembly: GCA_038533095.1. Lineage (GTDB taxonomy): Bacteria > Pseudomonadota > Alphaproteobacteria > Rhodobacterales > Rhodobacteraceae > Yoonia. The sequence goes on from JBCAZI010000214.1 coordinate 1,486, forward strand.
GGCCCCGGTCTGGATCGCGTCCTCCATCGCTGGCAGGCGATGATAGCTTTGCGGCCCCACCACCAGATCGACCATGGGCTGACGTTTGATAATCTCTTCACCCTCAGCCTGCGCCACGCAGCCTGCCACACCGATCTTCAGATCGGGATTTTCAGCTTTCAGCCCCTTGAAACGGCCCAGCTCGGAATAGACCTTCTCGGCCGCCTTTTCGCGAATATGGCAGGTGTTCAGCAGAATCATATCCGCATCATCGGGCGTCTGCGTCTCGACATAGCCTTTGCCGCCCAGCGCCTCGGCCATGCGTTCGCTGTCATAGACGTTCATCTGGCAGCCATAGGTCTTGATATAAAGCTTCTTGGGCGCGGACATGCGATTTGCTCATATGTAGGGATATCTTGCGCCTTCTAACGACTTGGCGGAATGCTTGCAATGCGGCCCGATATCACCGAATTTGCGCGGGTCGCTTAGATGATGTGAGCCTTCATGCACTACCCCGCCCTTCCCGCCCTTACCCAGGATGCCAAGCGGTCTTTGATGAAAGGGCCCATCGCATTGATCCTTATTGAGGATGAGGTCGAGATCGCAAGCACCATTGCCCATCACGCAAAGGCAGGGTTCAAGCAATTAATCGCCTTTTGTGCCGCAGAACAAAACCTGCCCGCTGATCTGCCTGAAAACCTGCATCGGGTTGATTTTGATGTCACCGCAGAAGGCGCGTTGCAAACAATCGCGAATGCGATGATTGCTGCACTTCCGGGGCAATGGCTCTATTTCTGCTATAACGCCGAATACCTGTTCTTCCCTTTCTGCGAACATCGCAGCGTAGGCGAAATGCTGACATTTATGGAGGAAGAGCGGCGCGATACGGTGATCAGCTATATCATTGATCTTTATGCCAAAGACCTCGGTACGCACCCCAATGGGGTTGATCGTGATGGCGCTTACTTCGACAAGTCTGGCTATTACGCTTTGGCGCGCGAGGATGAGAACGGCGAAGCGCTAGACCGGCAGGTCAATGTGTTCGGCGGGCTGCGGTGGCGGTTTGAAGAACATATCGCCAAAGCACGGCAGCGGACCGACCGAACCGCCTTTTTCCGGGCGCAGCCGGGGCTGCAAATGCTGCCAGACCGGTCGTTCAGCCTGGGTGAATATAACACCTATTCCTGCCCATGGCATAACAACCTCTCTGCCGCCATCGGATCGTTTCGGACAGCCAAAGCGCTGCGCCGCAATCCGGGCAGCCGCGCTATGATCAATACGTTTCACTGGCCACAATCCGAACGGTTCAGCTGGCAATCGCAGCAGCTTTTGGATTTGGGTCTGATGGAACCGGGGCAATGGTTTTAAGCCGACCTGCAGTTTGATGGTTCAGTGAACAGTAGGGCCAATCGCTGGGACGTTTGACCAAACCTGCATGAAT
>JBCAZI010000215.1:0-2885 GCA_038533095.1 Pseudomonadota bacterium
GTTTCCAGTCTCTTTTTAGTCTCATAAAGGCGATGTGACTGCATGTTCGGGCAAGTTCAATGTTAAAGCTGCTCACCACTGGCAATGGGTCAGATATCCCTGCCGTACAACCCTAAGCTGCGCACGTACAACACCCTCGGGGAACTTTTCGAAACCCGAGCACGCGATCCTCTTCTATCTAAGGTCAGGACCTCAGCTTGGGACCCAAGCCTTACCGGCTGTCTCAACAATTAAGGCAGCCAACTATTGTCCTTTTTCAAAGCCATCGGCAGACTGACCACTGCGTCAAAACGACCGAGACAACAATAAGGGTTTTCCGATCCCCTCTTCATCGTCACAGTCAGTACTCAAAGGAAGAACCGATGCAAAATTTTAACATGGGACTCGTGCCGCGCGTCAGTTTTGGGGCCGGCCAAATTGCCAAGGTCCCAAAGATGGTGAAGTCCTTGAATGACGGACCGGTGTTTGTGGTCGCAGATGCCATATTGGCCCAACTCGGTGTCACCGACCAACTGGCGCAGAACTTGGCTGATCATGGCGTCGCGGCCGAAGTCGCAGCCGATGTATCGGGCGAACCGAAGGAAGCCCTGGTTGATACGCTCTGCACGCGGGCGCGCAATGCCGGTGCCAAAGTGATCATCGGTTTGGGCGGCGGCGCTGCGATGGATGCGGCCAAACTGGTGGCTGCAATCGCTCATGCCGATCAACCGGCAGAGACTTTCGCGCTTGCCGCACGACCATTACCCAGTGACGGCATCCCCGCCATCGCAATTCCGACAACGGCTGGGACGGGATCAGAGGTGACGCGCACATCGGTCATCTCAAAGGCGGACGGCCGCAAGATTTGGTTCTGGGGTGAAGAACTGATGTTTGCGCAGGTGGTGCTGGACCCGGAATTGACCTTGACCTTACCCCCTCATTTGACCGCATGGACAGGCGTCGATGCTGTTGCACATGCCCTTGAAGGCGCAACGGCTGGCACCACCAGTCCAGCAGGGCAGCTTTACGGGCTGGAGGCTTTGCGCATACTCTCAGATGCCCTGCCGCGTGCCGTGGCCGATGGTGCGGATCTTGAGGCGCGTGGACGTGTTTTATGGGCCAGCACCGTTGCTGGGCTAGCCTTGCACAATTGCAATACGCATATGGGCCACAATATCAGCCACGCCCTTGGATCACTGGTACGCATCCATCATGGGCTCGCGACCGGGTTGGGTTTAGAGGTCAGCATGCCGTGGTTGGTTGCGCGGCCGGAAGGCGCCGACAACTATGGCCTTGCCGCACAGGCCTTGGGTGGCGATGCGAAAGCAGCGGCACTGCCAGAGGCGCTTACCCGATTGATGCGCGCATGTCACATCCCCGCGGCATTGCCCGCGGATTGCGCTGACGTCACGCCTGCGATGCTGGCCCACGAAATGAAGAATGAGGCTAATATTGGGATGGCGCGGAATGCCGCATGCCATATGACTGACAGCAATCTTGATGAGATTGCCACCCTCATGATGGGTCTGCCAAAAGCGCCAGCTGCTTGAAAGGAAACGGGTTCATGGACAAGGCACCGCTTTGGCAGTGGAGCGCGACTGAGATCGCAAATGCGACGCGTGATGGCAGCCTGAGCGCGCTTGCGGTTACCGAGGCCGCGATTGCACGCATGGAAGAGGTGAACCCAGACCTGAACGCCGTGGTTGAATCGCTGGCAGACAGAGCAAGAGCTGACGCCGCAGCGCTTGATGCAAGCGACGGCCCCAAAGGGCCGCTGCATGGTGTACCGGTCACGATCAAGATCAATGTTGATCAGAAGGGGTACGCCACATCCAATGGTGTTCCTGCCTTTAAGGACATGATCGCGCCTGACGACGCGCCAGTTGTGCGCAACCTGAAAACCGCAGGCGCGGTAGTGATCGGGCGCACTAATACACCAGAGTTTTCTTTTCGGGCCGACACGGACAATCCGCTTTATGGTCGTACGCACAATCCTTGGGGGCGGCATGTCTCTGCAGGTGGTTCCTCTGGCGGGGCCGGGTCGGCTGTGATGGCAGGCATCGGTGCTTTGGCCCATGGCAATGACATCGGCGGATCATTGCGGTTTCCAGCCTCTGCCAATGGGGCGGTGACGGTCAAACCCGGTTTGGGCCGGGTGCCCGCCTTTAACCCCAGCCAAAGGGTTGAGCGTGGTTTACTTGCCCAAACGATGTCCGTCCAAGGGTTGCTCACACGCACAGCAGCAGACTTGCATCTTGCGATGCCGGCCTTGGTGGCGCCAGATCCAAGGGACCCGTTTCATGTACCTTTTCCATGGCGTGGCAAGCAGCCTGAGACGCCAATTCGCGTGGCTTGCACCTACGATGATTTTGGTTTTGGTCTGCACCCCGAGGTGGCGACTGCATTGGACAAGGCAGCATCTGCGCTATCCGATGCGGGTTATCAGGTCGAACACGTTGAACCACCCATGGCCCGCGAAACGGGCGAGGTCGGGTATCGCGCGCTCTTGGGCGAGGTCAAAGCGCTCTTGGGTGCTGAAATCCGCAGCTATGGTTCGCCTGAATTGAACAGGATTTTTGACGAATACCACCAACAGTTCCCACCTTACGAAGGGGATGAATTGCTGAGCATGCTGGCCCAACGCACACATTATGCGCGCGCTTGGTCCGTATTCTTGGAAGACTATCCACTGGTGCTCACACCTTTCCTGCTGAAACCCTTCTTTGCCGCCGGACGCGATGCAGAGGGGCCAGCAGGCGTCAAAGATGCTTTGGGATGTTCGCATTGGTCCTTCATCATGAACTTCCTGGGGCTCCCGGCTGGGAACATGCCGACACATATCGCGGATTTGCCGCAAGGCCAGCAACCCATCGGGATACAAATTGCAGGGCGCAGGTGGCGGGAAG
>JBCAZI010000216.1:0-2853 GCA_038533095.1 Pseudomonadota bacterium
TCAATAGCCTGAGTTGAACCAGCCGGGCGATAGGATACGGGGGGAAACGCGCCTTTTGGCCAACTTGCCTTTGACTGATCAAACCTCGATGCCAACACAGCCGACATGAAGTGCGATTTGATAAAGGTCTCTAAATCACGAGGCGACGTGCTGTGTTAGAAGCGGTCTGCCCGAACAACTTGGACATCTGAAACACTGACGACACCGATATGTTTGTCGACCACTTCGAAAGCTGCATCCAGAAGAGCATCCAGTTTTTCAGGTCGGACCAAGCAAACAACTTGTATCAGACCAGCACCGCGGGTGATGTGATCATCGCGGTGCCAGGTGCCTGATCGCCCCGACCCACCAAGAACCGGCAGCACAGTCCAGCCTGTCACGTCAGCGCTTTCTAACGCCGTTGTCAGGCGTCGCAGCATGACTTGCTCGATCACGATTGCAACGCGTTTTGCATCATGGGTCTGCATCTCAAGATCCTAATATGTTTTGTGCAACTGTCAGATAGAGTGGCAATCCGACAATCAGATTGAAAGGGAAGGTGATGGCGAGCGAGAGTGTGAGGTAGATCGATGGGTTTGCCTGTGGGACCGCCACACGCATTGCCGCCGGAACTGCGATGTAGGACGCTGAGGCGGCAAGTGTCATCATCAACACGGTTCCGCCAAGCGACAACCCAACAAGCAGTGCCGCCATAAGCCCCGTACTTGCGCCAACAACAGGCATGATCACGCCGAAGGCAATCGCACCTTTGTCAAGAACGCTTGCCTGGCGCAGGCCACGCCCCGCGATAAGCCCCATATCAAGCAGGAACAGGCATAAGACGCCCTGAAATGGCGAAACGATAAAGGATTCGATCTGCGCAAGACCATCCGCCCCCGTTGCGATACCAATTGCGAATGCGCCGAGAAGCAAAACAATCGAACCGTTCAGCAGGATTTCGCGCCATACGTCAGCGCTCATATCGGTGGCGTCAGACCCACGCGAAATCAGCCACAGGGCGGACAAAATGGCAGGTGCTTCCATGGCAGCAGCGACTGCAACCATATAGCCCTCAGACGTGATGCCCGCATCAGCCAAAACTGACGTGCCCGCGACGAATGTTACGATGGAAATTGACCCATAGTGACCGGCCACAGCAGCTGCATCCGTGCGTGAAATGCCAGATAGCGCCCTTAACACCGCAAACCCAACAAGCGGCAACCCAAAAGACAGGACAACACCGGCAGTCAGGCTCAATGCAAGTGTTCCATCAATTCCGTGTTCGGCGAGGCTGGCGCCGCCCTTAAAGCCAATCGCGAAGAGGAGGTAGATCGATATTCCTTTTGCAACCGCCTCTGGCACTGACAGATCTGACCTGACCAAAGCGGCGCTCAGACCCAGAATGAAGGATAGCACTATGGGCGAAAGCAGGTTTGCCAAAGCCAGGTCAAGCATGTCGCAGATCCATCGTCAGTTTCCTCTTTGAACGTCGCTAGAACACCGGGCGAAAGAGTGCAATGATGTATTCTGCAAGGGCCCGTCTGCTGATCTGGGATAAAAAGCGAGAGATCCGCTTTCATTTGGTCGGCAATAAATTGAGCAGTTCCGCCTTTTGTCACCTATGCCAGCAGAGAGAGCAATCTATGAAGGTTGAAAGAAAAACACCCGGATACGAAAAGCTGGCTAACCTTCGACCGCTCCTTCGATCCGATAGCTAAAGAAAGGCGGAAACCATGATCGGATACACAATGGTCGGTACAAATGATCTGGCACAAGCAAAGGCCTTTTATGGCCCGCTTTTCGATCTCATGGGCTTTTCGCTCTGTTATGAAGATGATCAGGTCGCGTCCTGGGGTGACCGGAGCAATGAAACAGTTCCGCGTTTCTTCGCCTGCTATCCTTTCGATGGAGAGCCTGCAAATGTTGGAAACGGCACGATGACGACCTTCCGGTTGGACACGGCCACACAGGTCGACAACATATATGAAAAGGCGATGTCTATGGGGGCACGAAACGAAGGATCGCCGGGCTTCCGCCCTGAAAGATACGGTGACAAATTCTATGTTGCCTACGTCCGTGATCCTGATGGCAACAAGCTAGCTTTTGCATGCTATGACGGACAGTCAAATCCCTGATCTCTGCACGATAAAGGAACAGCGCAATGTCGAACCCCTATCATCTGACCGCCAGCCAGATTGCCACGTTGCCGGCCACGCTGAATGTCCACCCCGTCAATCCTGAAGCGCGCAGAACTATTTCTTCGCCCGGTGACGCAACGGGGCTTACGACACTTGGGGTTAATATTTTCGTCGTTGCCCCCGGCGACAAAAGTACAGAATACCATGTCCATGCCTGCGAAGATGAAGCTGTCTATGTCCTGAGTGGGACAGGTATCGCCCGAACAGGCGATCATACCCACAGTCTTGGGCCCGGGGATTTCATCGGCTACCCCAAAGGCGGGCCAGCACATGAAATCCGAAACAACGGTGAGAACCCATTACACTTACTCGTCATTGGGCAGCGTCTTTCCGAGGATGTGATCGACTACCCGGACCAAGAAAAGCGCCTCTACCGCTATGCCGGACGCGCAAATGATCTGGTCGACAAAGAGAATGTTAGCCCGTTGGACTTCGCGGACTGACGGAATGGGCTCAATCCTGTCATTCACAGTATCTTTTTCAGTTTTCACACAGCATCACGATGCGTGGGTGCGGCTGACGCCCCCCAGCGGAGAGGCGCAGCCGGTTAAGCCTGAGTGCCGACCAGCGCTACCAGCTTATCCAGCGCCTGATTCCAGCCGCCTTCGCCAGCTGTCCCTGCGGGCACGCCGATATGCACCATCGTCATCTGAGTTTTGCCGTCGTCTTCGCTTAA
>JBCAZI010000217.1:0-2832 GCA_038533095.1 Pseudomonadota bacterium
CACCAAAGCCCCTGATCTGGTTGAAACACCGCTCAGCAAACTCGGGATCATAGCCGCGTTTCACCATGCGCCCGACCATCATGTCCTGCAGCTCGTCAACCATCCCGCGTGAACGGAAAGTCGCCATCGCTTTGCGCAGCTGGTTCGCCTCATCAGGCGAAAACTCTGCCGCGACCATTGCGACCTTCATCGCCTGTTCCTGGAAAATCGGCACGCCCTTGGTGCGCTGCAATACTTTGCGCAGCTCATCAGGGTCATATTCTGGCCCCGGTGAAGGGTATTCCTCAGGCTCAATCCCGCTGCGTCTGCGTAGGTATGGATGCACCATATCCCCCTGAATGGGACCGGGGCGGACGATGGCCACCTGAATAACCAAGTCATAGAATTCACGCGGCTTCAGCCGGGGCAGCATATTCATCTGCGCGCGGCTTTCGACCTGAAACACACCCAAACTGTCGCCTTTGCAAAGCATATCGTAGGTAACCGGGTCTTCTTGCGGGATGGTGGCGAGGGTGAAGCGTTTGCCATAATGCGCATCAATCAGATCAAAGGCCTTACGGATGCAGGTCAGCATGCCCAAGGCCAGCACGTCGACCTTCAGGATGCGCAGCTCGTCAATATCGTCCTTATCCCATTCGATGAAACTGCGGTCGGGCATTGCGCCATTGCCGATGGGCACCGTCTCGGTCAGTTTTCTCTCGGTCAGGATAAACCCGCCCACATGTTGGCCCAGATGGCGTGGCATGCCGATCATCTGATCGGCCAGCTTGATGGTGCGCGCCATCAGCGGGTCTTTCAGATCAATCCCCGCCTCTGCCGCCTCGCGCGCGCCAATCTCGCGGCCCCAGGAGCCCCAGATCGTCTTGGCCAGCGCGGTGGTAATATCCTCTGACAGCCCCATGACCTTGCCCACTTCACGCACGGCCATGCGCGGGCGGTAGTGGATGACGGTGGCGCAAAGGGCCGCACGGTCGCGCCCGTAGGTGTCATAGATATGCTGGATCACCTCTTCACGCCGCTCGTGCTCAAAATCGACGTCGATATCGGGGGGTTCTTTGCGTTCCTCATTGATAAAGCGTTCAAACAGCAGATCGTTCTTGTTGGGGTCGACGGCGGTGATGCCCAGCACATAGCAGACGGCCGAATTCGCCGCCGACCCCCTGCCCTGACAGAGGATTTCGGGCTTGCTGTCGTAACGCGCGAAATTCACGATCTGATGGATCGTCAGGAAATACTGCGCGATCTCCAGCTTTTCGATCAGTGCCAGCTCCTTACCCAGAACCACCTTGATCTCATTCGGGATCCCTTCGGGATAGCGGTTGGCCGCCCCCTTCCATGTGAGCATTTCCAGATAGGCTTGCGGGGTGAACCCCTCCGGTACGGTCTCTTGCGGGTATTCGTAGGACAGCTCTGTGAGGTTGAATTCACAGGCATCTGCCACAGCGCGCGTGGCCCGGATGGCATGGGGCCATTCGGCAAAAAGCTGGACCATCTGGGCGGGTGATTTCAGGTGGCGTTCGGCATTGGCATCGAGCAGAAACCCTGCTTTCTGGATCGTGGTCTTGTGCAGGATACAGGTCATCACATCCTGCAAGGGGCGGCGCTCAGCCGCGTGATAATGCACGTCATTGGTGGCAAGGATGGACAGGCCATTAGCCCGCGCCAATGTATCCAAACGATTGATCCGCGCCCTGTCATCGCCGCGATAAAGATAACTGGCCGCGATATGTTGCAGCGTCGGCAAGGCGCGGGTCAGGCGGCGCAAACCGGCTGCGAAGTGGTCAAGATCATCGCCGGGGATGGCGATCAACTGCACACCAGCGCTGTGCCCTGCCAGATCATCCAGCGTGATATCGCAGGCGCCCTTTGCCTGCCATTGCCCATCCACATCATGCATCTTGCCTTTGGACAGCAGCGTGCACAGCCGCCCATAGGCCGCACGATCCTTGGGATAAGCCAGAAACGCTTCTCCGCTGGTCAGTTGCAGACGGCAGCCGATCACGGGCCGCATCTTGGCCTTGGTCGCTTCGGTATGCAGGCGCACAACACCGGCCATGGTGTTGAGGTCAGCGCAGCCGAGCGCATCATAGCCCAAGGACCAAGCAGTCGCCGCCAAATCAACGGCGTCAGAGGCCCCACGCAGAAACGAAAAACAGGTGGTTAACCCCAGCTCGACGAAAGGCGCGCGGGGATTGGGCGGAAAATCCTCTTCCGCCAAGGTCCGCCGGGGATGCTGATGATCATTCTCAGGCATACCCCTCCCCCTTCATCTTGGCCCAAAAACTCCCGCCGGAGGCATCCTGATGCCGCCACATGTGCAAACCCCGGATCATCACGCAAACATCCCATGCACAAACCAGCGCGGATCGCCGCCCCGCCCATCCTCATGCAGCCCTTCACGGTAGAGCCACAGCCGCTGCCCAGTCTGATCCTCCACCTTGAAATAATCGCGCAGGCGGGTGCCGGGGTGGTCTTTCCACCATTCGGGCGCAATCCGTTCTGGCCCAGCATACCGCGCCACCCGGTGGGTCTGCCTGCGCCAGACAAATTGCGCAGGCGGGCCTTCGGGGACGGCATAAAGCACGCGCACCTCTTCGGGGTGATCCAGCAGACGCAAAGGGCGTTCCTTGGTCATCACCGCCCCATCCTCCGGGGCCTGCGCCAGTGCAGCGATCTGCGCCTCGGCCCGTTCGGGCACATGGCTTTGGCGCAGCACCGGGCGGGTGACAGCACGGGGGCCAAATTTCGCACTCAGCCGGTCAATCAGCCGGGTCAGGTGCAGATCATCATCCGATCCGCCATCCAACCGGGTCTGTTTATCCTGCACCTCCT
>JBCAZI010000218.1:0-2824 GCA_038533095.1 Pseudomonadota bacterium
ACAAAGCCTACGATACCCTTTACCTTCGGGCTTTCGAAAAGTCTTGGGCTAAAATAAGCGCCCGCAGCCCGTTTGTTAACCTCACTTACGGTGGGGTAGGGCAGAACGGTGTTGGCGATGGCGGACATCTTCATTTTGTTCGCGATTGCCATCGCCCACATGCCAATCAATTCGCCAGCCATATGACCTGCAATAGATGCGCCAACAGGGCGGCCTTTCACGACCATCACTTTGATCAGGCCTTTGTTTTTGCGTTCTGCAATTAGGCGGTCGTTGTGATGGAAATCAAAGCGAACGACTTCCAATGCAGGACCATATTTCTTCTTCGCCTGCGCTTCGGTCAGCCCAACTTGGGCCAGTTCAGGGTCCGTGTAGGTTGCCCAAGGGATATGATCGGTGCGCTGCTTGGACGGCAGACCGAACAACATTGAACGGATCAACACGCCTGCATGGTAGCCCGCGACATGCGTGAATTGCAGCCCACCGGCTACGTCGCCTGCCGCATAGACCTTTTTGTTGGTGACAGACCGCAGATCGGGCCCAACCTTCAGGCCGGTGCGGTCATGTGCGATACCGCCTGCGTCTAAGTCCAGCTTGTCGATGTTGACCTTACGGCCCACAGCCATCAGCAAGTGTGATCCTGTGAAATCGCCTTTTGGCGTATGCACGGTGATCGCCTCGCCTTTGCCGCTGATCTTTTCGGCCTGCGCCTCTTCAACGATATTGATGCCTTCGTCTTTCATCTTTTCCAGCACGAAGGCCGCCATTTCGGGGTCGTCCTTACCAAAGGCTTTGGCCCCTTCGATGACGGTCACTTCACAGCCCAGTCGCCGGTGCGCCTGCGCCATTTCCATGCCAATTGGCCCGCCGCCGATGACAATCAGATGCTTGGGCTTTTCGCGCAGATCAAAGATGTCTTCGTTGGTGTAATGCTTGACGGTGTCCAGGCCGGGGATCGGCGGTACGAATGGGCCAGAACCTGTTGAGACAACAAAGCGGCGCGCCTCGATGATATTGTCACCAGCTTTTACCTCGGTCTTTGAAATGAAAGTGCCGAACTCTTCGATCACCTGAACGCCCAAACCTTCGAACCGCTCAACACTGTCCACCGGTGCGATGGTCGCGATCACATCATGCACGTGGTCTTTCGCAGCCGCATAGTCGACCTTTGGTTCTACGTCGCCGACACCGTAGGCTGCCCCGTGGTTCATTGCATGTGCTTGCTTGGCTGAGGCGATCAGCGCCTTGGATGGCACGCAACCATAGTTCAGGCAGTCACCGCCCATTTTATGCCCTTCTAGCAGGACGACCTTAGCACCCATCTGGACGGCGCCGGCTGCAATGGACAAACCACCTGAACCGCCACCAATGATGCAGATATCTGTTTTGATCCGGTTCATGACTTACAGGCCTTTCTTGCCGCGGATGGCGTTGATGGCGATGGGAAGAGCGGCGAGTACACACAGGCCGATGATGGGAAAGATGATTTGTGGTTCAAAGATGATGCCAAGGTTCGGGGTTTCGCCGCGGGCGAAAACCTCGCCCAGGCCAGCGCCGACAGATGTGTAGACGACAGTGCCGGGGATGATCCCGAGGAAGGTCGAGATGACAAAGCGGTGCAGCGGTACTTCGAGGAATGATGGGATTAGGTTGGCAAGGAAGAAGGGAACTGCGGGCACCAAGCGGATCAGGAACAGCATCGACCACTGGTTTTCATCAATGCCATCCTTGATCTTTTTGACGGCCCCGTCGGAGCCTTCCAATTTTTTGCCCAGGCTTTCACCAAACCCCCAGCGGGCCGCCAAAAAGATTGCTGTCGCGCCTAGGGTCGCCGCTGTGATGTTAAACAAAGCACCGGGGAAGGTCGCGAAAAGAAAACCACCCGTCAGCGTGGCGATTGTTGCCCCAGGGAGGGAGAAGGCAACAATCACCACATAGGCTGCGATAAAGACCAGAACGGTCAGCAGATAGTTGGCATCCCGAAAGCTGAGGAGGGTCTCTCGGTTTTCGGCCAATGCTTCGAACGTCAGGTAATCACGCAGGAAAAACGCACCCAATAGGGCGACAATGCCAATTACGATCAATGGCAGCTTTTTGAGTATCGGGTTGGCGGGGGCTTCGGTCATGTCGGTCATCTTTCGGGTCCTATGGGTGTCGCGGTGTCTGTTTGGTTGCAGCTTAGATGGACCGATCGCTTCTTTCGCGATACCCACCTCACGGCGCATTGATGCAAAGCACCCCTGATGTTTCAGTTTTACGGGGTGCGCCCGTGAAGACTGTAACAATTGACGTGATCAAAATATGGGAATTGTTGCAGTTTCACGCCCCTGTGCGCGTTGACATGTATAGTGACCCGCTCTAAACGACGGGTCTGAAATGTAGTTCGGCTTCGAATCCCCGCTGTGGATTTGGCCAATAACCGGAGAGCACGCGATGAAGCGCACGTTCCAACCATCAAACCGGGTTCGCAAGAACCGTCACGGATTTCGCGCACGTATGGCCACAAAGGCCGGTCGCAAGATCCTGAACAATCGCCGCGCCAAAGGCCGTGCGAAGCTGAGCGCGTAAGCGCACCAGCCGTTTTGACCGATTTGAAACCGCCGGTTGGGCCTGATCAGGGCGCTCCGGCGGTTTCTGTTTGCGTATTGACCAAGCGCGCTGATTTTCTGCGCGCCTCAAACGCCCGCCGCCAGGGCACCCCTGGTATCCACCTGCAAGGCCGCAAGCGCGGTGTGGGTGAGGCTGCGGGGATCCGCGTTGGTTTCACCTGCTCCAAGAAAGTCGGCAATGCCGTGGCCCGCAACCGGGCCAAGCGGCGGTTGCG
>JBCAZI010000219.1:0-2822 GCA_038533095.1 Pseudomonadota bacterium
CTTGTCTGCGGGTGCGGCAAAGTCAACCGGATGTGTTGGGTTGTGGGATGTGGCGGCAAGCCCCATATATAAGCCGACCAGATTTGGAGGCAGCAATGCAAAACAACAGCAAAATCTTCGACGACCTAAGCCAGCTGATGACCAATGCGATGGGCGTGGCGCAAGGGGCGCGGGACGAGGCGAATACAGCGATGAAATCCATGATGGACCGCTGGCTGGCCGACCGCGATTTCGTGACCCGCGAAGAGTTCGACGCGGTGCGCGCGATGGCACAAAAGGCACGCGAAGAGAATGAGGCGCTGAGCGCACGGATTGCGGCGCTGGAAGGCAAGAAAAAGTAAGCTCTCTGGAGGTTCTTGTGTGGAGAGAGTTAGCCACTTTCGCGGTGGTTACTTTAGCCGTGCCGGTTTTAGCTTTCGGTCTATCGCATTGAGGCGGGAAGGTCGAAAGGGCGCGTTTTGAGCGCGATGGTACATCTGGCGGGCATCGCCTTCCGGTAGTGTAGTGCTAATCTTAACCCGCACAGTGAAAAAGTAACGGCCGCCTTCCGTACCAATTCTGTGTCAAATCTCATATTTTTCCCCGTGTTTAAGTGGCGTCCAGTTGAAAAGGATACACCGTGTAGTCGCGCAAACGGGAGAACCGCGGTGGACCTGAAAAAATGCTGCGGAAGATCTGCCCAAAAGCTGGCGGCGCGGGCGCCTTTGATTTTGCCGCCAACATGGATGCCTTGGGCATTGCTCCGTCAATGTTGGAAAATCTTGATATCGACGCGGCCAAAGTGTTGATTGAAGAAAAGGGCCTTGACCTGTCAATGCTCGAACAAAGAGGGTTGGACGTGGATAAGCTGATCGCGGAGTTCAAGGGCGTGCCCTACTATACGGGCGTCTTTGATGAAAACGCATCGCGTTAGCTGGTCATCGCAGAATTCAGGTCAATCTATCCCTTAGCTCTTGCAACAATGCATAGAACGGTCACATAGATACCGCGCGTTTGGGTTGCGTTAACCTACCGGTTTTTCCCCGTGCTTTTTGGGCGCTGAACTGCAAAGGTCAAAGGGATAGAGCCATGCAAAAGGAGAATGACAATGGGACTAGGTGATATGATGGGCAAAGTGACCGGCCTGATGGGCGGCGCTGGCGGCGGCGAGTTTGATCTTGGCGCAAAAATGGAAGAGCTGGGGATCGACCCAGCGATGCTGGAAAACCTCGATATTGAAGGGGTTAAGGCGATGATCGAAGAAAAGGGCTTTGATCTGTCGATGCTGGATAACCTCGGGATCGATCTGGATGAGATGATCGCGAAGTTTAAGGGTGAGGCTTAACTGAGTATCTTAGTCGACAACAACAAAGTCCGTTACCAATTCGTTCAAGGTTGACGCCACTTCTAAGATTTGGGGTGGCGGCGGCTGCCCTGTAAGCGGCAACGCGTCCACTCGGACGTTGCCAGTGTAGACCGCAAAGCCGTCTGAATGCCGAAAGATGCCAACACGACATACGGTCGTCTCAGGTGACAATAGTGCTTCGTTGCAGGATGACCAAATCCTGAAGCCAGCAGCGTTCACACCTGCTGTGATATGGACGATCTGATTACGGTTCGCATAGTTGCTGATCGCTACAACCATCAGTGATGCGTCTGGCCCCCCGGTCGCAACCGGTGTTGGGGGTGTCCAACCTCGCGCGAATGCGCGTGTTCCGAAATGGATTGCATTCAGTGATTGGTAAGTTGTGAAGAAGTTATGCCGCTGGCTTGCGGTTATAACCTCGTCACGGCCAATCCTAACGATCTCTGCGTTGGCACGTTCTGCCACATCATCAGAGCAAAAGACGTGCTGACCTGCGTTATTGCGCGCAGACGTTACAAACGTCGAACGTAAGCTGTCGGGTATTGAGGCAAAATCGACATAAGACTGCGGACCTGCGGGGATCCTGTATTTCTTTCCCGCGATGGTAACAATGACCTCGGGTAGTGTGTCTGCGCATCCTGAAAGCTTCTTTATGCCTGCGTTGGATGGTGGATAGGCGCAAAATGCAACGAGAAAAATCAACCCAAATAGCGCCGCAGCGAGCAGTAGTCTAACAACGAGTTCTGCCAGTAAATTAGTCACACCCCTCAGAACTCCTCCAAATACGCCACCAGAATATCCAGCGCCGCTTGCAAATCATGTTTTGCGATCATCTCGGTCACCGTATGGATATACCGTGTGCCCACCGTGATCCCGACCGCCCGCGCGCCTGCAGCGGCTTGTTGTGCTGCTGCCCCGTCTTGGCCCCCTGACGCCAGCATCGTGCGTTGGTAGGGGATGTTTTTCTTGATCGCCAAAGCCTCGATATCCCGCACCAACCCTTTGTCGGCAATGAAAGATGCATCGCGCACGTGCAGGCCGAAGCCTTTGCCTTGTGTCGTTGTCACATCCTTGCTGGGTATGCCGGGGGTGTCGCAGGAGAGCGTCACGTCGATGCCCAGCCCGATGTCAGGCCGGATCGCGAAGGATGATGTGCGTGCGCCGCGCAACCCCACCTCTTCCTGCGTGGTGAAGGCCACGTGGATTTCCGCACCGCGCCCTTTGTCGCCCAAGCCCCGGATCGCCTCGATCCCCAGCCAGCAGGCGATGCGGTTGTCCAGCGCTTTGGAGACGAATTTATCCCCCATCTCAAGGAAGGGTTCATCCATCACCACATAGTCGCCGACCTTGACGACATCATGCGCGGCCTTGCCCATGCCAAGGTCGATGAAGAATTCGCCCACTTCAGGGATTTTCTTGCGGTCCTCGGGGGAAGAGATGTGCACAGGCTTGCCGCCGGGGTTCATCACGCCTTTGA
>JBCAZI010000220.1:0-2814 GCA_038533095.1 Pseudomonadota bacterium
AATGTGATGTTCTTGATTGATCTATTTCCATAATCCTCATTGCTGGTAACGCCAAGCTATGATGAGTGGGGATTAGAAAGCACTAACCTCATCGTCTCGCACATAGCCACGCCTTGATTAAATTTATTAATTGTGGCGGACTTTCCGATCCCCACGAAAATATCCTGACCGATAAAACCCCATTCATTCATAGCATATGTTGAACCGAACACCTTCGGTGAAGGTTTGCTTCGATCCCTATTAGTTGTGTTAAGATAGCTTAGCAGCTCATTTAAATAAACTGATCATGCAACATTTTAAAAAAGTGCGGACCTTGGGCAGGTAGCTCTCAACACTGAAGCTGAAAAGCTGATCCTGAAGTTCTCTGAGTTCCTTAATGCCAAAAACTATTCTCAAAGGACCATCAGAAATTACTGTAGCGAAATACGTTTTGTATTTGCTTACTACAATCACAAGTTACCCAAACTGATCAATCAGGATGACATTATCGCTTACATCAACTACATCAAAAAGCACTTTGGGTCCGGTTATGACAAGTGCCGGATGGTCGCGCAGGCGCTGAGTTGTTTCTATAAGCACATTCTTCAAGTGCCCTATGTGGTTCCCAGTTCCTTCTATCCACGACAAGAGAAGAAGCTTCCTGAGATTCTTACTGTAGAAGAGGTTGTGCATTTGATGGCCACCACGGAAAACCTAAAAAGCAGATGCGTGCTGGGCATGTTTTATGGTACCGGATTGAGGCTTGAGGAAATGACCCACCTCAAAGTGACCAGTATCTGTTCCAAAAACAACGAGGTGAAAGTAGTACAGGGCAAGGGTAACAAAGATCGGATCACACTATTGCCCGAGAAGCTACTCCCCGAATTGCGTTGTTACTATTCCCAATACCGACCGACTACCTATCTCTTCGAAGGCAGACGGTCAGGTGCTCCTATGAGCAATTCAGCGATGCAAGCCATCGTTAGGAATGCCATGCAAAAAGCAGGCTTCCCTAAAGGTAAGTTCACCGCTCATAGCCTTCGCCATTCTTTTGCGACGCATTTGTTAGACTCGGGTGTGGACATCCACACCATCAAGGTATTACTTGGCCATAGCAACATCGAAACGACGATGGTGTATCTGCATCTACAAAAGTGTAAGCGGGCAGCCCTGGTATCTCCTTTTGATCAGCTTGGTGATGAACCAGCAACAGCTTAGGTCGCGCTTTCAGGCACTTTTCAACCCCGAGTCCTTTTCTTACAAAAACGTCTACTCACGAAGTATCGCCTCTCGGATATTCAAGTGCCATACCGCTGAGTTGGGCTATCACTGTTATCACTGCAACAACTCCGATTGTGGGCATCGGCAGCTTCAATACCATAGTTGTAGCAATCGGCACTGTTGTTTTTGTGGTACACTCAAGAAAGAAGAATGGGTAGAAAACAGAATCAATGACCTGCTACCCTGTCCTTATTATCACATCGTTTTCACTGTGCCTCATCAATGGAACAGGGTAATGATGCAGGCTCCAGCGCAGATGTACAGGATCTTGTTCGATGCTGCTTCGCAGACCTTGTTGACTTTAGGTCAAGACCACAAGTATCTGGGAGCAGTTCCTGGCATCACATCCGTACTGCACACCTGGGGCCAAAAGCTGGATTACCATGTTCACCTGCATTGTATCGTGAGCGGTGGTGGCGTGAAAAATGGTAAATGGATTACTCCAAAAAGAAGCAATGGTAAGTTTTTGTTCCCGGTACCAGCACTGAAGAAAGTATACAAAGCCATCTTCCTGCGGTTGTTGCGGGAACGAAAATCAGAGATGCCCGTAAGCGATCCTCAAATAGATGAAGCCATTAAAGCTTCTGGACACAAACATTGGAAAGTATACGCCAAAAAGCCTTTTGGTGGCCCCGAACAGGTAGTCAAATACCTGGGGCGATACACACATAAAACTGCCATTACCTACCATAGGATCAAGGCGGTTAGTGACCATCACATCTCCTTTGCTTACAAAGATTATCGTGACAACAAACAGAAGGAAATGACCCTTACTTGCCATGAGTTCCTTGCCCGGTTTGAACGACATATCCTGCCTTATCGATTTGTTCGAATACGCCATTATGGCTTACTCCAAAACCATGGAAAGACGGTCAGGCTTAATCAACTGCGAGAAGAGATGGATTGGGAACAACCTGCTGGAAAAGTAGAGGTGTCAGTTGCTATCCGCATGCTGGAAAAGTATGGCAGGGATGTCACTAAGTGCGGTAAATGTGGCCAAGGGAGGTTGGAACTGCTCATGACTAAACGATTTGGCAAGGTTACCTATCACCGCGCAAGAGATGTACCATTAGATGAGGTGAAGTAGAAAGCTGTACACCACCGTGATGATCTACTTCCAGAAATGTTACTAATGAACGCCACCCATCCACAGTGGGGAAAGGGGAAGTTATGACTTGGACTGTAAGAATATGCTCAAAAGACAGAAAATTGAAGCTTTTAGATAGGATATCAGCCCTAAACAAACAGAATGAAATGCCACTCTGCCACCTAGCAGATAGCATACTTCACTGATGGTCTTCGGCCAACAACGACTAACCTCATAAGCTCTTCTTACATCTAGCTAAACGCTTGCAAGACTGAAACGAATGCGCTCTTTTCAGGCTTCTTTTTAGGGCTTATGTGGCTAGTCGGCTATTTGTTATGAACAATACACCTCCTATCGTCTTGCTCGTCGCTTTATGCGTTTCTTTGGTTAGTTGCAGTGCTGATGAAGATGTACCTCAGGAAATTGTGCCAAGAAATTTCAACATGGGATTTACCACATGGAGTTTT
>JBCAZI010000221.1:0-2795 GCA_038533095.1 Pseudomonadota bacterium
GCCATTGGCAAATTGCAATCACTGCCTGCTGTCTCTCTGGCGCGCATGTCTGGGTCCGGGGCCACATGTTTTGCACTGGTGAAGGATATGGCCACCGCACGCCATGTCGCCCGCATCGTTCAGGTCGCCAAGATGGATTGGTGGGTGGCCCCGGCGGCGGTGCTTTAATCGGGGTCGGGCGACCGGTCCAATCGCTTCCACAGCAGGCTGAGCAGCGTCTCTCCCGCCAATGGGTTCACACAGTCCGAGATCAGAACCGGCGCACCAAAAGGCACCGGTGCGGGTAGCGGTACGGAGGGCGGCCGTTGCTTGACCACATGTGGGATGGCGCTGAAATCGGTCGCGTCGGTCATAGTGTGAGTGTAGCGCGGGAATGGGGAGCGGGCAAATGAAGGGAGGCGCGGAAGTGCGTGCGATGGCATGTAGCTGAATCGGAACGGATATGCTGACACAGGGGGTAGCGCATGTGAGGAAAGTGCCCAATGCGACGCATCATTCAGGTGCAAACGACAAGGCCGTATGCGCCATGCCCGACCTCGGGAGGGCCGTGCCGCAAATCGAACCATCTTTATTCAAAGCAACGGCGAGACAAGAACCGTTGGTGACTTAAAGAATGCCCTCCCGGGGGGGAGGTCGGGCATGGCGCATGCGCGCCGGGTTGCCTGTGTGGCGAGCTTGCAGCGCGAAGTCTAAGGCAGAAAATTCAACAGAGCGGGCGAACGCCGGTTGGGCCAAGAACACCCTATCCAAGTCTGCCCTGTCACCCCTCATACCGCAGAAAACTCACCCATGTGTCGCCATAGCGTCGTTGGTCCAGACTTGTGAAACCAATCGGCGCAATCTGCGCGCGGCTTTCTTCCCAGACGATCAGGGCGTCGGGGGCCAGCCAACCGGCGGATTTTGCTGCGGCGAGCGCCTTGCCACCCAAGTCTTGCCCGTAGGGTGGATCGAGGAACACCAGTTGGCACGCTTCACCCGCTGGCAGCTTTCCTGCATCCACGCCCAGCACCGTCACGTCATTGGGCCTACGCAGCTTGGCGATATTCTCTCGCATTAGCTTTTGTGCGACCCGCCCATTATCCACCAAAGTCACATGGGCCGCGCCGCGCGAAAGTGCCTCGAACCCCAGCGCCCCGGTGCCTGCAAAGAGGTCCAGCACCCGCGCGCCAGTGATTGGGTCGCCGAAGCGACCGCCTTGCAACACGTTGAACAGGCTTTCGCGCACGCGGTCTGTCGTGGGCCGCAGATGCGCGCCCGCGTCACCTTTGCCGACCGCAGCCAGTGCCGTGCCGCGATGGGTGCCGCCGATGATCCTCACGGTTTGAGCAGGGCCTTCATGTCTGTCGCAGGGTCCGTGATCAATGCTGGATCAGGGCTGCGCCCTGCCTCGATCAGCCGCTTGCCGATCATATAGTTGCGGGGGTCGTTCATCGCGTCCACGGCCAGCAGGATATCGCCCTTGTAGTACCAGTTCGATTGCACGCCCAGCGCATCGCCCAAGCGCACATAGACGTCCGTGTACCCTGTGTTCAGCCCAGCGATCTGCAGTTTGCAGTCGTATTGATCGGACCAGAACCACGGTTTGGGTTCGTATGGCTGGTCACCACCGGCGATGTTCACAGCAACTGCCTCTGCCTGATCAATGGCGTTGCCGACGCTTTCAAGCCGGATCGTCTGACCATTGAATATAGACGAGGCGCAATCGCCCGCCGCCCAGATATGCGGGTCCGAGGTGCGGCCATGGCTATCTGTGGTCATGCCGTTGCCCACATCAAGACCCGCGCTTTCCGCGAGGATGGTCGCGGGGTTGATGCCGACGCCGACAACGGCGAAGTCGATCGGTAACTCCGTGCCATCCGTCAGGATAGCGCTAGTGACATGGCCGTCGCCCAGCAACCGATCCAGCCCCACGCCTTCGCGGATATCAACACCATGTGCCCTGTGTAGCGCGCGAAAATAGTCAGAGGTCTGTGGCGCCGCGACCCGTTGCAAGATACGATCAGCCATTTCGACCAAGGTCACCTGCAAACCCAGCTTGGCGGCCACAGCCGCCGCCTCTAACCCGATGTATCCGCCGCCAATGATCAGCACCCGCTTGCCCGCGGTGAAGGCGGGTGCCATCGCATCAGCATCGCTGAGGTCGCGGACAGCAAAGACGCCGTCCAAATGACCGCCTATCGCAGCAGGCAGGGTGCGCGGATGCGCGCCGACGGTCAGCGCCAATTCATCATAGTTCAGGGTCGCCCCATCACTTAACGTGACCGACTTTGCAGCCCTGTCTATACCTGTCACGCGCGTGTCCAAGCGCAGGGTGATGTTCTGTTCAGCATAGAAATCAGCGGGGCGCAGATAGAGCCGCTCTTGCGCCATTTCACCAAGCAAATAAGCCTTTGATAGCGGCGGGCGCTGATAAGGCGGCACCTTTTCCGCGCCGATCAGGGTGATCTCACCGTCAAACCCGGTCCCGCGCAATTTTGCAACAAGTGACGCGCCTGCCTGTCCGGCGCCGACGACAACAACATGGGCCATGTGGGGGTTTACCTTTCCATCCGACTGGTGCTTGTCTGTGCAAACTCTATATGTGAAGCGACAGCAGAAACAATTGCGAACAGGGGCTATGACTATGACAATCAAGATTGGTGACACCGTACCGGCGGCGACATTGCTGCAAATGGGCGAAGACGGACCACAAGAGGTGGCACTGGCTGACAAACTGAAGGATCGCAAGGTTGTCTTGTTTGGCCTGCCGGGTGCCTACACCGGCACCTGTTCGACCGCCCATGAAGCTGGGCACA
>JBCAZI010000222.1:0-2784 GCA_038533095.1 Pseudomonadota bacterium
CGCCTTTGGCGGCGATACCCCGTTGCGAGAGTGGCTAGAGGTCGGGGCGAGGCGGGTTGGACCGCGCGGTTATCTGACGCTGATACAGCGTATGGAGCGCCTGCCCGAGGCATTGGATGCTTTGGCCGGACGGTTGGGTGCGTTCATTGTCCGGCCCATTGCCGGGCGAATCGGGCGCGCGCCCGAGCTTTTCTTGCTGCAAGCCCGACAAGAGGGCAAAACGCCGTTTCGGATGGCGCCCACGCTGATCATGCATCAGGGCGAAAGCCATCAAGGCGACAAAGACAGCTACACACCCGCCGTGTCGCGGGCTTTGCGAAGTGGCGCGGAATTACCCATTTTGCCTTAATCATTTGGCAAGACATCCCTGACACGCTGAAAACCTGTTCAAATGCTGCCCTGCGGCGTGACAGATACAGTCAGATATGGTGCAATCAGAACACACCAAACCGATAGGAGGACGACCATGAGCTTGAGTTCGCATTTGCAGGAACTGAAGAAGAAACACCAACACCTCTCGGAGCATGTCGAAGTGATGCAGCGCAGCCCTGCATCGGACGACATCGAAATTGCGAAACTTAAGAAGCAAAAGCTGATGCTTAAGGAAGAAATCACACGATTGAGCACGCATTAACGGTGAAGATTTACCTTGCTCTGGCGGTGATGCAGCTGTCAGAGCAAATCACGCGCATTGATCAGGGTGCGCCCTTTCGCGATATCCTTTGACGATTGAATTTCTTTTAAAACCCAACCCTCAAAAGCGGCAATATGCGGGCGCCGTTCATGTCCCATAGGACAAATGAAGCGATAATGTGCTTCGGAAATCAGGCCCAATTCAAACGGCGCGACTAGCTGCCCCTCTTCCAATGCACGCGCCATCAATGATGCGCGCCCCATCACAACACCAGCCCCAGCAATAGCGGCATCAATTGCGTGATCGGCCTGCGAAAACCGGGGGCCATGTGAGGTATCAGCGCTGACGCCCACGGCCTGCAACCATGCATCCCAGCCGGTTGGAAGCTTTAGAAAGTTGATCGAATCGTCATGAATGAAGGTGGCCTGCGTCAGCTTATCCGGCGTGTCGTACTCACGGGCCAAGGCTGGCGTCATCACAGGTGTCATCCATTCATCAAAGATGGGGCGCGCGTAAACCCCTTCGTCCCCGCCAAGGCCAAAGCGGATTGCGACATCAACCTCATCACGATCAAAATCGACGATCCGAAGGGTCGCCGAAAACCGCAAGTCGATATCTTCATGCGCCTGCGCAAAATCATACATGCGGGGGGCCAGCCACTTGGATGTAAAGGCTGGCCCTGCTGTCACAGTCAGCACGCCACTATCAGTTAACCTTTTTGTACTACGCCATGCCGATGATAGGGTTGCAAATGCATCCGATGCACCGGGAGCAAGGCAACGTCCCGCCTCTGTCAACTCCACCGCACGGTTGAGGCGGCGAAAGACAGGTTGCCCCAAATCCGCCTCCAAAGCCTTAATTTGATAGGATAATGCGGCGGGCGTGACGTTCAATTCAGCCGCAGCGCGCTGAAACGACATATGGCGCGCGGCGGCCTCAAAGGCGCGCAAAGCGGTAAGCGGGGGCAATCTATCTGACATAGTTCAGTTCAATACAGCTTAACTGAACCAATAGAAAGTCTCGTTTGTCGGATCAGTGCGATATCCCCATATTAGGGACATCAAGACAACAACGACATGCACCCAAAGGAACACTGACATGTACGAGACAACAACAAGCCCCCGCGTCCGTGAAGGCATCAAGCGCGCACATCATGAGCGTGCAGAAGCTTTGCGCAACGCCGTTCGGTGGTTCACCCGCCGTCGCTAAGAATTTCGCTGCGACTACGACACCCGTAGCCGAACGAAAAAGGGCCACGCCTGATCAGCGTGGCCCTTATTTTTGTCTGACAGGCTGGACTCAGGCCAGATACTGGCCACCGTTTGCGGACAGGGTCGAGCCGGTCACAAAGCCTGCATCGTCAGATGCAAGGAAGCAAACCGCCCGTGCGATTTCTTCGGCTTCACCCAATCGACCAACAGGGATCTGTGGCAGGATGACTTCGTTCATCACTTTCTCTGGGATCGTGCTCATCATCTCGGTGTTGATATAGCCGGGAGCGACGATGTTGACGGTGATGCCTGCACGTGCACCCTCTTGGGCCAGTGATTTGGTAAAGCCAATGTCGCCTGCTTTCGTCGCGGCGTAGTTGGCTTGGGCAAACTGACCCTTTTGCCCGTTGATGGACGAAATCGTCACGATCCGCCCGAACTTACGCTCGCGCATGCCGCCCCAAACGTTGTGGGTCATGTTGAACACGCCATTGAGGTTGGTGTCGATGCATTCATGCCACTGCTGTGGTGTCATCTTATGGAACGGCGCATCGCGGGTGATGCCTGCGTTGTTGATCAGGATCTCAACCGGGCCAAGGTCTGCCTCGATCTGGGCGACGCCGGCTTGGCAAGCGTCGTAATCGGCGACGTTCCACTTGTAGGTTTTGATGCCCGTTTCAGCGGTAAAGGCGGCGGCCTTTTCATCGTTGCCAGCATAGGTGGCGGCAACGCTGCATCCCATATCCTTCAATGCTGTTGAAATAGCTGCGCCAATTCCGCGCGAGCCGCCCGTGACGAGTGCGACACGTCCCATAGTAATTCCTCCTCAGGTATTTGCTTGTGTGGTGTGTAGGCGGCGCAGGTCCGCGCCGCCTTGATCTAGATCAGGGGCGCTCAACACAAAGTGCGACACCCATGCCGCCGCCGATGCACAAAGTG
>JBCAZI010000223.1:0-2765 GCA_038533095.1 Pseudomonadota bacterium
TTGGGTTACAATCAAGGATGCGGTGAAGAAGCCGACACCTGAGAACGTGATCTACCCTGCTGGTCTGAAATCCATGGCCGAAGAAGCAGAGCGTTTGGCTGAAGAAGCTGCCGCCGCTGCCGCCGCTGAAGAGGAAGCTGCCGCAAAGGCCGCTGCTGAAGCAGAACAGGCCGCATTGGAAGCTGCTGAAGCAGAAGCCACAACTGAAGCCTCGGCAGATGATGCCGCGCCAGAAGAAGGTGAAAAAGAATGAAGGCTGATGCAATCAAACTGGACGGCAAGAAAGCTGGTTCCGTCGAATTGAACGACGACATCTTCGGTCTTGAGCCGCGCAAGGATATCCTGCACCGCGTCGTCCGCTGGCAGCGTAACAAGGCAATGGCAGGCACACATGATGTGTTGGGCCGTTCCGAAGTGAGCTATTCCACCAAGAAGATCTATCGCCAAAAGGGCACAGGTGGCGCACGTCACGGTTCTCGCGGTGCACCGATCTTCCGCTCGGGTGGTATCTACAAGGGCCCAACGCCCCGCAGCCACGCGCATGATCTGCCCAAGAAGTTCCGCAAGCTGGGTCTGAAGCATGCCTTGTCTGCCAAGGTCGCGGCGGGTGAGCTGGTGGTTGTCGACAGCATCGACGTGAAAGATGCCAAGACATCCGCATTGGCCAAGCAGGTCGGTTCCCTTGGTTGGAAGCGCGCGTTGGTCATCGACGGTGCTGAAGTGAACGAAAACTTCAAAAAGGCCGCCGCCAATATCACAACCCTAAACGTGCTCCCCTCACAGGGTGCCAACGTTTACGACATCCTGAAGTCAGACACGCTTGTCCTGACCAAAGCCGGTGTCGAAGCTCTGGAGGCTCGTTTGTCATGAACGCCAAAGCAGAACATTACGATGTGATCCGCAAGCCGGTCATCACCGAGAAAGCAACCATGGCATCCGAAGCCAATGCTGTTGTTTTCGAAGTGGCGATCGACGCCAACAAACCGATGATCAAGGAAGCTGTTGAAAGCCTCTTTGGTGTGAAGGTCAAAGCGGTCAACACAACGATCACCAAAGGTAAAGTGAAGCGCTTCCGTGGTCAGCTGGGCACACGCAAAGACGTGAAAAAAGCCTATGTGACGCTGGAAGAAGGCAACACAATTGACGTGTCTACTGGTCTCTGATCAGAACGTCGACGGAAATGCGAAAGGCCCTCGGTGCAAACCGGGGGCCTTTTGCTTTGTGGCTGTCGCTCCGGTACGCTGTGGCAAAAGAGGAAGGCCAGATGACGCATAAGATATTCCAGATGAGTTTCGCGAGTGTCTACCCGCATCTTGTTAACAAGGTTGAAAAGAAAGGGCGGAGCAAAGAGCAGTTGGATCAGATCATTGCTTGGCTGACAGGCTATGACGCTGGCGGCCTTGCCAATGCGCTGGCGGATCAGCGCGACTATGCGACGTTTTTTGCAAAGGCGCCCGCGATGAACCCCAAACGCGACCTGATCACGGGCGTTGTCTGCGGGATCAGGGTGGAAGACATCGAAGACCCTTTGATGCAAGAGGTGCGCTATCTGGACAAGCTGGTTGACGAACTGGCACGCGGAAAGAAGTTTGAGAGTATCCTGCGGGGTTAGTCGCTGCCAGTGCTATGCGCGTATCGCGATAAGTGGAGATAGGACATTTGGCGGCAAGTGGTGCTGCCTATAACAGGGCACTGTCCGACATTGTGCGATCATGTCTTGTTGCCGCAACCAGCGGATTAGAGCAGAACACAAACATTTCATTTGTAAAATGTTTTGCACCGCGCAAGGCTGCCGATGTCTTCATTGAAAGGATTTCTGATATGACACGTAACCTTGCATCTTGGGACCGTATTGCGCGGTTTGTTCTGGGCGCAGCGCTCGTTCTGGCCACACTGACCGGCGCCATTGGTATTTGGGGCTGGGTGGGTGTGATCCTGCTTGCCACGGCCGGTATGAACTTTTGCCCGCTTTACAGAATTGTTGGCTTCAAAACCTGCACCGACTGCTGACAGGACTGATTTCCGCAAGAGAAGGCCGTCGCAGCGATGCGGGGGCCTTTGCGATGAGATGCTGCATCTTTGGGAAAATTTCACAGGGGCAGAATTAATCTGTCTGCTGGCGCGTAATCACAGTAATCGGACCAGTTGCTGACACAGCCATATGACAGAAAGACGGAGATGACAGATGAAATACGCAATTCTTGTTCTCACTTGCATGGCCACGCTTGCCGCCCCAGCCGCTTTTGCGGATAGCAGCGGTCAATCAGAGCTGAGTGAGCGCCGCGCGCAGGCT
Source organism: Pseudomonadota bacterium (assembly GCA_038533095.1). Lineage (GTDB taxonomy): Bacteria > Pseudomonadota > Alphaproteobacteria > Rhodobacterales > Rhodobacteraceae > Yoonia. The sequence continues at coordinate 2,294 of JBCAZI010000223.1, forward strand.
GTGGCCGATGCTCTGGGCTCTGACGGTGGTTCGCGGCTTGTCAATGCGTCGTCACAAGCCGGGTCAGGAACGCAAAGCGATCGTCAACAGAACCGCCGGGTGGGGTTCCTTTTAACCAGACGCCAGGCGGGCCAGATTGTGAGAAAGTAATCCCGACGCCCGAGCCCTGCGCAGCCTTGCAAGCCCTTCCCACTTCCGCGACAAATCTTGCATGTCGGATGTGGAGGGGCAGGTCATGAACAAGCAAAACATAGCCGTGATTGGTTTAGGCTCGATGGGGTACGGGATGGCGGCTTCGCTGCTGGCTGCCGGACACCCGACGCATGGATTTGATATCAACCCCGATCAGGTCGCGCGGTTTCAGGCGGAAGGCGGCGCGCCGGGTGATCTGGAGGCTGTCGTTGGTGCCGTTGATGCCCTGGTTGTGGTCGTGTTGAATGCGGAACAGACCGAGGAGGTGCTTTTTGGTGAA
>JBCAZI010000224.1:0-2760 GCA_038533095.1 Pseudomonadota bacterium
GGCCCGGTGGATCAGCAACGAGGGTTCGTGCTGCATTCCAATGATTATGCATCCGATAATGGGACGCTGGATGTGGATGATGACTACCGCATGACCGCGACCTTGCAGGTGTTGGAAGACCTTGCCCGAGGCGAAGGCCCAGATGTGTCGATGATGGCGCTGGGCTATGCCGGCTGGGGGCCGGGGCAGCTGGAATATGAGATTGGCCAGAACGGCTGGCTGACCTGCGCGCCAACGGATGAGATCCTGTTTGGAGCTGACAATGACGGCAAATGGGCGGCGGCGTTGAAGCTTTTGGGGGTGGATCCGTTGCTGCTGTCGGCGACGGCAGGGCGGGCTTGATGAGGAAGCGTGCTGTTGACGGCTTCTTTGAGCTCATAGTGACCGATACTGCCGTGCGCACCTATGTTGGCTATTCGGCAAAGGGCGCTGCGAACTTCGCGGCATAGGAAGAAGGGGGGATGCCAAACTGCCTTTGAAAGGCACGGCGCATATTCTCTTGATTTGTAAAACCCGCTTCAAACTGCACGACCGAAAGCAGGGCGTCAGGCTGATGCAACAGATTTGCTGCATGTTCGACGCGAAGTCGTTCAACGAATTGTGCTGGACTCACGCCTACTTCTTCAGAAAACCGCCGCGCGAAGTTCCGTTCGCTCATGCCGACAATGGCGGCCATCTCCGCAACTGATTTTCGGTTTCGCAGGTCGGCAGTGAGCGAAGCGATAAGTTCAACAAAACGATCACCCTTGCCAGCTCCCTGGGCAACCAATGCTACACTGAACTGTCGCTGACCGCCGTTGCGCACCAAAGGCAGCACAAGCGATTTCGCGATGCGCAGTGCCTCAGAGATTCCCAGATCACGCCGGACCATTTCGATTGCCATATCGACCCCGGCAGATACGCCTGCGGATGTCCAAATCCCGTTGTCTTCAACATAGATAGCATCGTCTTTCACGTTTATATCGGGATAGTCTATGCTGAGCTTGGCACTTCCATCCCAATGCGTTGTAGCTGAGCGTCCGGACAAGTGACCAGATGCGGCCAAAACAAAGGCACCCAAGCAAATCGACCCAAGCCTTCTGCAACTGCTGGCGGCCCTGCTGATGAAATCACGCAACGGCTCTGATTGCATAGCCACGAAGGCACTGCGTCCACCGGATACCAGTACAGTATCCCAAGCAACATCTTGGTGCGCAGCCAGCGCCGATGTTTCCAACTTGCAAACAGTGTCAGTTTGCAAACTTGCACCCGTCTCAGACAAAAGATGTACGTCATAAGCTTTGGCTGAGTTAGGTAATCTGGCGTCGCTGAACACCTGCAAAGGACCTGCGAAATCCAATAGTTTGGTACCGTCAAACAAGAGCAATGCAACTGGACGGGGCTTCTGTGAAGTTTTGGCAGAATAAGTGGGCATCTTGTCATTTATGCCAACCACTCGGGTGCTTTAGCAAGAAGGAAACGAAACGGAAGAGTCAGATGTTAGAACTTAGGCCCAACTGTGAGTTGTGTGACCGCAACCTCCCACCGGAGTCACCCGATGCGATGATTTGCAGCTATGAATGCACCTATTGCGCCGATTGTGTTAAAGATACACTCGAGAATGTTTGCCCGACATGCGGCGGAGGGTTTTCTCAACGCCCGATTCGTCCCGTCAGAGCAGAGGGTGCACAAACCAATCTTGGATTGTCGAACCGCCCTGCGGGTAAGCAACGGTATCATTCCAAATGGAGTCGTGAACAAATCGAAGCTGTCGTCGGGCGCCTAAAAGACACTTCTCCGGAGAAACGCTAGCCGACCCAGAGCTGCCAATAAGACAGCGAGTAGTGGTCAGGGTTGTCCAAAGTGACCTTGAACGGCAACAATGTCCCCATTCTTGACGATCATAGCTTAAGCGCTGAACGCTAAGCCGTTGCCCTGATCATTCACATCGTTCGCAGTATCATCAAAATACTCTGGCCAACTTCTCCTAACCCTCAGCACCAATCAACGTTGTCATAATATCCATCGCGTTCTCGCTCGACCAATCGGCGTCGCCCTGCATGCGTGCGATTTCATTGCCTTCTGGATCAAGGATCACTGTGACCGGCAGACCCAGCACGCCCATGCCACGGGCCAAGGCTTGGCGGGGATCGGTGTGTAGCGGCAGGTTGTCCACCTCAATTTCAGCGAGGAAGCGTTGCATGCCGGGCAGAGGGTTGCGGCCGGTCGCGATTGTCACGACTTCCATTTGATCGCCGCCCATCTGTTCTTGCAGAGCCGACAGATGCGGCATTTCATGCCTGCAAGGTGCGCACCATGTGGCCCAGAAGTTCAGTACGATATGCTTGCCTTGATAGTCCGCGAGCGTCATGTCTTGTCCATCTTCGCTGACAAAGGTCACATCAGAGCTGGCCATGGGTGCGCTATGGAAGATCAGCTTGCGCATATCACCTTCGCGCATCGCCTCTGCTGCGGCCACATCGGCTTGGCCGGTATTTGCAAGACCCATAAGGGCCGTATAAAGCAGGGCAGACATCAATTTACGCACGGGCGACTTCCTTTATGACCAAATCCGCAAACACAATGTGGGGCGGGCGTTTTGCCGCCGGACCAGACGCGATTATGGAGGCGATCAATGCCTCAATCGGGTATGACCGCCGTCTTGCACCGCAGGACATTGCTGGTTCACGTGCCCATGCCGCCATGCTGGCCGCCACAGGCATCATCACAGATACCGATGCAGAGGCGATCCGGGAAGGCCTGCTCACGGTGTTGTCAGAG
>JBCAZI010000225.1:0-2741 GCA_038533095.1 Pseudomonadota bacterium
GACATGGTCCGCGCGAAAGTGGCTGAGGTGGATGTCGAGAAAGAGCGTATCTCGCTTTCCATCAAGGCGCTGGACGGTGATCCGTTTGCAGAGGCTGTTGGCGGCGTGAAGCGCGGTTCGGTCATCACTGTCGAAGTGACCAAGATCGAAGATGGCGGCATCGAGGTCGATTATGAAGGTGCAAAATCCTTCATCCGTCGCTCCGATCTGTCCCGTGACCGTGCCGAGCAGCGCCCAGAGCGTTTCGGCGTAGGCGACAAGGTCGACGTGCGTGTGACCAACATCGACAGCAAGACCCGCAAGTTGGGTCTGTCGATCAAGGCACGCGAAATCGCAGAAGAGAAGGAAGCGGTTGAGCAGTATGGCTCCAGCGATTCCGGCGCATCCTTGGGTGATATCCTAGGTGCGGCTCTGAAGGGCGACGAATAAGTCACCTGCGCATCAGCGCAAGAATTGGCCCCGCCGCAGGCAATTGCGGCGGGGCTTTCTTTTGCAGTTGGCTGGGTGCGGCATTGCGGCGAATCGGCGCAGTTCAACCGCTGCACGTCGACGGTGATAATGTGATCAATCCCGCGCAATCATCGCTATTTGTGCGCGTTGATGCCGCTTTTAGGTAAAAAAGCACAACGACAGCCATACGCCTGCGCCGGGTCTGCGTCAAGCCGGTGTGACTTGCCCTTTGGGCTGATCATGCGATGGTGATAGGAACGTGAAAGGACAGCCGATGACCCAACCGATTGATCTCTATTTCTGGCCCACGCCAAACGGCTGGAAAGCCTCTATCATTCTGGAAGAATTAGCGCTGCCCTATATCCTGCATCTGATCGATATTGGCGCGGGCGATCAGTTCAAGCCAGAGTTCCTGAAGATATCACCCAACAACCGCATGCCTGCGATTGTCGACCACGACGGACCTGACGGCGCACCGATTTCGGTCTTCGAATCCGGGGCCATCTTGCAATATCTCGCCCGCAAAACGGGCCAGCTCTATGGCGCAACCGAACGTGACAGGGTCAGTGTGGACCAATGGCTGATGTGGCAAATGGGCGGGCTGGGGCCGATGGCAGGCCAAGCGCATCATTTCCTTAAATACGCCCCTGCGATGGACCCGCCCAATGATCTGCCATACGCCAAGGACCGTTATCGCAAGGAAACCGGTCGCCTTTACGGCGTGCTGGATAGGCAGCTGGCACAGCATGAATTTGTGGCAGGCGATTTTTTCTCCATCGCGGATATTGCGATCTGGGGCTGGGCGTCGCTGTGGGAAGGACAGCAACAAACGCTGGATGACAAGCCGAATATGGCAGGCTGGTTGGACACGATGGGTGCGCGCCCCGGGGTGCAACGCGGACGGGCAGTCGCGGCCGAAAAGCGCGGTGATTTTCGTAAGGATACGCTAGCGCAAAGCGTTTTGTTCACGAAGCCATCGTAACATTTTGTTAAAAATACAGGCGTAGTCTTGACCAAATCAACCGTTTGGACCTCGCTATGCAGTATCGTTCTCATCGCTATCAAACCCAATTTCCCGTGCAACTGATGACGCCGACCGGGCGCCAGGACTGTTATGTCATCGACGTAAATGCGACCGGCGCACGGGTCTCTGGGCCGCGGACATTGCGGCGGGGTGACAAGGTGAAATTCCGGGTCCTGAACCATGAGGTCACAGCCGTCGTCAGCTGGTCCAGAGGTGACAAGGCCGGCTTGATGTTCCGGCCCCATATCTCATCCATGCAGGTGGATACCTTGCGGTATCGGCGCGACGCGGTGCGCAATCGGCCACGCGGGTCTGTCGGTTTTGCCTTTGCCGAACTTTAGTGTCCGGACCAAAGCGCGCCCCTAGTTCTCTGCCTCTTCGGCAGGTTCGATGAAATAGTCTTGTAGCCGGTAAATCTGCACCCAAAGGAATACCATTAGGACCACCGGAAACGCAAAGGTTTCCAGCTTGACCCAGACATCTGTCGTCTGGGTACGCCAGATGATCTCATTCGCAACACCCAAAGCCGCAAACATGTAGCACAAGCGCCGGGTAAAAATCATCCAGCCTTCTTTTTCCATCGGCAGGAACTCTTCCATCACATATTGCAGATAGCTTTGCCCCCGCAGCAGACCGATACCCAACAGCCCCGCCATCACGCCATAGACAATCGTCGTCTTCATTTTGAAGAAGCGTTCATCATTGAAATAGGCCGTCAGACCGCCAAAGAAGATCACCATAAAGGCCGTGAAAATCTGCATCCGGCTGAGCTTGCCTGTCAGGAACCACAAGATACCCATCGCGGCCAGCAAAATGGGAATAAAGATCAACGCGGCAACGATGAACCCGGTGTATTCGGTGCCAGCGATCGTGAAGGTTTCATCGCGGATGCGCAGATAGATCAGAAAAAACGCAAGCGTCGGTCCCAGTTCAAGGACCTGCTTTACCACCGGATTGATCGCTTTTTCTGCCATAGACGTCTCCTTCAGCCCACCATTTCCACGATGACAGCACCAAGTGCAACCAGACACATCAAAAACAAGCGGCGCGGGCCCACTTTTTCACCCAAGATGAACCACCCAATCAATGCGGCGAACACAACCGAAGTCTCGCGTAAGACCGCCGCTTCGCCCACTTTATCCAGACGCGTGGCCATCAGCACACCGCCAAAACTGATCCAGGCGATCAGCGCACCAACAAAGCCACGCCAAACCAATGGACCCAATGTGGGTTGCACCTTTAGCCTTTTGTAGTGCCAGGTCGCCAG
>JBCAZI010000226.1:0-2726 GCA_038533095.1 Pseudomonadota bacterium
TATATCGGGGCCGCCCCCGCCCTGCCCGTCACAGATACGCTGTGGCAAGGGGTGGATGATGCTGTGCAAGGCGTGCAAGACCGCGCAGGTCTCTACCGCGCGCAGACACCGCAGGGGTTTCATCTTGCCCCGCTCTTGGCCGCCCATGACACCAGCACGGGCCAGGAAACCGATGATGTGGCCGTCGCCCGTGCAGCAGGGCTGGACGTTGCCATCGTGGCGGGCGATGAAGACAACATCAAAATCACCACGCCCGCCGATTTCGCGCGGGCGGCCAAACTGATGAGGCCCCAAATGGATATCCGCTGCGGCAATGGCTACGACGTGCACCGCTTTGGGCCGGGCGACCATGTTTGGCTCTGTGGTGTGCAAATCCCCCATACGCGCAGCCTGCAAGGGCATTCGGACGCCGATGTCGGCATGCATGCTGTGACGGACGCGATCTATGGCGCCTTGGGCAAGGGTGACATCGGCCAACATTTCCCACCTTCTGATCCGCAGTGGAAAGGGGCCGAAAGCCATATTTTTCTTAAACACGCTGTGGCGCTGGCGGCTGACGAAGGGTTCAGCATCAGCAATGTCGATTGCACGCTGGTCTGCGAACTCCCCAAGATCGGCCCGCATCAGGACGCGATGAAAGCGGTGATGGGTGCCTATATGGGGCTGGACAGCGACCGGATCAGCGTCAAAGCCACAACGTCGGAAAAACTGGGCTTTACAGGGCGCGAGGAAGGCATCGCGGCGATTGCAACAGTGACCTTGATCAAACCATGACCCATCTGATCGCCACCTTTTTTTATGTGGGCCATCTGCGCCCTGCCCCCGGCACCTGGGGATCGCTGGCGGCTTTGCCAGCCGCATGGGTGATCTATGTGATCGCTGGCCCATGGGGTCTGCTTGGTGGTGTTATACTCTCATATGTTTTGGGCCATTGGGCGACTGCGGTTGAGACGAAAGGCAAAGACAATCACGACCCTTCCGAGATTGTGATTGATGAGGTGTGTGGCCAATGGGTGGCCCTGCTACCTGTCGCTTTTGGCGCGGCAAACGCAGGCGTTTCGATCACCGCCCTCTGGCCCGGCTGGCTGGCTGCTTTTGTGCTGTTTCGTTTATTCGACATCACGAAGTGGGGTCCCATTGGCTGGGCCGACCGCAAGCATGGACCCACAGGCGTGATGCTGGATGATGTGATTGCGGGCGTCTTTGCTGCACTGGGCGTTTTGGCTCTGGCATGGTTGGCGCATGTTGGCTTTGTCGCGCATGTGAACCCGGCATGAGGCTGGCACAGACACTTTTGGATGCCGCACGGCGCAAAAACCTGATGCTAGTCACGGCAGAAAGCTGCACTGGCGGGATGGTTGGTGCGGCGATCACGGATATTGCGGGCAGTTCCGCGATCTTTGACCGCGCCTTTATCACCTACACGAATGCCGCCAAGATGCAGATGCTGGGGGTCTCGGACCAAACGCTGCGCGAATATGGCGCTGTTTCAGAACCCGTCGCAAGCGAAATGGCACAGGGTGCGCTGCGCCATAGCGACGGCGATATTGCCGTATCGATCACCGGGATCGCAGGCCCGGGCGGATCAGAGCATAAGCCCGAAGGACGGGTTTGCTTTGGCATCGCGACCAAAGATGACTGTACCACCCAAACCATTGAATTTGGCCCGCGCGGGCGAGCAAGCGTCCGGACGGCCGCCACGCAGCACGCGCTTTCACTCTTGTACCAAGCCGTTATTGCGAACCGCGCTGACAGTTACTTATAAAGCTCAGCCGCGCGACGTTCAAAAGACCGCACAACGCGTTGCATCGCCTCGTTAAAGAACATGCCAGCGGCGCCTTGCAACAGGCGGCTTTTGAACTCGAAATCCACGGTGAAGGAGACTTCACATCCGCCTTCAACATCTTTGAAAAGCCATTGGCTTTCCAGATGCCGGACGGGGCCATCAAGGTATTCAGTGTCGATCTTCATCGCGTCGCGCCAGAGCAAAACACGGCTTCCAAAACGTTCCCGGAACACTTTGAATGAGATGACAAGATCCGCCAGCATTTCATCATAGTCACCTTTGTCGGTGACGCTGCGCACCCGTGCAGCGGCCGTCCAAGGCAGAAACTTCGGATAGGCCCCGACATCGGCAACGAGGTCATACATTTGCTGCGCCGTATAGGGCAGAACCTTGGTTTCAGAATGGCGCGGCATCTTGGGTCTTTCGCGGGTGACTTCGGCACAGGATGTCGTAAACTTGGGCGCGAAAATCAACCCAATTCCCGGAACAGTGCCCCCATGCCGCATCCCAACTACGTGATCGATGAAATGATCAGTGCCAAATCCATCGCCGCACGTATCGAAGACCTCGCCAAAGACATCAGAACAGAGTTTGCAGATACCGATAAACTTGTTGTTGTGGGGCTGTTGCGCGGATCCTTCGTTTTTATCGCCGATCTGGTGCGCGAATTGGACCTGCCAGTGGAGGTCGATTTTCTAGAGGCGTCTTCCTATGGCGACAGCATGGAAAGCACGCGGGAGGTGCGCATTCTGAAAGACCTGCGCGGCCAGATTGAGGGCCGCGATGTGCTGATTGTCGAAGATATCGTCGATACCGGCCACACGCTGGCGCATGTCACGAAGTTTCTGGGCTCACGCAAACCGGCCCGGATGAAAACGATTGCTTTGCTTGATAAACCGGCCCGCCGCGAGGTCGATTTCAAGGCCAGCTATATCGGGTT
>JBCAZI010000227.1:0-2717 GCA_038533095.1 Pseudomonadota bacterium
AGGATGCGGAGGTTTTCGCTCATGCTGCTGTCATCATAATCAATCTTCCGAAGGTCCATTTCTCGATGGATTAATCTTGCTGTCTGATACCGCGAAGTTGAAAAAATAAGCACTCATGGTGGGTTTGCTTATTGAACAAGCACGCCGACCCTCTTTAGTTCGGAAATCAGTTCTGACCGGTGCTACATCTTAATGGCGCAGCGACTATTCACCCGTCATCGCGTGGGCATCTTCGATGTTGCCGCCTTCCGCCAACTATGGCATCACAAAAGAAAGCTACTGAACGAAAGAGTTTAGATCGTGACTGACTATACGTCCCGCCGCACAATGATGGTCGACACGCAGGTACGTCCTTCGGATGTGACCAAGTTTCCGATTATCGACGCGATGCTGGCTGTGCCGCGCGAAGCTTTCGTACCGGATGCCAAACGTGAAGCGGCTTATGTCGGTGAAAATCTTGATATCGGCGGCGGGCGTATCATGCTTGAGCCGCGCACATTGGCCAAGATGATTGATGCGCTGGATATCCAGCCACATCATGTCGTCCTCGATATCGCATGCGGTCTGGGCTATTCGACAGCTGTTCTGGCCCGGATGAGCGATTTTGTCGTCGCCGTTGAAGATGATGAGGCGCGTGCGCAAGATGCGCAATCCATTCTATCGGGGCAGGGCGCTGACAATGCGGCTGTAATGCATGGCGCATTAGATGCCGGGGCGGCAAAATCTGGCCCTTATGACATCATCATTCTGCAAGGCGGTGTCGAACAGGTGCCTGACGATTTGCTTGATCAGCTACGCGAGGGCGGGCGCATCGCCGCAGTGTTCCTGGAAGGAACATTGGGGGTGGTTCGGATAGGTCACAAGATTGATGGGGCGATCACTTGGCGTTTTTCATTCAACGCCAGCGCACCGATACTGCCAGGTTTTCAGAAGGCGACAGCTTTCGCGCTGTAATAAAGTAATCCTCTGCGCGACGTTTCGCGCCGGAGCTGCACAGAAGGTAAGGGTAGGCTATGTTGAAACGTAAAGGTTTGGCCGCGATCGCGATTGCGTTGTCATTTGTGGCAGCACCAGCAGTGAAGGCCGACACCCTGGCCGAGGCGCTTTCTGCCGCTTACAACAACTCTGGCTTGCTTGAGCAGAACCGTGCGCTGTTGCGGGCCGCAGACGAAGGGGTGGCGCAGTCGGTTGCGGCGACCCTGCCTGTGATCAACTGGTCAATTTCAGCAGATAGAACGCGTTCCGTCTCTCCCGTAACAGGACTAATGACGACCACAGATTCCGCATTGGCCCGTGTGACCGGTGATTTGACACTTTATGATTTCGGCGTGAACCAGCTGGGCATCGATGCTCAGAAAGAAGTGGTGCTTGGCACACGTCAAGCATTGCGCGGTGTCGAGCAAGATGTGCTGCTGCGCGCCGTTCAGGCATACGTCAACGTCCGCAGTGCGCGTGAATTTGTTGAACTGCGTCAGAACAACGTCCGCTTGATTACGCAAGAGTTTCGCGCAGCCCAAGACCGTTTCGACGTGGGCGAAGTGACACGCACCGATGTCGCCCTCGCCGAGGCGCGACTGGCCGCTGCACGCAGTGAGCAAGCCGCCGCGCAAGGTGATTTAGCGCAAGCCATCGAAGAGTATCAGGTCGCCGTCGGCCGCGCGCCCAGTGGTGCACGCGCTGTCAGCCCAGCACCGGTGTCGCGCAATATCAATGATGCCAAAGCCTTTGCCGTCCGCAATCACCCCGCCATCTTGGAGGCGCAACATACCGTGACCGCGGCAGAGCTGAATATGATGCGCGCCGAGGCCGCCAAGAGACCACGGGTTTCGCTGAACGGTTTTGTCAGCACCGACCAGGACTCAAATGAGGCCGCACAGCTTGGCGTCAGCATTGGGGGTCCGATTTATCAAGGTGGTCTGATCCTCAGCCAATTCCGAGAGGTTCAGGCAAACCGCGATGCGGCACGCTCTGGCTTGCATCTGACAACACTTGGCATTGAACAGCAGGTTGGCAACGCCTATGCGTCGCTGCAAGTGGCGCGGGCATCGCGCCAAGCCTCTGAACAGCAAATCCGCGCCGCACGTGTGGCCTTTGAAGGGGTGCGCGAAGAAGCGACACTTGGGTCGCGTACAACCCTGGATGTGCTGAACGCCGAACAGGAATTGCTAGATGCGGAAACAAACCGCATTGCCGCGCAATCGTCAGAAGTCATCGCGTCTTACACGCTTCTTTCGGCGATGGGTCTACTGACCGCTGATCACCTGAATTTGCCGGTGCAGCAATATGACCCGGCCGCCTACTATAACCTGGTGAAAGACGCGCCAACTGCGCTGTCTTCGCAAGGTGAAGCACTTGACCGTGTGCTTGAGGCAATCGGAAAAAACTGACACCGCTGTTGTTCGATTTCGACCTGTTCGCTAATGTCCCGGAACGGGGCGTAGATTTAAGGTGTGCAGGATGACAAGGATGGTGTCGTCTGATGATATTGATGAACTCGTCTCGTCAGTACGCGATTTTGTATCGCATAAGGAACCCCCACGCACACGGTCGCGTATTCTTATGGATCGGCTTATCCTGCGGCCGGATCAGCGTGTTCATGAAGACGAAGTTCCTAAAATACCAATAAATACGGCGTTTTTGGGCGTGGCACCTAAAGCGGCTGCACCGTGCCTACCGCCGGTCAAACGCTTTGATAAATCCTGTCTCGAAGCAACAAT
>JBCAZI010000228.1:0-2706 GCA_038533095.1 Pseudomonadota bacterium
TCCCAGAGCCGGATAAACTCGCCGCCCAATCGGTGATCAACAATCAGGGCCGGGGTGAGGCACTGACAGGGGACGAAGCGGCCCGCGTGCTGGAATACCTCAAAGGCGACGCCGCGCGCTGCTATGACCACTACGCCGAGATGATCAGCGACGATGGTCAACAAGGCCTCGCCCGCGAACTCGCCCGCATGAACCTGCCCGCCAATGTCTATACGCAATGGTACTGGAAGGTGGACCTGCACAACCTCTTCCACTTCCTGCGCCTACGCGCCGACAGCCACGCGCAATACGAAATCCGGGTCTATGCCGAGGAAATCTGCAAAGTCGTCGCCGACTGGGTGCCCGCCGCCTATGGCGCGTTTGAGGACTACCGCATGGGCGGCGCCACACTCTCGTCTAAGGCGATTGACTGCGTGCGACGTATGCTTAAAGGTGAAGAGGTGACACAAGAGACCTCTGGCATGTCCAAAGGGGAATGGCGGGAGTTTGAAGGGATTATTGGGTAGCGGATTAACTGCAGAAAAAATGCGCAAAATGATCACATTTTTGTTGAAAATTGCGCCTCACTAATGTAGTAAAATCTTGCAGGGGTGAATCCGCGTCGCTGCGACTGAGGCAGGTGATTGCTTGTTAGGCAATGGAGTTCTTTGACTTGACTGAGTTAGGTAAAAAGACTGGTTCATTGAAGGTGGGCGAGGATCAGGATGATATTGATATTATTCAGGTTCGTGTCGTTAAAGACAGAAGAGACCTCATCAATGACATTTTCACCCTTTTTGGGGTGACTTTGTTTGCTACAATTGTTGGGGGGTGCTTTGTAAGCTGGGTATTTCTGTCGTTGTAGCGGCTGGGGCGCACGGTCAGCAAGGTTCATGTGTTATGAATAAAAAGGGCCGCAGAATTCTGCGGCCCTTTCTTTACTTAACTAATCGTAGCTCTTGCCGTGGTACATCTATCATGAATTCCACTTCCACCAATTCACCACTGGGCTTGCGGGCATGAAAAGAAACACCGTTAGTTAAGTGCTTGGCAATGGACTCATACACCATGATTGCATCTCGCACGACGTCTGTCGCTGAGCTTGCTGAGGTAAGGTCCTTTAGGTGTTCTAGTCTTTCGATGGTCCGCTCGGGAAATGCTAAAGTTAGTCGTTTTTGCGTCATAGATCGCTCCTCGCAACTAGCGACGCCCTCAAGCTCCTACCTTTATAGGGCGGAGCTTTTTCCAGAGGACGGGACAAAAGTCGCGTCATGGTTCCGTTGTTGGCTGCCGCTATAGGTTCCTCAGTTGGGTTCTTGCCGACCCTGGCTATTGTTTTACACATTTATTAATTTTGTATCAACAAAAATGCGCATTTTTAGCATTTAAAATGTGTTATTTTTGCACATATTGCGCAAATTTCCGCTGACGAGTCTCTTTGTTCCGGTCAAAAGCCGCCTGCAGTGTGGGGATTGCTCAGCAAGCCGTAGTCCGGGGCCTGCCCCGACACACACCCTAACACCTCGCATCACCCACCGGATCGGCGGGGAAAGTCGGGGCTCTGCCCGTTCACGCCTGAAACGGTCCACTGGACCGTTTCCAATACGGCGCTCACCCCCCGCCCCACGGTCCCAACATCACCACAATCCCGATGCCATGACGAATACGGCCAATCGCGGACATCCGCGACCAACCCGTGCTTGACCGGATTGTCCCAACAATACGCCACATGCGCCGCAAAATCCCGGTCGTCGCGGATGTGATCGGCTTCGCCGCCGGGGCTCCGCCCGTGCACGCCTGAAATGGTCCACTGGACCATTTCCAAGACGGCGCGCACCCCAAAACCGCTTTTGCCAAATCGGCACTTCCGCACGTAGGTCGGGGTTCTCCCCGACTCTGACCCTGCCACCGACAACACCGTGCTTGTTGTTTACTGTGGGCGTCGGGGAGAACCCCGACCTACCGATCATCTGCGTGAACCGTCCTTTGATGGCACCCATGCGTTTTGCGTAATCGGCATCACCTTCCGGTAACGTCCACACACAATGCATATGGTCCGGCAAGACAACCCATGCATCAATCTTGAACGGACGTTGCAAACGCGTCTGTCGCACCGCGTCCCGCAAAACATCAACCCGCTCCACCAACAACACCGAAGACCGGTCCGCCAAGTTCACCGTAAAAAACACTGTGGCACCGGGGCGCTGGGGACGGCGGTAACGCGACATGGGCCATCATCGCCCACCATGGTTAACGCATCCTCAACGCACCGCACCCCAAATGACCCCACGTCATTGGGGGAAAAGCTACGCCACCTTCCCCTCACGGTTGTGGGGGCTGATCTGCTAACCCGGTCGCAGCTATCACCGCCCGGGGGGGAACCCATGACCGACACCAAAGAGACAAAGACCACCAGACCGCCCTGCGCGCCGCGCCCGTTTGCAGAGATTCCGACCGATCTGATCACCCGCCTGACGCATGAGGCGGATCGCCGCTGTGACCCGGCGCAGGATAGGCCTGCATTGGTCCCGCTGGCCCATCAGGTGATCCTCACCCGTCACGAAGATTAACGCATTTTCAACACTTCGCCCCGCGCGGTCCGTTAATCGCTCGCGGCGCGTACAGCTGTACATACGGGTTCTGTACGGCATCTGTACGGGATGCATATCGCGCTGAACTGCTTGTTTCCCTGTCTGTTAACCACGTTTCGGTCTCTGCGCGCCGCGG
>JBCAZI010000229.1:0-2660 GCA_038533095.1 Pseudomonadota bacterium
GCATGCTCGCCATGTTCCAAAAGTCTTAAAGGGGCAGGGCAATGGATAACGCATTCACAATCGCGGCCTATGTGGTCGCTGGGGTCCTTTTCATCCTGTCACTGGGTGGTCTGTCCGGTCAGGAAAGTGCCAAGCGGGCCGTCTGGTACGGCATCGCAGGTATGGCGCTTGCGGTTTTCGCCACGCTGGTTGGCCCCGGTTCGGGCCTTGGCCTGCTGTCGGTTCTGCTGATCGGTCTGGGTGGTTTGGTTGGCTATCAACTGGCCACTAAGGTCGAGATGACGCAGATGCCCGAACTGGTGGCAATCATGCACTCTATGGTGGGTCTGGCTGCTGTCTTCGTTGGTTTCAACGCGGACATCATGATCAACAATATGGCCGCGCTCTACGAGGCCAATGGTCAGGTGCTAGGTGCCGTTGGCCCGGATGGGATTACGGCCATCGGCCTGCCGAAAGAGGCCTATGAAGGCCTTAGCGCCTTTGGTCAGCTAATCGCCAAGAAATCCAGCGTTGAGATCAGCATCTTGCGGGTTGAGCTGGTCTTGGGTATCTGGATTGGTGCGGTGACATTTACTGGCTCTGTGATCGCCTATGCAAAGCTGGCGGGCAATTCCAGCCTGTTGCCCTTCAAGGTTGACACTGGCGCCAAGAAACTGCCCGGCGGTCACTTCCTGAACGCTGGTGCCGCAGCACTGTCAGTCTTGCTGCTCTTCGTCTATATGGGCGGCAGCGGCTCTTGGGCGCTGGTTCTGCTGACGCTTGCCGGCCTCTTTATCGGGTATCACCTGATCATGGGCATTGGCGGGGCGGATATGCCCGTCGTCGTCTCCATGCTGAACAGCTACTCCGGTTGGGCGGCGGCAGCGATTGGTTTCAGCCTTGGCAATGATCTGTTGATCGTTGTGGGTGCGCTTGTCGGCTCTTCCGGTGCGATCCTATCCTACATCATGTGTAAGGCGATGAACCGGTCTTTCGTCAGCGTGATCCTCGGCGGCTTTGGCGGCCCTGCGGGTGAGCAGATGGCGGTCGAGGGCGAGCAGGTGGCAATTGATGCAGATGGCGTGGCCAATGCGCTGAATGAGGCAGATAGCGTCATCATCATCCCAGGCTACGGCATGGCGGTGGCACAGGCGCAGCAGGCCGTGTCAGAACTGGTGCGTAAGCTGCGCGCCAAGGGCAAGAACGTGCGCTTTGCGATCCACCCGGTTGCAGGGCGTCTTCCCGGTCACATGAACGTGCTCTTGGCTGAAGCGAAAGTGCCCTATGACATTGTGATGGAAATGGACGAGATCAACGAGGACTTCCCGGATACGGATGTGGCCATCGTGATCGGCTCCAATGACATTGTGAACCCAGCCGCACAGGATGATCCGAATAGCCCGATTGCAGGGATGCCCGTTCTGGAATGCTGGAAGGCCAAGCAGGTGTTTGTGTCCAAGCGGGGGCAGGGGACTGGGTATTCGGGTATCGAGAACCCGCTGTTCTTCAAGGACAACACGCGGATGTTCTACGGCGACGCGAAAAAGTCTTTGGACGAGCTGCTGCCGAAGATCGACTGATGAGACAGGTAAGGTGGATCGTGATCCACCTTACAACAAAAAGGCCCCGCTCCTGTGAGCGGGGCTTTTCTTTTGTCAGAGCCCCCTGATCCGCGGATCAAGCGCATCGCGCAACCCGTCACCGATATAGTTCACCGCCAAAACGGTGAGCGAAATTGCCAGACCGGGCCAAAGCACCCGCTCAGGGAAGGCAGTCATCCGGTCGACGCTATCAAAGAGGATCTTGCCCCACGTGGGGAAATCGGAAGGGAAGCCAAGGCCAAGGAAGGACAAAGCACTCTCAGTAATAATCGCGGTCGCCAAGCCCAAAGTCGCCGACACCATGATGGGCGACAGCACATTGGGCAGCACGTGCCGCGTGATCATCCGCCGTGGCGGCGTGCCGATGGAACGGGCCGCCAGCACAAATTCGCGCTCTTTCAACGCCATTACGTCGCCACGCACGATCCGTGCAGTCTGCATCCAGGATGTGATCCCAATGCCGATCACGATCAGGATAAATATCCCAGTCTCAGGTCCAAAGGCTGCGCGCAGCGGGTCGCGGAACAGTAGCATCATGACCAGCAACAGCGGCAGAATAGGCAAGGACAACACCAAATCGGTAAAGCGCATCAACCCCCAGTCCAGACGTTTGAAGTACCCCGACAATACGCCAACGAGTGTGCCGATCAGGATCGCCAGGACCATCGCGGTCCAGCCTACAGCCAGCGAAATCCGCCCGCCTTGCATGATATTAGCCATGATATCCCGGCCCAGATGGTCGGTGCCCATGGGGCGTGCCCAGCTGACCTTCGCATCACCATCCCAGATCGCGGTATAGATCGGACGCACGTCCTTGTTGCGGATATCCAGCTTGCCGGGGTCCACGTCCCAGACCATGGGACCAAATGCGCAGAAAACTGTAATGAAGACCAAAAAGATCAACCCGGCCATAGCACCTTTGTGCGAACGAAACTGGTCCCAGACATCCAGCCATTGATTGCGTGGCTTCTCGATGGCTTCGGGTTTGCTTTCGGAGACAGAAATATCAGTCATAGCGGATCCTCGGGTCAAGGACGCCGTAAAGAATATCGGCAACCAGGTTCATCAGGACGATCAGGA
>JBCAZI010000230.1:0-2639 GCA_038533095.1 Pseudomonadota bacterium
GGCTGAGCCGTTCCCGAAACAATCGTCCGATTTCTTCGCTTGAAACACCGACTATCTGCGACAGATCATCGAAGAACGTTTGATTGGCCGCGTCGATCTTTTTCAGCGTCTCCTCGCGGATGAACGCCGGCGAAATCTTCTCGTCACACAACGATTGGACAGCATGTGCCACCGCGTCCGGATCAGGTGCTGCAACCCGCACGAACCGATCATCAAAAAACACATCGCGTCCACCCTCGCTGGGTGTTGTCACAACGGGCAGCCCAGCCAGCAGATACTCAACAGCAGCGGCCATAGCACCCTCGGTCTCTGACAGACAAAGACCCACCCGTGCTTGGTTCAAGGCATCATTGACGTCAACGTGGGAGAGACGGCGGAATTCCCCATCAACGTCGTTGGCAAAATGGGCATCCGTAAACTTGGCCTTGATCCGGGCGAACTCTGGCGTGTCAAAGGAATACCCAAGCAAAGAAAGGCGCGGGACAGCCTCTGCGAGATCATGCCGCTTATATGGTAGGAACCGCGCGTTGTAGATCGCATCAAAGGGACGCTGTGCAAGATCCCGTATTGGCTGGAAAGTGTTGGGATCAGAGAATTGATTTTGATTGGCCAGCAGCGTTTCAAGACCAAACTCCTGCAGAAATGTGTCTTCTTCGGGGGTATTGGCAACAACGATCATCCGGTGCCGTGGCGCGGCCGCTAAGATGGCGTTTCGCGCTCTCTTAAAACGTAAAGCATGCCATTTCGTATTGATTGACCAAGATACGGTGACAAGCCAGGTGACATTAAGGTGCGCATTTCGCCAGACAACTGGATTAAGTGAGATCCGTTTGTTGTTAGGGCCCACTACAAACAACGACCATTCCTTAAGATAGATAACGGTTGGGTCATCCAACAACCGCGTCGCCAGAACATGATCTCCGAACTGACGGCCAGCAATCCATTGTCTGACAAGTCGTTTCCAAGAACGAGGATTCCAATACATCTTGAAGTTGACCCTTGTGATGATGTGTCAGAGAGCCCTACGGCGGGTCGATGGAAACCACGGCAGGTACAAAAGGTCCAGTCGCTTCTGTGGTCTGGAGAGCAAAGCAAAGAAGTCGAGGTGGTGAGTGGGCAATGTGACCCACCAGAAACACCAAGCACGCGTCGGCGCAAGGTATCAATCAAGAGGACCGCATGTTGGCGAGTCTTGATTGCACGCTGGGGGAGAGTTGACTTAACGCCACGGCGTGCGACACATAAGCTCCCGGGAATATGCAATGATTATCAGACTTTGGGCACTCACGATTGTTCTTCTAATGCCCATTCCGGCCAACTCCGAGATCAACAATGGCCCCCGTATCTTTGAGACTGTGCGGGCATGTGGGCCGTTCATGTGGTTTCTGCGGTCTCGTTACGACTCAGAATTGGCGGATCGATCTGAAAGCTTCAGCTCCAGTCGTATCTCGGACTTAACAGATCGACCTGAATTGCAAGACTGTCATGCAATTGAGAATTTCTTGCTCCGCAACTCACACGAAACCGACGATGTATTTCTCTTCAGATTAGAACGAAATTCTGGCCGAGATAGCGCACTGAGCGCGCTGGTAAATATGAACATTGCCGTCCGCAAAGGTGATCCGTGGGAAGTTCTTGCATCCGCACTGGATGTAGCCATGGTGGCTTCAATCAAATTGGCCATGTCGCAGGATGAAGAACGCGCAGCTGTCTACGGAAGAATTGCGCAACAGCTTCAATTGAAAGCAATGGATCAGATCTGTGGTTTAGGCGAGATGTGCCATCGTTTACCGGAGGTATCGGGACTAATGCTCATTCTCGGTGATGACTTTGCCGATCTCGATACTCTGCCAAGCGAGCGTACTGCGATGTGCCTGATCCGTGTTGATGGCTTTACCGTGCCGATACGCGATGTTGTAAAGAGCCGCGCCTTTGAAACGTGCGTCGAAAACGCAAACTAGCGGTGGTGGGCTAACCGTATTCAACTCTCGCAACTTCGAATCAGGCCTTCCAATCTCGTTATATTGAACAAAAAGCCCCCACCAATCTCTCGGCAGGGGCTTCTTCAATCTCGAGCGTAGGTCGGGGTTCACCCCGACACCTACTTACCAATCTTCGCGAACAACCGTCCGTGTCTTGATCGGCAGCTTCATCGCAGCTAGGCGCAGGGCCTCACGCGCAATCGGCTCAGCCACGCCATCGATTTCGAACATCACGCGGCCGGGTTTGACCTTGCATGCCCAGAAATCAATGGAGCCTTTACCTTTACCCATACGCACTTCGATGGGCTTTGATGTGACAGGCACATCGGGGAAGATACGGATCCAGACGCGACCCTGACGCTTCATGTGACGCGTCATGGCACGACGTGCGGCTTCGATCTGACGGGCGGTGACCCGCTCAGGCTCAAGCGCCTTCAGGCCGTAAGTGCCAAAGTTCAGGTCAGACCCGCCCTTTGCCAGACCCTTGATGCGGCCTTTGTGCAGCTTGCGGTGTTTTGTACGCTTTGGTTGCAGCATATCCTGCCCTCCTTAGCGGCGTGGGCCGCGAGGGACAGCGCCCTCTTGCAGCTCAGCATGTTTGCGGTCGTGCGCAGATGGATCGTGCTCCATGATCTCACCTTTGTAGATGAAAACCTT
>JBCAZI010000231.1:0-2636 GCA_038533095.1 Pseudomonadota bacterium
TGGCCGGGGCAGTCGACGTGCGCGTAGTGACGTGTCTCTGTCTCATATTCCACGTGCGCAGTGGAAATGGTGATCCCACGTGCCTTTTCCTCAGGTGCACCATCGATCTGGTCATAGGCCTGGAAGTCACCAAAGTACTTCGTGATCGCCGCTGTCAGCGTCGTCTTGCCGTGGTCAACATGGCCAATCGTACCAATGTTCACGTGCGGCTTATTACGTTCAAACTTTTCCTTAGCCATATCGCAGGGCCCTTAATTTTTGAGGGGCCAAAAGCGGCCCGGTCCAACATCGCGGGCGATGTATTGGGAAACGGGATGGAAATCAAGCCTTGGCTTTGCGGAACAGAAGCCGAAAGCCACTTTTTTCCCAGCGCCATCAGATATGGCGGCAGATAGATCGCGCGCCAGACCACTTCTGTGTTATCCTTGTGCTATTATTCGAAAGGAGACGCACATGAAACTTGGTGCATTTTCGCTAAGCCTGAACGTCAAAGACATTGCTGTATCCAAAGCCTTTTACGCAAAGCTTGGGTTCGAACCCTTTGGTGGTGACGAAGCGCAAGGATGGCTGATCCTGCGGAACGACGAGACGGTGATTGGCCTGTTTGCCGGGATGTTGGAGGCCAATACACTGACCTTTAATCCCGGTTGGGATCAGAACATTCAAGAATTGGACGCGTTTGATGATGTGCGCGTTTTGCAGAAAAAGCTGAAAGATGCAGGCGTGGACTTCATCACAGAGGCTGATGAAAACACCAGCGGTCCCGCGAGTTTTGTAATCCTTGACCCGGACGGCAACCCGATCCTGGTAGATCAGCACCGCTAACTGAAACGGTTGTTTTTCGGGAACCCATAAGGCGGGCGCTTGCCAACCCCGGCGCGCGCGCCCTTCCAGTCGGTCATGTCAGGCTCTGTGCGGGTTTTGCCGCCGCCCATGGGCCATGACAGCCCTTCTTCCCATGTGAATGTGGTCAGGTCTGACAATCCACCGTCCAATTCCAAAGTTCCCTGACGGCCCGCGGCCTTTTTGTACTTCTGGATGCGCACGCCTTTACCGCGGCCCATCACTGGCAATTCGCCCAATTCAAAGACCAGCAACTTGGCGTTTTCCGAGACCACCGCCACATGATCCCCGGCCACGCGCGTACAGACCTTTGCGACGGTTTCTTTAACGTTCAGCACCTGCTTGCCTGCACGGGTCTGTGCGACGACCTCTTCCTCAGGCACGATGAATCCGTTGCCTTCCGCGGATGCGACCAGCAATTTCTCACCTGGCTTGTGGATCAGGAAATCGACGATCTCGACATCATTGGGCAGGTCAATCATCAGACGCAGCGGTTCACCCATGCCCCGCCCACCGGGCAGGTTGGTTGCGCTGACGGTATAGAACCGGCCATTCGCCCCAAAGACCAGCAGTTTGTCGGTGGTTTCCGCGTGGAAGATAAAGCGCGGCCCATCGCCGTCCTTGAACTTAAGCTCGCGCGTCAGGTCGATATGACCCGTCATCGCCCGCACCCAGCCCATTTGCGAGCAGACCACCGTAATCGGCTCCCGCTCAATCATCGCCTCAAGCGGGACTTCTACCACTTCGGCGGCTTCGGCAAACTGGGTCCGTCGCGCACCGCCGTCGCTGTCGCGGCCAAAGACCTTGCGGGTTTCGCGCAACTGCTCGGCGATCTTGGCCCATTGCAGGTCATCGCTTTCCAGCAGGTCCTCGATCCCCGCGCGTTCTTCCATCAAAGCGTCACGCTCAGCGATCAGTTCCAGCTCTTCCAGACGGCGCAAGGACCGCAGGCGCATGTTTAGGATGGCCTCTGCCTGAATTTCAGACAGTGATACCTCTGGATCGGCACCGGGCACGATAGGAGAACGATAATCGGCCTCAGATGTGGCACGCACGTGATCCTGCGCCCAATCTTCGACCATCAAGGCTTTCTTAGGGTCGTCGTCATAGCGAATAATGTCGATGACACGGTCCAGGTGCAGAAAGGCGATGATAAAGCCTTCCAGCACTTCCAAACGGTGGTCGATCTTTTCTAACCGGTACTTGCTGCGGCGGACCAACACATCACGGCGATGTTCAAGGAAGGCGCGCAGCACTTCTTTCAGCGAACAGACCTTGGGCGTCAGCCCGTCGATCAATACGTTCATGTTCAGACTGAACCGCGTTTCCAGATCGGAATTGCGGAACAGCATGCCCATCATCACCTCTGGGTCGACGGTTTTGGCGCGGGGTTCCAGCACAACGCGAATGTCATCGGCGCTCTCATCGCGGACATCGGCCAAAAGCGGGACCTTCTTCAGCTGGATCACCTCGGCCAGTTTCTCGATCAGCTTGGATTTCTGGACCTGATAAGGGATCTCGGTGACAACAACCTGCCACTGACCACGCCCCAGATCCTCAACCTCCCATTTGGCACGCAGACGGAAGGCGCCGCGCCCTGTGCGATAGGCTTCGGCGATATTCTCTTTCGGCTCCACGATCACGCCACCGGTCGGGAAATCGGGACCGGGAATGTAGTTCAGCAAAGTATCGTCGCGGGCGTCCGGCGTTTTGATCAGATGCAGGCAAGCATCGATCAACTCATGCAAGTTATGCGGGGGAATATTCGTCGCCATCCCCACAGCGATCCCGCT
>JBCAZI010000232.1:0-2604 GCA_038533095.1 Pseudomonadota bacterium
ATACCAGGCCGAGAAGAACTCGACCGTGGGCTCCGAGGCCGCACGTTGCAAGGTGATCGAATGGTAATCATCCGCGCCCAGCGTTTGCGCCACATCGACCGAGAGCCGACGTTTGGTGCCCACCTGTTCCCAGTCGCCAAAGCGGCGCGGGAAGAGGGCGAAACTGTCGCGCGAGACATCCGTCGAGGCCCGATCCGGCATCGCCTGCCAGCCAATGGCCGCGCCCATCATCAGAACCGCCGCGGTGATCATCGCGGCTGAGGGTCGCACAAAGCGCAGCCGCGCGGCCTGGGTGCCCAGACCGTCGGTCTCCAGGTCCAGCGCTTCGGCCAGCCCCATCTTGCGGGCATTGAAAAAGAGCATGATGCGGGCCAGCGCAAAGAGCAGCAGGATGCAGGCGATGAAGATCACCCAGCCTTCGAAGAAATGGGTGAAGCCTTCCAGCCAGTCGAGGCCCCAGTACTGCACGATGACGCCCGCCACCGCGATCCGGACCGAGTTCATGAAGACGGTGATCGGGGCGGCGGATATGAGCAGCACTGCCTTGTGCCACATCGGCCCCTTGTAGAGGACCGCGAAGATGTAGCTGAAAGACAGGATCGGGAAGAGGTATCTGAGCCCCGAACAGGCCTCGGCCACATGCAGTTTCGTGATGCCCAGATCAATGATGTTTCCGTCCAAAAACACTGGAATAGAGAGTAATCTGAGGAAATAGACCCCCAGTTCAGACGAGATGAACTGAAGCCAGGTGGTCATCTTGTAATAGATCACGCCGGGGAGCGGCAGCATATAGACGAGATGCAGCACAGGCGGCCAGAAATGCTTGCCGGTGGCCCAGCCGAAGCTGACCAGAAGGATGCCACCCACCCAGAGGATGGTGGCATAGGCCACCAGGTCCGAGATGTTCGACAATTTGCCCAGCGTCGCCAGCATCAGGGCGACCACGATCACGGTGACGCCGACCCAGCGGTTGCGCTTGGGGCCCGGATCGATGGGGTATTCCTTGAGCTGACGCAGAAAGAGCAGCCCGGAGAGGATCGGGATCAGGGGGCCGTGGGAGTATTCCGGCAGCGACCAGGCGGTCAGCAGCGCATCCAGCCCATCGGCAAAAAACACGGCCGCGCCAACGACGGCGACCAGCAGCCAGAACAGGCCAGGAGACAGCCAACTGGCTCCGGTCAGGCGGGTGTCGAAATTGGTACTCGTCATGGCAGACCCATTACACACGGCAACAAACCTTGCGTTTAGCAGAATTTCGCACCCAAACACAGCGTTTGCTGGTCATCTTGCCGTGAGCACAGGCAGGCGCGTGCTTCCTCAGCCACATATCGCCGACCACCACAGGAAGATGACTGACAAAGGGCGCAGGAGCGCGTATAGACCTCCGGCGGGGGTCAACGTGTTTCTTGTCGTGAGTCTGATAGCCTTTCCCTACTATGATGAATTGGACCAACCCCGGGCTTCAAAATGGCCAGATCGCCATCACTGTGCCGAACCAATCGGCCCTTTTGGCAGACCTGCGCGCCCGCTTTGAGGCAGGGCAGGGGTTTTCCGTTGCCACGCTCAATCTCGACCATGTGGTCAAGCTGGCCCGCGATCCTGCCTTTCGCCAAGCCTATGCCGCCCAAAGCCATGTCTCGGCGGATGGCAATCCCATTGTCTGGCTGTCGCGGTTGGCCGGGCAGAAGGACGTCGAACTGGTGACCGGATCGGATCTGGTGGGCCCGGTGGCGGCTGTTGCCGCCGAGACAGGCACGCCGGTGGCGCTTTTCGGTGCGACCGACGACGCTTTGGAAACCGCCGCCAAAGCCATGGCCGCGCAATATCCCGGGTTGAACATCGTACTGACGCTGGCCCCGCCCATGGGGTTTGACCCCGATGGCGAGGGGGCCGCCGATGCGATCGAGGCGATCCGGCACAGCGGCGCGCGCCTGGTCTATCTGGCCCTTGGCGCCCCAAAACAGGAACGGTTTGCCGCCCGCGCGCAGGCCGCGCTGCCTGCGACCGGGTTTCTGTCGATTGGCGCCAGCCTTGATTTCATCGCCGGCACGCAAACCCGCGCGCCCGCCTGGGTGCGCCGTCTGGCGCTGGAATGGGTCTGGCGGCTTCTGAGCAACCCCAGACGTCTGGCCGCCCGCTATGCGGCCTGTTTTGCCATCCTGCCCGGATTGGTCTTTCGCGCCCTGAACACACGGCGCCAACAAAAGGTCTCTGCCTCATGAGTGTCGCCGTTATCATCGTGAACTACGGCACAGCGGATCTTGCGATCCAATCGGTCGAGAGTGTTCTGGCGCGCAACCACGGGGGCCGCACGGTCGAGGTCCATCTGGTCGACAATGCCTCACCGGGCGATGATGCCGAGCGGTTCCGCGCGGCGGGCGAGGGCTGGGGCGACCGGGTCACGCTGTGGCTCGAGGACACCAATCACGGCTTTGGGCGGGGCAACAACCTGGTCCTGCACGCGCTGGCCGCGCGCGAGACCCCACCGGATTACGCCTTTCTTCTGAACCCCGACGCCTGGCTCGACAATGAGGCGGTCGATGTGCTGGCCGGGTATCTGGACGCGCATCCAAAGGTGGGCGCGGTGGGCGCCAGCGTGGCCAA
>JBCAZI010000233.1:0-2582 GCA_038533095.1 Pseudomonadota bacterium
AAATGCTGACGATACTGGCGCTGATTGCCGCCAAAAGACTGGCTGCATAGGCCCACCAGATTGGGAATTGGCCGAAAAGCGGATGATGGACACCGACTTTGCCGATTTTAAACCGCTGGGCCTTTGGGTGCATGGCCCGGGTGTGATCCATGCCAACCGTCCCATCACCGACGTGGCTGACTTGCGCGGGTTGAAACTGCGCGCGCCATCGCGGACCACGACCACCATGTTCACCGAATTGGGGGCGACATCCGTGGGCATGCCCGTGCCTGCGGTGCCAGAGGCACTATCGCGCGGCGTGATCGACGGCGCCGTTATCCCGTGGGAGGTTGTACCCGCACTGAAAGTGCAGGAACTGGTCTCTTATCATACCGAGTTTCCCGGCAATGCGCTTTATACGCTCGCCTTTATCATGGCGATGAACCAGGACGCCTATGATGCGCTGCCAGCGGATTTGCAGGCGGTGATTGATGCCAACTCTGGTCTGGAGTTTTCCGCCTTTGCCGGACGCACACAGCAGAATGATGACGCACCGGGGCGCGCCATGGCCGAAGAGCGCGGCAATACCATCATCACGCTGGATGAGGCCCAGGTTGCCGCATGGCGTGCGGCCAGCCAAAGCACCATCGACAATTGGATTGCCGAAGCCACGGCGGCAGGCCTGGACGGGCAGGGGATCTATGATGATGCCGTGGCATTGATCGCCAAACACGCAGCCGGAAACTAGGTCCCGGCGATGCTGCACACCGCGATCCAAAGGCTTGCGCAGATCATGGCGCTTTTGGGCGGTGTGGTGCTGTGTCTGGTGGTGGTGATGGTCTGCATCAGCGTCAGTGGGCGCGAGCTCAGCGATCTGGCCTTTTCCGGTTGGATTGGCGGGGCAGGCGAATGGTTAATCGCGCGGGGTGTCGGGCCCATCCTGGGTGATTTTGAATTGGTCGAAGCGGGCGTCGCCTTTGCCATTTTTGCCTTTCTGCCGCTGACCCAATTGAACGGCGCGCATGCCAAGGTAGATGTCTTCGCCAAGGCGATGGGCCCGCGCACCAGCGGCGCGCTTTCGACGTTTTGGAGCGTCGTGATGGCCTTGATCATCGTCCTGATCACATGGCGGCTGTTCGTCGGCATGCAAGACAAGATGCGCTATGGCGAAACAACCTATCTGATCCAATTCCCAATCTGGTGGGCCTATGCAGCCAGTCTTTTGGCGGCAATCAGCGCCAGTATCGTCAGCATTTACTGCGCCGCGATGCGCTTGACAGGTCAGCGCAGCCTATGACCGACCTCGCGCTGGGCTATTTGTCCTTTCCCTTCCTCTTGCTACTGATCTTTCTGCGCGCGCCCATCGGGCTGGCGATGCTGCTCTGCGGGATTGGCGGGCTGTGGCTCGCCACGGATGGGACGACCGTCTTCATGGCGCGGTTGAAGTCCGAGGTGTTTTCGACCTTTTCCAACTACAACCTGTCGATCATCCCGATGTTCCTGCTGATGGGACAATTCGCAACCTATTCCGGCACTTCGCAATCGCTGTTCAAGGCGGCAGAGGCTTGGTTGGGCCACCGCAAGGGCGGTATGGCGATGGCCGCTGTTGGGGCCTGTGCAGGGTTTGGGGCGATCTGCGGGTCGTCGCTGGCGACTGCGGCAACGATGGGCAAGGTTGCTTTGCCGGAACTGCGCAAATACGGCTATTCGGGCGGGTTTTCCACGGCGACACTGGCCGCAGGTGGGACGCTGGGTATCCTGATCCCCCCTTCGGTGATCTTGGTGATCTATGCGATCCTGACCGAACAAAACATCGCCAAGCTTTTCGCCGCGGCCTTCATCCCCGGCTTGTTGGCCGCCTTGGGCTATATGCTGACGATTGCGATCTACGTACGCCTCTACCCCGATCAGGCGGGTACACGTGCAAGGTTGGATTACGGCAGGCGGTTCAAAGCCTTGGGCGCGGTCTGGCCGGTGTTGATCGTATTTGGTTTGGTCGTCGGCGGTATCTACACCGGCTGGTTCACACCTACCGAAGGGGCCGCTGTGGGGGCGATGGGCACCGGGCTGATCGCGCTGCTTTCGGGATCACTGAATTCGCGGGTTTTCCGCCAAAGCATCACGGAAACCGCCACTGGCACAGGCATGATCTTTTTCATCGTACTGGGGGCGGGTTTTTACAACGGGTTTCTGGCGCTGACCCAAGTGCCACAGGAATTGTCGACCTGGGTGACCATGCAGGGGTTCAGCCCATGGACCGTGATGGTGTTGATCCTTGTCTTCTACCTGATCTTGGGTTGCCTGATGGACAGCCTGTCGATGATCCTGCTGACCGTCCCGATCTTCTGGCCCGTCATTTCCGGCCTGGAGTTTGGCATGACGACCGAGGAACTGGCGATCTGGTTCGGGATCATGGTGCTGATCGTGGTTGAGGTGGGGTTGATCACGCCGCCGGTGGGGATGAACCTATTCATTATCAACAGTCTGGACAAAGACACGCCGATGACCGCGACCTACAAAGCCGTGCTGTTCTTTGTCGGATCAGACGTGGTGCGGGTGTTCATCCTCTTCATGTTCCCCGCGATCACGCTGGTCTTTATCTA
>JBCAZI010000234.1:0-2566 GCA_038533095.1 Pseudomonadota bacterium
TCCGGCGGCTCTCGAAGCGCAGGCGCGCCAGTTCCAGAGACCCGGGTGTCGCAGGATCGCCGAGCGGTTCATAGCCGCGGGCTGTCAGAAGCGCGCCACAGCGCCCCTCAACCAGTGCGATCTCGCGAGCCGATGCCTTGTCCCGCCATTTTTGCGCGATCTTCGGATCCGGCGGCCCGTATGTCGTGTTCTCATAGTATTTCAGCATCGCCGGGTCGAATGCGAGCCCGAGGAAATGGCAGATGCGGGTCAGCTGCGGTTCAAGATCGGCCATCAGCTCTTCGAAGCGCACGGTCAGGACATTGTCCGGATTGACCGCCGCCTTGTCCCAGCCCGCTTCCGTATCGATCCAGTGATCGACCCCGAAATAGCTGTTCCCGGCCCAGCCCATGCCGATGGACGACCGCGCCACATCGCGCGGGTCGCGCAACAGATGGATGATCTTTGCCTCGGGGAAGAGATCGACCATCTTCGGGGCGTTGCGGTGAATGTTGAGGCTGAGCATGCCCGGCTTCAGCGCGGCCAGATCCGCCACCAGCCCATCGGCCAGGTCCTGGCCTTGCGTGCCGGGGCGCAGAGCCACGTCTTTTGCCCAGAAAATACGATCGCGCTCCAGCGCCTCGATGTCGTACTGCCAGCCTGCGTCTGTGCGGGTGACATGGTCGAACAGGAAGTCCGCCTCACCGGGTGACTGGATCTCGGCGTGGTGGCGCAGCATCAGCCTGAGCAGCGTGGTGCCAGAGCGCAGCGCGCCGAAAACGAACAACAAGGGGGTTGAAGCAGAACTCATCGCAAAACCATACAGAAACCACGACCGATGGCATCGCCGGAAGCGCGGCGTCAGACAAGTCAAAGCCGGGAAATCGCGTGCAATTTCCCGGAACCTGCGCTATTTTTGACCCCATTCCGAGACGATTTGCTGCGTTTGCAGCATTGAGGCTTGGAAACATGCCATGGCGGCGTTAGCCAATCTCAAGATGTCTGCAATGAGTGTTTAAGTTATGACTGCAATTTGCTCTATCGATCCGAATCAGCTGACCTTCGATACGTCAGTGGCCAAGGAAACCGGCGCGAAATACGCCGACAAGTACCAAAGCGCCGAGCCTTATCACCACATCTGCCTCGACAACTTCCTGCCGATGGAAGTCATCGACCAGGTGCGCGCGGATCTGGCGAGCCTGCCGGATGCGCAGCGCAGCTTTGATGCCGCCGAAGAGAAGCTGAAATCGCAGTACAACCCGGACCGGTTGCCGCAATATACCCGCAACCTGTTCTATCTCTTCAACTCCCGGCCCTTCATCCTGTTTCTCGAGGAAATGACCGGCATCAAGGGGCTGATCCCCGATCCGTATTTCATCGGCGCCGGCATCCACAAAACGCTGAACGGCGGCTACCTGAACATCCATGCCGACTTCAACGTCCACAAGCAGATGCAGCTGGAACGCCGGCTGAACATGCTGATCTACCTCAACCCGCCCTGGAAAGAAGAATGGGGCGGCTCGTTCGAGGTTTGGGACAAGCCGATGGAAAAGAAGGTCGCAAGCTTTGCGCCGACCGAAAACCGGATGTGCTGCTTCTCGACCGGGTCCGACACCTGGCACGGCAACCCCGAGCCGGTGAACCACCCCGAGGGTCTGCCGCGTCAGTCCATTGCGCTGTATTACTATACGGCCACATGGGATGACAGCCGCGTCGCCCATACCACGATCTTCAAGCCACGCCCCGGCAGTTCAGATGCCAGCGAGGCGCGCGGGCGGCGTCATCGGCTGCTGAAAGACGTGTTGCCACCCATCCTGCACCGCCGTGTCATCGGCCCGATGCGCCGCATGGGCTTCTGAGACCGCCAGCACTGGCCTGAGCGATCAGGCCAGGCCCGTGATCCCCGTCGCCGTCGTCCCGGTCTGCCAGACCCGGGCGACGCGAATGGCGATGGTGTGGCCCGGATAGACACTGATCGTCCCTTCCGAGCCGTCGACCGTGGTGATGTGCACCCGGCCGGGTGTTTGCACATTCAAAGCCGTGGTCGGCTGTGCCAGGTCAGCCCCGTCATCCGGAGTGATGTCGAACACCGTCACCGCGGGATCGGCCGGGCTGCGCATGCGATTGGCAAAAGGGTCGGACATCTCTCTCTCCTCTGAGTGCTGGGCCTTGAGCAGAGAGGAGATACACGCGGCCCCCCTGACAGAGCGTGAACCGGTCGGGCGCTGTCTTGGCCAAATGCGCAACGTACGGCGCATGTTAACCGCCTGCTAACCATGGCTGGCCCAGAAGCATACCCGGGGTGAAGGACAGGCGCCGAGACATCGGCAACAGGAGCATACATGTCCCCAGCAGATAGAGGGCAAGCGCCATCAGGAAGAAGATATTGCCGGTCAGGCTGCCAAAGATCAGCGACAGCACCAGAAGCCCGCTTGCCATGACGGCACCGGTGGCGGCGGAGAGCTCTCCCGAAGCGATGGCGCATGGAACACCCGTTCTGGCCAGCGATGTCGGTGGTCTGGCGACGATGCTGGGCGGACCGGGCACCGGGCGGCTGTTGCCGCTGGCGGCCGACGCGGTGGAGTGG
>JBCAZI010000235.1:0-2555 GCA_038533095.1 Pseudomonadota bacterium
GCGTCGCTGAACACGTCAGAAACGCTGGGTGCTGTTGTCGTTCTGATGGGTGCAGTCTTGGCGGCCCTCGCGCAGGTCTTTGTTCGCAAACTGGTTGCGACGGAAACAACCGCGGCCATCGTTTTCTGGTTTACGATCACTTCTTCCCTTTTGGCGCTGTTGACGCTGCCCTGGGGCTGGGTCATGCCGACATGGCAGGTGGCATTGATGCTGATCATGGCCGGGTGTTTGGGTGGGGTCGGGCAGATCTTGCTGACCTCCAGCTATCGCTATGCGGATGCGTCACTGGTGGCACCGTTTGACTACACATCGATGATCCTGGCGCTGCTGATCGGCTATTTCATCTTTGATGAGGTGCCCACGGGCACGATGTTGGTGGGCGCAGGGATTGTCATCGCTGCTGGTGTCTTGATCATTTGGCGTGAACGCATGCTGGGCCTGCAACGTGCGCAACAGCGCAAGGCAACAGGCAACGTGGGCAATTAGGCCCGGCGTTTGCCTGCACCAAATCTGCCCAGCATCGCTTTCGCGCGCCTGATCCTGCGGGCAAACCCGGGCGGTGCAGGGTCGACGTTTAGACCAAGTTCTGAAAAAATGGACCAGAGGTGGGGTGCTTCATCTGGCATCAAATGTGGCGGCACTTTGAGGGGCGCGCCGCCTGTGGGTTCCAAAAAGCGCTGAGGCACTTTGAATGGGAGCGATCCTTGCGGATGGGCCATGATCTTTTGCCTGACGCGAGCGATGGTTCTGGGGTCTGCATCGATGGGGTCGACCTGCACGTGATGCGTGCGATACGAACCGGTGTCCCAGTTTAAAAGCACCAGCGCGAACAAGTCTGATACGCCGGGCCGCTGCGGCAGAGGTTTGGGATCATCCAGGTGTTTTGCAGGATCGCTGCGGTAAAATGCATGCACGGCGATCGCAAAGTCGCATTCCGTTTGGCCAAGCATCCAATAGACCAGATTGTCATGCTCTGGCCCCATCGTGCGACGCAACGTGTCCAGCCACAGGTCCTGTGGCGACGACTTGAGCACGCGGCGCAAGAGCATCTCGTTTTCGGTGAGCTTTGGTTTGGAAGCTATCGGCGGTGTGGTGGCGTTGTCGGGAGAGAACATAGCACTTTTTTACTGTTTTTACTTGGCTCTTCTGCCACTGAAAGCCGCCCGAACTTTGTCTGTGTCGAACATATTTCGTCATTTATTGTTTCGTGAATGGATACAATTTTAGTAAAACTTTTGCTCTGCACGTCATTGCCTATGGAATGCTGTATCTGAACGGCCACATGGGGCAGGCGCGAGAATCTTTGGAAGATGTGCTATGATGGGGTTTCAGATTGGAGGATGAGATGACAAAGCATGTACTCGACCGACCAAAGACTGTTTCAACCGCAATGATGAAACGCGCGGCTGCAATTGAACGGATGAAGCGCCCGCATCAAGCGACGCTTGCCTTGCAACGACGGCGCCGGAAAAGGGCGTGGGATCAGCGCGCTAAGTTCTATGTGCAATTCGCTGGTGGGATGTAACCCTAGAACGGAAAAAGGGGCGCTAAAGCGCCCCTTTCTTTTGCCATGTGTTACGGGCCTTATGCGCGCACCAGCTTTTCGTAGTCTTCCGCAATCTCACGCGTGATTGCACCGACCTCAAAGTTATAATCGCCGATCTGGCCTACAGGTGTGACCTCGGCAGCTGTACCCGTCAGCCAGCATTGCTCAAACCCTTCCAGCTCTTCCGGCATGATGACGCGTTCGTTCACTGTCAGCCCTTTGTCTTTCAGCATGCCGATCACGGTTTGGCGTGTGATCCCGTTGAGGAATGCATCGGCTATGGGGGTATGTACTTCACCGTCTTTGACAAAGAAAATGTTGGCACCCGTCGCCTCGGCCACATAGCCGCGGTAGTCGAACATCATGGCGTCGGAACAGCCTTTTGCCTCGGCTGCATGTTTTGACATGGTGGCGATCATGTAAAGGCCCGCCGCTTTGGCCTGTGATGGCGCTGTTTCGGGGCTGGGGCGTTTCCATTTCGCGATGTCGAGCTTGGCGCCTTTCATCTTGGCGTCGCCATAGTAGTTGCCCCATTCCCAAACAGCGACGGCCAGATGGACGGGGTTTTTGGCGGCAGCGACACCCATATCCTCGCCAGACCCGCGCCAGGCCACGGCGCGCACATAGGCGTCGGTCAGCCTGTTGGCCTCAAGGGCGGCTTGTTTCGCCGCTTCGATTTCATCGACGGAATGGGGGATATCAAAGTCGATCAACTGACCGGATTTGATGAGGCGTTCCGAATGTTCACGCGACTTGAAGACCTTGCCGGAATAGCAACGCTCGCCTTCAAAAACGGATGAGGCATAGTGCATCGCATGGGTCAGAATGTGGACATTGGCCTCGCGCCATTCGACCAGCTGGCCGTCCATCCAGATTTTACCGTCTCTGTCGTCATATGCACCGGCCATCGTATCCTCCATCCAGATTTGCATTTGTTACGCTGATAGGTCCGTTTCGGACATAATATTGCGCAATTTCTGTGTTTACCTACGAGTTGATTCTTGGAATG
>JBCAZI010000236.1:0-2500 GCA_038533095.1 Pseudomonadota bacterium
GAGGATTGATAGGCCACATATCGGGTCTTCATCAGGCGATGACGTTCCCATTCGTCGTTTTGCGGGGGATCGGTAATCAACCCAACATCGGCCAAACGGTCGCGGATCATGGCTGTCGCTGTCGTCCAATCGTGCAGACCGAAGTCGATGTGGATCGCGGGGAAGGCCTCGTGAAAGCGTTTGATGATCCCAAGCGCGGGCTGTGGCGCGTTTGCAATGACCTTGATCCGGCCCTCCTTCATGGAGACGAAACCTTCCAGCCTTTCCCCAATTGCCGTTTCCAAGGACACAAGCCGGTCCGCCAAATCATAGAGCGCCTGACCCGTCGGGGTCACATCTACCCCGTCTCGTCTGCGCCACAAAAGTTGCGCCCCGACGTTTTGTTCAAGCTTTGCAACATGCTGTGTGACAGTCGATTGGGTCACGCCCAGTTCGCTCGCCGCAGCCGAAAAGCTGCCCTCTCTCACAACATAGGCAAATGCGACGAACTGGTGGTGGTTGGGGCGCATGGTGTCTCCTTTGGCGAGACACTTACCCAGTATCGGTTTCACTAATATGACGTCACGAATCTGACGTTCGCCCCGCCTATCGTCCGAATGAATGATGGAGGAATCGGATGTCTGATCTCAAGATCGCTGACGTCAAAAAGGCTTTTGGCGAAACGGACGTCCTCAAGGGCATTTCACTGGATGTCGCGGATGGCGAGTTTGTCTCGCTCGTGGGCCCCTCCGGCTGTGGTAAGTCCACGTTGCTGCGCATCATCGCGGGGTTGGAACAGCAATCGTCGGGTAGCATTCGCATTGGCGGGGGCGATGTGTCGCGGGTACGCGCGGCGGATCGGAACCTGTCGATGGTGTTTCAGTCCTACGCGCTTTACCCGCATCTGACGGTGGCGGAGAACATCGCAGTTCCTTTGAAGATGCGCCAACTCTCGGCGTTGCAGCGCCTGCCGCTCGTTGGGTCCGTGATGCCCGGTGCCAAACAACGCGCCGCCGCGATTGGTCAGGCCGTGCAGGACGCGGCGAAAACGCTTGAGATCGCGCAACTGCTGGACCGCAAACCCGGACAATTGTCAGGCGGTCAGCGGCAGCGGGTGGCTTTGGGCCGCGCATTGGTCCGCGAACCGGCGGCGTTCTTGCTCGATGAGCCGCTCTCGAACCTTGACGCGAAACTGCGCGTCCAAACCCGCAGCGAGATTGCACAACTGCACCGCCGCCTAGGCGCAACATTCATCTATGTCACCCATGACCAGGTTGAAGCGATGACGATGTCGGATCGCATCGCGGTCATGATGGGCGGAGAAATCCTGCAATGCGATGCCCCGCATGTGGTCTATGACGACCCGAACGACATTCGCGTGGCAGAGTTCATTGGCTCGCCCAAGATCAATATCATTCCGGTCGATGCGCTCGAAGACAACGCAAAGGTGATGGAAAAGCTGGCGGGGCTGCTGGGGACGGGTGATCATCTCGGTATCCGTCTTGGTGCTCGTCCAGAAGCCGTAAAACTGTCCGTGAACCCTGATCTAGTAGGCCAGGTCACCCATATGGAGAACCTTGGGTCAGAAATTTTCGCGCAAGCGATGGTGCCAGGGTTGCTTGATCCGGTGGTGTTCCGGGCAGAGCCCGCGGATCGTGCGAAGTTGAGCATGGGCAAGGCGGTCGGCCTAAGCTTTGAAGCCGCGAACCTGCTTGTGTTTGACGGTGCCGGACAGCGTGTGCGGCACGCCAATGCGCCAGCACAAGCCGCTGAGGTGGCGTAATGGCCGTCGTGGATGCACCTATCACGGCGAAAGCCCGAACGACCGATGCGGAGGTCCAACAGGCGCGCACGGCTTGGTGGCTGACGGCCCCGGCGTTGGGGCTGATGTTCCTGATCTTGCTGCTGCCCGTGATCGTCGCTTGCATGCTGTCGTTCACAGATTATTCTCTTGGCAACCCCGGGTTCAACTGGGTTGGTATCGACAACTACGATAAGCTCTTTAACCGCTCCACCTACGAAAAGATGTTCATTGCGACCTTCACCTATGTGGTGACGGTGGTGCCCATTTCGGTTGCGCTTGGGCTGGGGGCGGCGCTGTTGATCAACTCAGTCGGGCGGTTGGGGGACCTCTATAAGACGATTTACTTCCTACCGGTCATGGCGACACTTCTGGCAATGGCGATCGCATGGGAATTCATGTTGCATCCATCGATTGGCATGGTGAACCGTGGGCTTGAAATGACCTGCGGGACGGTGCTTGAGGTCATTCCCTTCATCGCCAACGGCTGCGCGGATCGGTTCCCGCTGTGGCTTGGTGATCGGGACTACGCGATCTGGGTCGTCTGCTTCGTCGGGATCTGGCAGGGTTTTGGCTTTAACATGGTGCTCTACCTTGCTGGTCTGACGGCGGTGCACCGGGAGCTGTATCATGCTGCCGAAATGGACGGGGCCAAGTCTGGCTGGGATCGGTTTTGGCTCGTGACCTGGCCTGCGCTGGGGCCGACGACCGTGTTTGTCG
>JBCAZI010000237.1:0-2500 GCA_038533095.1 Pseudomonadota bacterium
GGGAGAAGGCAACAATCACCAGTGGCCCGCAACCGGGCCAAGCGGCGGTTGCGCGAGGTCGCCCGCATCGTTCTGCCGGAAATGGGCCGCGATGGATGGGATTATGTGCTGGTGGGTCGCAAAGACACCACCGCGACCCTACCTTTTGATCAACTGCTGGCCGATATGCGCCGCGCCATGAAAAAGGTCCACGGATGAGCCCCCTTGCATATATCGTCTCTCTCCCCGTGCGGGCCTACCGCCTGGTCCTGTCACCTTGGGTCGGCATGAGCTGCCGGTATCACCCGACATGTTCGGCCTATGCGCTGGAAGCGTTGGAAAAGCACGGTGCGATCAAGGGGACATATTTGACCATTCGGCGCATCCTGCGTTGCCATCCATGGGGTGGGTCAGGGGTTGATAATGTGCCGGATTAGGAACAATCCCAGTTGTAGGCCGAGCGATTAAAACGACGTGCCGAAAGGTCGTCTTTCGTCATCAGAAAGCACGCTTCGCCAGCATCACCCCAGCAAACTTCGATCCCCGTCTCGCGATGATAGAAAAAGCCCATCTGTAACAACACCTCCGTGTACTGCAGGTAGGTCGGTTCGCTTCCGGCGCGCCGGAAATCGTCCTGCGTGAAATCGGGATGCCCGCCATAATACAGTATGCCGGGTTTCGCCTTGCTGAGTGCATCCCACAGCTCGTCCCACAAATCGCTTGGACAATTTGGGTACCAATCCTTCGTCAATTCAGCGACCGTGTTGCTGTTAGGTGATGGCACGCCCGTTGCTGCACGGCCCGTAACGCGGCGGCCTTCCTGTAGCAGCTTGTCGCTGAGCGGAGAGAACTCCCATGTGACCTCTGGCAAGTCATGGCGCGTCAGGTCGGCGGTATCCCCGAAATAGAAGGTCTTGAACCCTTTCTGATCAATCGACGGAAAGTCGCAGCCATTCAGGTCATCATCCGTGACAAAGACGCTCAGTAATCCGGTCGCGGGATAGCCAGCAAGCGCAGGCATGTCTTGGAAGTTGATTTGCGCAAGAAACAGCATTGGCTTGCCATGCGCATCGACCGGCCATCCCATATCCTTTGGCAAGCTTGGTCTTCCGCCGATACAGGAATGTGGTGCATCGGTATTTGCCGCGCTGGTCATGTCCAAGGCCACTGCCGGTTTTTCCTGTGCCATGGCACTGTCGGTCGCCTTGGCAACGACGGCGGGCCAATCCGTCGTGTCATTGGGGTCTGGCTTGGGGTTGATCCGCTTGGGGCTGGAAGATTGCGTTCTTTCAGCCTTGTGTTGGCGGTATAAGAAAAAACCCACAACCAATAGTGTCACGATCAGTCCGATGACATTTGCCATAGCATGCGCCTTTTGCCGGTGTTGCTGAGGCAAAGATTAGCTTGTCGGTCATTCCTTCTCAAACGAAATGGTTACGACCCCAATGTCCAATCCATACCGTTTCACGTAAGCGAGGTTCAGCAGACGATCATCGGATAAAAGCCACATCCAGTCATCAAAGGTCACCCGTAGCGTCTCGGTCTCGCCAGTGGCCGAAGGTACGGGCAGGTCAATCTCGTATTTCCAATTGAAGCGGTCGCCTTGCTCAACCCCAGTGGCCTGCCCGATCACACCGGGGGCGGTGCCAACCCAGCTGTCGTCGCCTGTTTTGGTGAGTGTCCAAATCCGTTGCTCGGTCGATCCATCCTCATAAATGAAATCCTCAACCAGCCGCAGACGTTCACCATCCCAATCGCCATCAATCGTCACGACAAAGCTGCGGCGCACGGTGCCAAGAATGTCCTGAAACTGGCCATAGGCGACCAGTTCGCCGTCAAAGAACTCTTCCAGGTTCAGTTTACGATCGCTTAAGGCGGGGTCATCAAAAGATGGCTTACCCGTGCAGGCGGCGAGCATGGTGAAAGCGATAACAAGGATCAGGCGCATGATGGTGGTCTCCTAACCTTTTCTATACGCAGCCCTCGTGGTTTTGGATGTAGTGCAAGTCGCTCAATCGCGAGAGTAGGAAATACACCTTCAATCCAAGGTTGAGATGCCGTTGTAAGCGTCGCAAAGTCGCAGGGATTTGCTGCTGATTAGGCCGTTTTGCAAGGCGGGCCGACTTGTGGTCCTTATGACAGCATGCCATCCTGAAAATACGGCAAAACTGTGGAAACACCTTTCCTGTCAGCCCCTGGAATTGTTCAGAGAAGAAGAAGAATGAGCGCTCAATTGTTGCATGAAACTGCACAACGAACAGGCAAACGTAAGATTTTCCTCAGTGTGACCCATAACAAGTGTTTCTATTTTATTGTTAGAACGCGATAGTACTTGGTGAGGGCGCGGAGCTTCGAAGAATATGAACTATAGATTTCCAGTCGCCTTGTTATGTGCGGTGACCCCGTTTGCATTACTCGCACAAGAAGTCGAACTGCGCTCAAGCGATGACTTCATCAATGTTGAGGGTGAAATTGTCGGCTACAATGGCGTTATGGTCCAGGTTGCGACATCTGTCGGTAT
>JBCAZI010000238.1:0-2495 GCA_038533095.1 Pseudomonadota bacterium
GGTTCCTTGGCGCAATCACCTGGCAGACGCTCGGCTGGTTCATTTCAGTCTCCATGATCCTTCTGGGCATGCAGAAACTGCGCGATATCGAGGGTTTCTCCACGATGTTCCTCAACTACGACCTGCTTGCCCGGAAGTGGGTGCCTTACGCCTATATCTATCCGTTCATTGAGACCGGCGCAGGCATCTTGATGACCGGGATGATGCTGACCTGGCTGTCTGCCCCCGCCGCGCTTTTCGTTTCAACCATCGGCGCTGTCAGCGTCTTCAAAGCGGTCTACGTGGACAAACGAGAGCTGAAATGCGCTTGCGTTGGCGGAAACTCGAACGTCCCGCTAGGGTTCGTCAGCCTGACCGAGAACCTGATGATGATGGGAATGTCTGTCGTAATGCTGATCCTGTTGGTGACCTGATGGAGGGGGCAACACATTGGAAGCGACGGGCCGCGCTGGCAGGCGGTGCTCTTGCCGTAGTGGGATGGGTAAAGGGTGTTCCCTATCTTGCGTCGCTCGGACAGCCAGATTTTGAGTTTGAAGAGATACCGGGTTTATCGCCGTTCCGACGGTTGGGCGGCGCAGGTGCATCCACGCCGGGCGCGGCAATATTTGCCGGTCTCGAACCTGGTCCTGCGGAAACCGAGGCCGATATCGAACTGAAAGCGTTCGTCAGATCAAATCCCTGCGCCGCCTTCTTCGGGGCAGACCCATCTGAAACAGTTCCGGTCGCAATGTTTTCCGATTTCGCCTGTCCGATCTGCCGCGTTATGGATGATCGGCTTGTGGATCTCGAAGTGAACCGCCCCTTGTTTGCCGGAGACCCAGAATTAAGGATACTGGGTCATGGGAAAGACGAAGAATGGAACACGTTATCCAGAGGAACTGCGCGCCAGAGCGGTGCGTATGGTTTTGGATCACGAGAGCGAATACGCGAGCAGATCGGCAGCGATTTTGTCGATTTCGCAGAAGGTTGGATGCAGCAGGGACAGCTTGCGTATCTGGGTCAAGCAGCATGAGACGGATACCGGCAAGCGCGACGGCATGACCACGGCCGAGCGGGACCGCATCAAAGAGCTTGAACGCGAGAACCGGCAATTACGCCAGGCCAACGAGATCTTGAAGAAGGCGTCTGCTTATTTTGCGCAGGCGGAGCTCGACCGCCCATTCCGCAAATGATTGCCTTCATCAAAGCCAATAGAGAGCTTCACGGGGTCGAGCCGATCTGTAGAGTTCTCCAGATTGCCCCTTCCACTTTCTATGAACGCATTGCCATCGAGCGTGATCCTGATCGGGCATCGGACCGCACCAAGCGGGATGCATATCTTTGCAAAGAGATGAAGGACGTTTGGGAGAAGAACCGGTCTGTCTATGGTGCGCGTAAGCTGTGGCACGCGATGAAGCGCGAGAAGATTGATATTGCCCGCTGCACTGTGGAACGTTTGATGCGCCAGCTTGGCATTCAAGGCGTCCGGCGCGGCAAGAAGATCAAAACCACCTATGGTCAACCTGCGGATCAATGCCCGCTGGACAAGGTCAATCGCCAGTTCCGAGCTTCAATGCCGAACGAGTTGTGGGTGTCCGACTTTACGTTCGTCTCAACCTGGCGCGGGTTCGTCTATGTGGCCTTCGTAATTGATACCTTTGCGAACCGGATCGTGGGCTGGAAGGCATCAACAACGCAGGATACGCAGTTTGTTTTAGATGCGCTGGAACAGGCGATCCACGCACGCAGACCCGCTGAAAAACTGATCCATCATTCAGATCGCGGCAGCCAATATGTGTCGATCAAATACACCGAAAGGCTGGCAGATGCGGGATTGGAACCGTCCGTTGGCAGCGTTGGTGACAGCTATGATAACGCTTTGGCCGAAACGATCATCGGCCTGTTCAAAACCGAAGTCATCAATCGCCTCGGGCCGTGGAAGTCCAAAGATCAGGTCGAGTGGGAAACCCTGCAATGGGTCGATTGGTTCAACAACGAGCGTCTGCTTGCGCCGCTCGGATACATCACGCCAATCGAAGCAGAGGAGAAATACGAACAAACCTTGAAGTCAGACAAAATCGCAGCTTGAAATACGAACTCAACAGTCTCCGGCAAAACCGGGGCGGTTCACGTCGATCAGTGCCCAAATCCCTTGATGCTATGTTGCGAACAGTTGTCCATTTTCCTTCGACGGAAAGCGCACTTCCCACCGTATAAACCCTGCCTGCCTGGAATCTTGAGCCACCTAAAACGAAAGATCGGAGTAGACATGCCAATTTCGAAATCATTGCCAGCTGCAACTTTTGTTCTGGCTTTTGCGAGCCCCGCATTTGCTGAGAACGTTGAAATCTACGTAGTTGATATGCTCGATAACATTCAAAATGGCTATTGCATCGACATTGCTAAGGGACGAGGTGCCGATGCAAACCCTGAAGATGGGCTTCAGGCTCACACTTGCTACAGCCCATCCGGAGAAGTGCTTGTCGATCAGGCTTTTGACCCGGATCAATTTTTTG
>JBCAZI010000239.1:0-2489 GCA_038533095.1 Pseudomonadota bacterium
GGCTCAACTGAACATTTTTTTGGGACAGCTGACACCTGGAATGGCTGACACTTTGTGTCGTGTCTTATTAAAATTTCATGTGGTCATGCTTCTGCGTATACCAGTCCGAATTGGAAAATTTTAAGTGCAAAGGTCATGTCCGCAAAACTTTTTTCGTAGTGATTGCGTCTTCAGCTTACTATTTTCAAATGAAGGTGTACTGTCCGCAGAGCAAGTTCTCTTTGCAACAGGACCCAAGATGGATTCTCTCAAGTGCTTTGACGATAAGCAGCACTCTTCCAAGGCTAGACCAGTGGAAACTTAGGATAGTCAGACAGAAAACAGGTACGTGCTAGGGGCAAAGCCTGGACTTTTTGATTTTCTGCAGCTAGCCTTTGGACCCTGAAGCTGGTCATTGAGTAATTGGTCGAATCACTTGACTGTGGTGGGAATCAATTGGATGAGTACACATCGGGTGGCAGAATGCAGATTGATGACTATAATAATTTACTTTCAATGACAATACAAGTTTCTTCTGGAGGGTGATCTACTCTGACTAACCTGGACTGAAAAGCCGCATCTCAAGCCTCAGTGCTAATCATCGTTTGGGTCAGGCAACAGGATCTCTTTAGCAAGCGGCATGTTGAACTGAAAAGTGGGTCCTGAGCGAG
The DNA here is from genome assembly GCA_038533095.1 of Pseudomonadota bacterium. Classification (GTDB taxonomy): domain Bacteria; phylum Pseudomonadota; class Alphaproteobacteria; order Rhodobacterales; family Rhodobacteraceae; genus Yoonia. The sequence goes on from JBCAZI010000239.1 coordinate 651, forward strand.
CACACAGTCGTCGGCAGCAGAAAAAATCTGTATCATCGAGCCGACAAGATCGCAAAAGAGATCCGCAGAACATTACTGCTGTTATAAACTGAAGGAAGCCAACTTTATAGGGAGAGACAAAAGGAGATCTCGATACCAGATCTTTTTAGAAGGGTTTCGACGAAGTTGGGGACCAAGAGGTGTGTCTTCAAAGAAAATGGAGGTGCATACGTTTAGAACGATGCACCTTTAGCTGGTTCTTGTCGGTCAAGTCTGGATTTATCGGAGAGCAAGGATCAACTTTCCTCGTGCTGGTATAATCTTGATTTTTCGTCTCAACTCTACCTCTCTTGACTTCTCTGCTATTTCTTAGTCCAACACGTGGGATAGATTCAGCGTAGTAAATTACACAGAGATAGGTTTTGTGTAGCGAGGGGTGGCAACGATTTTGCTCGTCATCATGGAGTTGAGAGGTCGATGTAGCAACTTCAGATGGAAGTTTGCACCTGAGCGAATACTACCAAGTTGATAGACACCGCCGCTTGCATCTTTTTCAATTTTGCTGCAAGCTGTCTGGGAATTGGGCGCCCAAAAATGGTCGGCGGTGACTGCGAGTGATGAGAGTTTTCCTTCAGGGCTCGAGCAAAGGTTCAGGGTCGTGGTCAATACTTAGGGCTATAGATAGGGATTTAGATGGGGGTAAAGGATGGCGTAAGGTTTAGAGTAAGATAGCACATACATTGTGATAGGGGCTGGGGTTTCCAAAGAGTTGGAAGTTGGTCAGAGCAGAAGAAAGAGGAGGGTAGGAGGCTTGTGTGTGTGTGTGTGGTGTGTGTGTGTGTGTGTGTTTGGAACGCAATTTTTACCAGGGGTGGGACTTATACGTTGACACCAAAACGAGAGCTAAAGCTTGAACAAAGACTATCACTGAGAGTTGGAAGAACACTTATTTCATGAATTGGACAAAGAGTTATCCGACAATTGGACGAAGACTATTGTTGAGAACTGGAAAAGGACCAATACTAAGACTTGAACAAAGAGCTATGCCGACATTTGGAGAAATAACAATGAAGACACTTGTACAAAGACTAGTGCATAGATTTGATGGGAGATAAACGGCGAGGCTTGGGCAGGGACTATTGCCAACGAAGGGGGCGGTGACGATTGCACAGAAAAGGGTAAGACTACGGCGAGGAGAAAATAGAGACTGTGACGAGGACCAGGGCGAGAATCAGGGCAAGGACCAGCGCGAAGAAAAGTGCGAGGACCAAGGCGAAGAAAAGTGCGAGGACCAGGGCGAAGAAAAGTGCGAGGACCAGGGCGAAGAAAAGTGCGAGGACCAGGGTGAAAAAAAGTGCGAAGACCAGTGCGAAGACCAGTGCGAAAAGCTACCAGTTGGGCCAAGACTACACTTCCATCTAATACCAAGACGAGGAACTAGATTCGGGATCCGACTGTTCACAAGGCCAGATCTAAGATTAGTATTGAGACCAGGGTGAATTCTAGGATAAGGACTGAAGCTGAAATTAGAATGCGGACTAGAACAAAGACTAGAAAAATGAAGGGACTTATAGTAGGAACACACGGTAAGGGTTAGGATTAGGGTTGATGGGGCTCAGAGCACTGGATTCACGTTCAGGGCAACGGTGAGGGTGCGGGCTGCATCAAGGGGGGTTAGGGCTAAACTGCGCGATCGAATATACAACTGCGCGAATTCTCTTCAATTTTATTCGCAACGCCATCGTCATATTGGCCAAATATCAGACATTTGTTTTCAGATCTTCCCTACGATTTGTGTCGCGAAAAATATAGGTGGAGCAAATCCCTTTTTACTACAGCAATAAATTGGCGATATATTTC
>JBCAZI010000240.1:0-2461 GCA_038533095.1 Pseudomonadota bacterium
CGTCAAGGCACTGATCTTGCCAGCCGTGGCCTGCCCCGCCATGTCGAAGACGCGATGAGCCGGATCATGTCGCAGACGGACCAACACCTCAACCAGCCCGAAAACCGCCGCCACCGCGATGCGTTTGCACAATTGAAAGCGGCGGTCGCCGCGACCGAAGCGGCGCGCCAATTGGGCGACAAAGGGGCTGACAAAAAAGACCCAGATGAGGTGTTTAAGGACGATCTAGGTGCACATGGCGATCACGAAAAAGGTGAGCGCACGCTGTCGACACCACTCAAGCTGGTCAAATCGCAGGAAGTCGAACCAGAAGAAACCGCGCCCGAGGGTGAAGCAGCCGAAGCTGATACTAGTTCCGGACCTTCGGCCCGACTGCGCGAAATCGCCACGATGAAAGAAGCGCAGGCGCCCGAAGAGGTTAACGACTTTGCGGCTTTTGTTGCGTCCCACGGGGCGACTGATCTTGCCGATCGGTTGGAAGCCGCGGGTGCCTACATTTGCTTCGTCGAAGGCGACGCTGACTTTTCCCGCCCACAGGTGATGAAACTGGTGCAATCTGCTGCAAGCTCTGAAATTACCCGCGAGGATGGTTTGCGCAGTTTTGGCCGTCTGTTGCGGCAGGCCCGTTTGGTCAAATTGCCCAATGGCCGTTTCCAGGTATCTGAAAACACGCAATTCCGTCCTGACGATTACCGCGCAGCGCAGGGTTGATAAGACCCACATCGAAGTAGCAAAAAAGGCGGGGTTCACCCGCCTTTTTTATTGCCGCCGTGGTGGTTCATTCGGATCGGGCTGCCCGATCCCCATGAAAACCCATTTAAGCGGAAAGGCCCAGCCGATCCCCAAAGCAATATAGACCAGCAGCTCGATCAAAATAGGAAAGCGCACCTCTTGGTTCAGCATGTAGCTCATCACGGTTGCGGCCACGATGATGTAGATTGGCAGACCAATCACCAAGAAGAACAACGCCAGTCGTTTGCGTGCTTTATATTGCATCTATCCTCAATCCGCGAAGGGGTCGGTGACCAAAATGGTATCGTCTCTTTCAGGTGAGGTGGAAACTAGGGCGACGGGGCATTGGATCAACTCTTCAATCCGGCGCACATATTTGATGGCCTGCGCGGGCAGGTCGGCCCAGGATCGCGCACCTTCGGTTGATTGCGCCCAGCCTTCGATCTCTTCATAGACAGGCTTACAGCGTGCTTGTTGATCAGCGGCAGTCGGCAAGTAGTCAAGTGTCTCACCGTCCAATTCGTAGCCCACACAGATCTTCAGCGTTTCAAACCCGTCCAAGACGTCCAGCTTGGTCAAGGAAATACCAGAGACGCCGGAGGTCGCGCAGGTTTGACGTACCAGACAGGCATCGAACCAACCGCAGCGCCGTTTGCGTCCGGTTGTGGTGCCAAATTCATGGCCACGTTCGCCAAGGCGTTGACCATTATCATCTTCCAATTCGGTGGGAAACGGCCCCTCACCAACACGCGTTGTGTAGGCTTTGACGATGCCGAGGACAAAATCAATCGCACCCGGACCAACGCCGACACCGGTGGCCGCCTGCCCTGCGATCACGTTTGATGAGGTCACGAAAGGATAGGTGCCAAAGTCGATATCCAGCAGCGCGCCTTGTGCGCCTTCAAACAAGATGCGCTTACCAGCTTTGCGCTTTTCATTCAGCACTTTCCACACAGGGGCTGCATACTCAAGGATACCCGGCGCAACATTGCGTAGTTTCGCCAGCACCGCATCGCGGTCAATCGGTTCAAGCCCTAGACCACGGCGCAGCGCATCGTGGTGGACCAGCGCACGATCAAGGCGCAGTTCTAATGTTGTATTATCAGCCAAATCAGCGACGCGAATGACACGCCGACCGACTTTATCTTCGTAACACGGGCCAATGCCGCGCCCTGTTGTGCCAATCTTTGCAACTGAGTTTTGATTTTCCCGCGCCCGGTCCAATTCACCATGAAACGGCAGGATCAAAGGTGTGTTTTCGGCAATCATCAGCGTATCGGGCGTGATGCTGACACCTTGGGCACGCAGCGTTTCAATCTCGCCGAGCAGATGCCATGGGTCCAGCACGACGCCGTTGCCAATCACCGAAAGCTTGCCGCCGCGCACCACACCTGATGGCAGCGCGTGCAGCTTATAGACTTCACCATCAATCACCAGCGTATGACCTGCATTATGCCCGCCCTGAAAGCGCGCGATCACATCGGCCCGTTCCGAGAGCCAATCCACGATCTTGCCTTTGCCTTCATCACCCCATTGGGCACCGACGACCACCACATTTGCCATACGTATGTCTTCCCCTGCAGATTGCGTGCCCCCTATATCGGCGTGCACTGTCTTGGGAAACCACAAAATGCCTGACTGGACAGCAAGCGTCCAAGAACGCATTGTCAGGCCAGAATTGAAGCGAGGCATATCATGGGTTTCATCATCCGCTTGATTTTTGCGTTTG
>JBCAZI010000241.1:0-2417 GCA_038533095.1 Pseudomonadota bacterium
GATCTCCCTAGTGTAGGTAGTGATAGTTCCAATCATGATTATTTGCCAGGTCCTGCTGTTATGCAGCCTAGACAAGATGTTCAGGGTAGGGCCCCCTCTCAGCGGTTGATTAGAAATGCCCGTGCGCGTATTTATATAATAATAACTGGATTTTATTTCTCGAGAGCGCCAATTCTTCTGACAAACAGAATTCACAAGCGCTCGAAGAACAATAGGAAAGTGGACCGCAAGACCGACATAGAAGCCAAAATGCCCGAAGACTACAATGCGTAATCATTATTGACTGCAAGGCGAGTCAAATCATAAGCACGGGAAAAAAGAAAGGCCTTGAGTTGCCTCTTGAAAGCATCGAGGGAGTCGATCGTCCTTAGAGTAAGTGGTAACCTGTTATATAAACGCGGAGCAACATATGAAAAGGAGCGATCCGCAAACCGCTTCTCACCAATCGCTCTTGGCTCATGCAGGCGGTGAGGATCATCTGCACTCCGGAGACCCGCGGCAGATTCGCGAAAAGCAGGAGACAAAAGCTCTCTCACATATAATGGCTTGTTAAACTTCAAAGCCTTGAAAGTAATAAGACAAACTTTAAATTCAATTCTTGCTTTTAAAGGCAACCAATGTAGTTGAATAAGTGAGGAGGTTGTCGGGACCATAGGGTGGAGGTTAAATATTAACCTTGCTGCTCTATTCAAAATGGACTGAACTCTCTTCAAGGTAACATTTGGGAGCCCAATGAGTAGAGAATTACAGTAATCCACCTTTGAGACAACCAACGAATGAACAAGTGAGATAAGGTTTTTCCTACTAATGAAGTCCCTAATCATATACAGATTACGAATACAATAATTGCATGTCCTCACAATAGAATCGATGTGAGATCTAAAGGTCAATGACGAGTCCAGAATAACACCAAGACTTCTCGCGGACTCACATGGGACCAAGCGAGTGCCGTCGAAATTCATTGTACCAAAATCAGCAACAGAAACATTTCTTAGATTTCCAGTGATAACAAGGATCTCAGTTTTGCCATCATTTAGCTTAAGCTTCCTTCTTGCCATCCAGATTTTCAAATCAGATAACAAAGATAGAAGCCTGTTTTTAGCTTCACCAATATCATCAACCACGATGTAGAGCTGAGTGTCATCTGCATAAAAGTGATAACTAACTCCGTGAGCCTCCAGAAGAAAAATCAATGTGCCCATATACACAGTGAACAGAGTTGGACCAAGAACGGATCCCTGTGGAACCCCACACTGAAAGGTTATTGGCTCAGAACAGGATTCACCCACAATTACAGATTGCTCTCTATTTTCAAGGTAGGATCTCAACAATGACAAAGCAGTACCCTCAATTCCGCAATCCGATAGATCACCGAGGAGCAACTGATGATCCACCGTGTCAAATGCTGCTGACAAGTCCAGAAGAGCAAGAATCGATGGCTTACCACGGCACGTGTTCGCAACGAGATCATCATAGATCCTACACAGTGCAGTCTCAGTAGAGTGAAACTCCCTGTAGGCAGACTGATAGCGAGGCACTACCCCAGCCTCATCCAAGAAAGACACCAATTGATCCAAAATAGCCCGTTCCATGATCTTAGACAGGTAAGACAGATTTGTAACAGGACGGTAATTGGACAAGTTATCCTTGTCCAGTCCACTCTTCTTAAGGTGGGGCCGAATCAAACCACGCTTCTCGGATGCTACAAAGTGCCCCTCTTCAAAAGATGAGTTCATAATGGCAGCCAGTGCTGGGGCTGCCAACTCAAATACTCCACCAAGCTTTGAGACATTAATAGGGTCCAATGAGCAGCAAGTTCTCCTTGATGCCCTGATGTACTTCAGAACATCAGCTTCCGTTACTGGCCTAAAGTGAGACAAGGAAGAAGATCTAGTAAAACGAAGAGGAAAAGTCAATGAAAACTCACTATCCACAGCAACCACTCCAATCTCACCCCTGATGCGAGTAATTTTGTCTGAGAAAAAGGCAGAGAATCGGGATGCGAGGTCACTAGAGGAAGACGAGGTGGGCATTTCTGGATTAGATGTACGACCAAGTAAATTATTCAAGAACATAAATGTGCGTTTGTGATCACCGTCACACCTTGACAACTGATTTTGATAGTATTCCACTTTACAGTTATGAATTTGCTTAACTACGGCCCTACGAGCAGATACAAACGAAGCGCGGGCAGCCTCTGTCCCAGTCTCCCTCCACCTTCTCTCGGCTCTTCTCCGCTCCCTACGCAAAGCTGCCACTCTATAGTCATACCACTCAGCATTATCTCTAACTCTGATTTCCTTTGTTACAATCGGGCACAGCCGATCTCTCAGCAGAGAGAAGCCCCTGTTGTAAGAATCAACACGCCGCTCAGCCGTCACACCCTCAGCAACTTCACTCAACAGATGTCCCTCAAT
>JBCAZI010000242.1:0-2409 GCA_038533095.1 Pseudomonadota bacterium
GGCGCGCTGTGCAGGGCATGGCGTGCATTACCTCGACGCCCCCATCTCAGGCGGATCGGTCAAGGCGGCGCAAGGCAAGCTATCAGTCATGGCGGCGGGCAGCGACGCGGCCTTTGCCGCCGCGGCCCCGGTGTTGGAGGCTGTGGCAGAAAAGGTATTCACCCTGGGCGATCAGGCGGGCGCAGGCTCTGCCATGAAAGCGGTGAACCAATTGCTGGCGGGTGTGCATATCGCGGCGATGGCCGAAGCGATGACCTTTGGCCTGACCCAGGGGGTTTCCCCGGAAAAATTCGTCGAAGTCATCCCCGAATGCGCAGGCACCAGCTGGATGCTGGAAAACCGCGCGCCGCATATCGTAGCGGGGGATTACACGCCGCATAGCTCGGTGAACATCTGGCCCAAGGACCTTGGGATCGTGCTGGAGATCGCAGAGGCGGCGGGGTTCGACGCCCCGGTGACGCAAGCGGCCATGGCGCAGTTCATGGAGGCGGCAGCACAAGGGCTGGGCGGCGAGGATGATGCAGCGGTGGCGAAGGTCTATGCGGGGCAGGTGGGGGTGAGGTTGCCGGGGCTAGCCAAACCTTGGAAAGAGTCCTGACTCATCAAGATCGGTTCTCTAATCGACTAGGATTTCGACGCTAGTGTTGGCCAATCCCTTCAAATATCTCAGCTAGCCGAATTGAAGTAATCGACTATGAGCCCAATGACCCCACCCACCGCATCATCTTCAGGCATTAGGACTGTCAGCGAAATCATTATCAAAGGGTAGAATGCGGACAAGGAAAATACACCGGTGAAAGCACCTCGCATAGGCAAGGCGGGCATCATCCGAACTTCATGTCGCAGTCCGGAGAGTTTGCTGATGGTTTCTATCGCGAGCATCTCCGAAGATATATCATCCGCCATTTCATAATTCATAACGGCACTTTCAAGCGGCTCAGACAGGGTCGTTTGATAACGCGATACCAAGATTGAGCGTTTTCTACGATAGGCCTTCACCGTGTCCAAGAATGGGCGCAGAAACGCAAACCACAAAATGAAAAGTGAGATTATAAGGAGAAGTATTTGCCAATGAACCCAGCCCATGTATGCGTTTACGGGCGGCTGTGAGCATTCTCCTGTGAGCCGCTCGGGCCATTCACTTAGACCATCACTTTTGAAGCAGGTCCAATAGAGCCGTGGGCGTTGAAACAAGATGTATATCCAACTCGTTAGCCAAATTATTGGGACAGACATTAGTACAAATTCGTAGGCGAAGAATTCGCCTACGCGTTGCCATCCACCCATTCTATCAGCGTGACCAGGAAGTATTCGAATAGTTGCTACATTTGTCGTGAACTTGCGGGAAAATTCACCGTAGGCAATGGCGCTGCCTAGTCGGTGTCCAGCAATAAGGCCCAGCGCGATGTTTCCAAAAAGAAATGCAAATTGTGTTGCGCTGTCTATTTCTCCATCAAAGTAACCCATTGTAAAAACCCCTAACAACACGGCCATGACGCCGCCCAACACCCTTGCGCAAAGTCGCCTAAGGTTTTCTATCCGAGCACGCTCTTCGATGTTTGCAGGAACTAGTTGATCATGTTCCAGCTGATCCATCATATCATTGAACAAGCGATCTAACGGCAAGGACAACCACAGTACAACAAAGGTCGCAAATAAGCCTGAAGCCATCATAGGGTCACGCAAACGTCCGCTAAGCTCAGCTTCAAATATAGTTTGCATTTCATATTCACCGTCTGCTGCAAACGTTGCAAATTCCTTCCACGGTGAATGCCAGACGATCTTCGGGGGCACCTCTGCAGTGTAAATTGGCACCCTGTACGGACAGTTTTGAGTTTCGACACAGACAGGAAAAACTTCAAAAATTGATGGGATGAAAAACAAAGCCGCGATTGACAGCAGTACCAGCAACCCAAGGATGACCAAGCGTTCCAAAGTGGCAAATCTATCAAACATGCTAGGCCCCCGACCTCTTAAAGTCTCTGAGAAACCAAATAAATACTTCATTATTAGCCAACTCTATCAGAATGCCGCATGTTAAAGTTGTATTTGTGGCCAAGTCAAATGAGAGCGTAAGCCGTTGCTGTAACTGATGGTGGGGCGCTAAACGTGGAGGCCCTTATTGTCGCTGCCGCATTTGCCGTTCGTCCGAGTTGCTGCAAAGAAGAAGGCTTGCCACCCTCACCCCTCCCTGCTACATCCCCGCAATCGCTTGGCCTCGGATTCGTTCCGGGGTCTTTGTGGTATGACTAACGGGCACCTACGGGGGCCTTAACCATTTAGGTCCCGGATCACGTCCGGGACGCCAAGCAAACGGAAGAAGCTAACATGGCACTCAAGTCGTACAAACCGACGACGCCGGGCCAGCGTGGGCTGGTGCTGATCGACCGTTCGGAGCTTTGGAAAGGA
>JBCAZI010000243.1:0-2408 GCA_038533095.1 Pseudomonadota bacterium
TCAGCAATGCGGCCAGCACGCCCAGAACGATGTAAGTTGGGCTGACAGAAGATGTGGCAGCCGGTGCAGGCTCTGTTGCGACGACAGGGGCTTCGACGATTTCATCAGCCAGGCCACCAGCGTTGGCAGCAACGGCGGTCACTGCAATGGCGGTTGCTGCAGCAAGTGTTTTAGTAAAACGCATATCAATACTCCAATCATACAAGGCGGAAGGGTGTACAAGCTATCCTTCACGTCACTAGCGTTTACTAAAAATTCGGGTCTGGGTCCAATGCTAAGGTGATGTCACCCAGCTACTACGACCAGTCACCGGTACTGGGGCGCGAAAAAAGGCGGGCCTGCGCCCGCCTTCTTCTCAATTCCAATGTGCCGTGCGCCTCAAGTCGCTCAACACTTTGATCAACGCTTATGCGTCGTCGTCATCATCGTCGTCATCATCCGCATTGACAGCAGCGGCGATCAGCAGTGCGGCAAGCACACCCAGAACGATGTAAGTTGGGCTAACGGAAGACGTTGCAGCTGGTGCGGGCTCTGCCACGACGACAGGTGCTTCGACGACTTCTTCGGCAAGACCGCCAGCGTTGGCAGCAACGGCGGATACTGCAATGGCAGCTGCAGCGGCAAGTGTTGTTGTAAAGCGCATATTGATACTCCATTCATGCACGGGGCGGCATGGCCAAAACGTGACCATTTCGCATGACTGCATTGAATCAGGGATTGCTGCAGAAGCATAGATGCGAAAATCGAAGGGTTCGTCGCCGCAATTGGGCGATTTGGTGCCGAGATGGCACCCGCCAGCCCAAAAGCGTGTAACAAGCACCACATTATCAAAAAGAAACATAGGCTTAATGCCACCCGCATTGGCGATGGTTCGCCTGAGTTGTCGCGTTATTGGCGGCATTTGACGCGTTGGCTGTTCTGAAATGGTGCTCTTTTGCAACATATCGCTGTCTAAAATTGCCCCGCAGAGCGGCGTAACCGTGCCAAATGCATGGATTCTTTTGCTTCAACTGACACTCTACACTCGCTTCTTCGGGTACGACTCACCCCGCAAATGCAGCAGCATTTGCTCCGGCAAGAGCGCCTGTCGCAAGGCAACCAGTGATGAGATAACCACCTGTCGGTGCTTCCCAATCCAGCATTTCGCCTGCGCAAAACACCCCCGGTCGATGCTTGAGCATCAGGTCATCGGTCAGCGCATCAAACCGTATGCCACCGGCAGTCGAGATGGCCTCATCCAGGGGGCGCGGGCCTTGGTGGATCACGGGCAGCGCCTTGATCAACGGTGCCAGATCATCGGGGAATGGCCGTCCAAACTCTGACAGGAGTGCTGTCTGCGCTGGTGTAAATTTCAGCACTTTGCGCAAGTGGTTCGAAAGGGTCGCCTTACCGCGTGGCTTGTTCAGGGCGGCGGCCACTCTTTCTTGTGACCAATCCGGTTTCAAGTCGATGGTTAGTGGCGCGCCTTCGCGCATGACACGTGACAGCATGTAAATGCCACCGCCTTCGATCCCGCGAGCTGAGATGATGAACTCGCCTCGTGTGCTCTGCCCACCGGCCATGAGTGCGACGGATTTCACTGGTGTCCCAAGATGCGGGGTCATGTGGTCGGACCAATCCACGACAAAGCCCATGTTTGCGGGCTGAAACGGGGCGGTGTCCCCCGGCAGATGTGCGGCCCAATCCCCATTGGCGCCCAAACGGGCCCAGCTTGCGCCGCCTGTCGCCAGAATTGTGACTTTTGGTGTGATCGACTGTCGGCCGCTTGGTGTCTCAAATGCCAGGGCCGTGTCTTGCCAGCCGTCCCATCGCCATCGCGTTTGGATGCGGACGCCCAAGTCATTCAGCCGCGCCAGCCAGGCCCGCAGCAGCGGTGAGGCTTTCATCACCTTCGGAAAGACCCGCCCCGTCGATCCGGTAAAGACCGGCTGCCCCAGCCCTTCGGCCCAGGCGACCACCTGATCTGGGCCAAACCGGTCCAGTGCGGTTTGCAATGCGACGGGCATTGTGCCGCTATAAGCAGATAAAAACGCGTCCTTTGGTTCGGCTTTGGTGATGTTCAGCCCAGATTTTCCTGCCATCAGAAACTTGCGCCCCACCGATGGCATCGCCTCAACCACCGTGACGGACAATCCGGCTTTGCCCATCACCTCTGCCGCCATCAGCCCGGCGGGGCCGGCCCCGATGACGACAGCATCGGTCACGTGGGCATGGGCCCCTTAAGCTCAACAACGCGGTGCGGATAGGGGATTTCGATGTCGTTTTCTTTCAGCGCGTTCCAGATCAGGAACAGCACATCCGAAGCATATTTATTTTTGCCATCGTCAATGCCCTCGACCCAGAACTCGACTCCAAAGTCGATCCCGCTGTCGCCAAATCCCCGCAGTTCGCAGTCTGGCTTTTCAGGT
>JBCAZI010000244.1:0-2404 GCA_038533095.1 Pseudomonadota bacterium
AATCTGGAACATGTTTTGACGTCTAGGTTGAATGACTTCGGTCATTCAATGCGGATCGGGTTTTCGAGGCCCGATCCATCTAGAGTGTCGCATTCGCGTCATTTGATACGGTCTGGAAGCCGACGGGTAATCTTCTACCCCCGGTGAAAGGGCCTGCAGTGGAAACGGCCGTGCTTTCAAAAGGTGAGCGGTCCGGAAGCTGCGCTTGAAGAGACCTCTTTGGGTTATATGGTCAAGTGACTAAGCGCACACGGTGGATGCCTAGGCGGTAGGAGGCGATGAAGGACGTGGAAGTCTGCGATAAGCCTCGGGTAGCTGACAAACGGCTTTGACCCGGGGATTTCCGAATGGGGAAACCCACTCTGCTTGCAGAGTATCGTGCACTGAATACATAGGTGTACGAGGCGAACGTGGTGAACTGAAACATCTAAGTAACCATAGGAAAAGAAATCAACCGAGATTCCCTTAGTAGCGGCGAGCGAAAGGGGACCAGCCCAGTTGCCATCAATGTGTAGATCCTAAAAGAACGGTCTGGAAAGGCCGGCCATAGACGGTGATAGCCCCGTATTTGAAAGGTGAAACACAGGAGCAACAAAGAGTAGGTCGGGGCACGTGAAACCTTGACTGAACATGGGGGGACCATCCTCCAAGGCTAAATACTACCTACCGACCGATAGTGAACTAGTACCGTGAGGGAAAGGCGAAAAGAACCCCGGTGAGGGGAGTGAAATAGAACCTGAAACCGTGTGCGTACAAGCAGTCAGAGCCGACTTGTTCGGTGATGGCGTACCTTTTGTATAATGGGTCAGCGAGTTATTTTCAGTTGCAAGCTTAACCGGATAGGGAAGGCGTAGGGAAACCGAGTCTGAATAGGGCGATTTAGTAGCTGGGAGTAGACCCGAAACCGGGCGATCTATCCATGGCCAGGGTGAAGACAGGGTAATACCTGTTGGAAGCCCGAACCGGGTAATGTTGAAAAATTATCGGATGAGCTGTGGATCGGAGTGAAAGGCTAATCAAGCCCGGAGATAGCTGGTTCTCCTCGAAAGCTATTTAGGTAGCGCCTCGTGTCTCACTTCTGGGGGTAGAGCACTGTTTCGGCTAGGGGGTCATCCCGACTTACCAACCCGATGCAAACTCCGAATACCAGAAAGTGCAATCACGGGAGACACACGGCGGGTGCTAACGTCCGTCGTGGAAAGGGAAACAACCCAGACCGCCAGCTAAGGTCCCAAAGTTACAGCTAAGTGGGAAACGATGTGGGAAGGCATAGACAGCCAGGAGGTTGGCTTAGAAGCAGCCACCCTTTAAAGAAAGCGTAATAGCTCACTGGTCGAGTCGGCCCGCGCGGAAGATTTAACGGGGCTCAAGCTGTACACCGAAGCTGCGGACGCAATTTATTGCGTGGTAGAGGAGCGTTGTGTAAGCCTGTGAAGGTGTGTCGTGAGGCATGCTGGAGGTATCACAAGTGCGAATGCTGACATGAGTAACGATAATGCGGGTGAAAAACCCGCACGCCGAAAACCCAAGGTTTCCCGCGCAACGTTAATCGGCGCGGGGTGAGTCGGCCCCTAAGGCGAGGGCGAAAGCCGTAGTCGATGGGAAACAGGTTAATATTCCTGTACTTGCTGTTACTGCGATGGAGGGACGGAGAAGGCTAGGTCATCCGGCTGATGGTTGCCGGTTTAAGCGTGTAGGGAGTGTTCTTAGGCAAATCCGGGAACACAATCCTGAGACGTGATGACGAGTGTCCAAGTGGCGCGAAGTGATTGATGCCATGCTTCCAGGAAAATCTTCTAAGCTTCAGGTAACACCGAACCGTACCCTAAACCGACACAGGTGGATAGGTAGAGAATACCAAGGCGCTTGAGAGAACGATGCTGAAGGAACTCGGCAAATTACCTCCGTAACTTCGGGAGAAGGAGGCCTCACTCTAGGCAACTAGAACTGAGGGGCACAGACCAGGGGGTTGCGACTGTTTATCAAAAACACAGGGCTCTGCGAAGCCGCAAGACGACGTATAGGGTCTGACGCCTGCCCGGTGCCGGAAGGTTAAAAGGAGGTGTGCAAGCACCGAATTGAAGCCCCGGTGAACGGCGGCCGTAACTATAACGGTCCTAAGGTAGCGAAATTCCTTGTCGGGTAAGTTCCGACCTGCACGAATGGCGTAACGACTTCCCCACTGTCTCCAGCGTAGACTCAGCGAAATTGAAGTCCCCGTGAAGATGCGGGGTACCCGCGGTCAGACGGAAAGACCCCGTGAACCTTTACTGCAGCTTCAGACTGGCATCAGGTCTGTCATGTGCAGGATAGGCGGTAGGCTTTGAAACGATCACGCCAGTGATCGTGGAGCCATCCTTGAGATACCGCCCTTGTCACGCTTGATGTCTAACCGCGGTCCGTT
>JBCAZI010000245.1:0-2399 GCA_038533095.1 Pseudomonadota bacterium
GAGAGTGCAAAAACTTTGCCTGATTAAGACAAAGTCAACGCTCTGTATAGCGGAGCCTAGTGAGGAGCATGTACTGACCAAGGCCGCCGACGGGGCACACGTTCAAAGACACCGCCCGTAGTTACACCAGGGTCATCTTACGCCGTTCCCGGAGTCGTTTCAAAGAGTTGAGGCTCTAGCGCCGTAGAGTAGCCTATGGAATGCCGCTCGAATAGCATGATTGAGCGCCGTATGTCGTCGAAAATTGTAAGCCCATGGACAAATTGATCGATTCCTGGCGATTGAGTTGGTTTCCATACGACCTACCGCAGTTCACTCCAGTCGTACAAAATTGATCCGTCAATAAGCTACTGTACTTACTGTTTAACGGATCATTTTCTGCCAAACAAGAATACGGGCAAAAAATGATAATGAAACAGTTACTGTACCTACGCTTTGACACATTATTTTTGCCCGTACTTAATCCAGGCGATATTAATCCCTGAAAGAGTAATTGTACTTACGGTTTGGCGGATTTTTTTGCAGTATGTTTTTGATCACTTTGTAAATGAGCGAAGGGAGGGGAAGAGGCGCAGGGAAAGACATTTGAAGGTTGTGGTTCTACTCTCATCCGCACGAAGTGCCCACAACATTTTTGTGGAGCTGATTCGTTTGTTCTCTCATGCTCATCCCTAGGTTTTGAGTCAACAAAAGCTTCGTTGTACTTACTGTTTGAAGGATCATGTTTGGATGAAAAAAGTATGAGCAAAAATACCCCTCAAACAGTCATCATACTTACTGTTTAACGGATCAATTTGAGAAATAAGAAGTACGGCCAAAAATGATCCTTCAAACAGATATTACAGTTACTGTTTAACCGATCATTTTCGGCCGTACATTTTTTATTGCATTGTAAATGAGCCAAGACTGGGTAAGAGGAGCAAGGAAAGATGGTTGAAGAAATGTTTTGCAGAACGCTAAATGCCGGTTGCATTTAAACAAGAGCGGGGAGGCAGCTCTGTGCTGAAAATACATATGCGTGAACGGAACAAAGGAGGGAGGGGGGAGAGAACTTCACGGTCGGGAGTGGTGTCAGAAAAGTGCGGTTGAAAATATACTGCTAGACCATTTATGTACTTCTCTCTGTCAAAGAGGGAGGGGCTAACCTCAAATTCGCCTCGGAAGGCCGTCTAAGTTGTCACACATCACGGCAAATGGTTAACTACAGCTGTGGGGGAGGGGGTGGGTTCCATTTTGTTTACTGTAGGCTCAAGTACAGCATGATATCGATAAGAATTATCGCGCAACCCATTTATGTTCTCAATTACAACCCGAGTCCGGGGGTGGGCGGGGGGTGGGTAGATGCCATCTAGTTGAGTTGTGCGGAAGGGGTAGAGCTAACGAAGCTACAGACAGTGCTGAGAGCTGAGAATGTATCGAACGGCATTGTTCACTGACAGCGTTGAAAGCGTTGACAGTGTCAATGAGCGATATCGTTGAAAACAATTCTGAGCTCTCAGCACTCTTTTCAGCTTCGTCGCAGATGATTCAGGCTGGCGAGAACGAAAGATCAGAGTCAGTACTCTACAGCGAAGCCTAACAAAGAGCCTATGCGACCCGTCGACCAAGACAGCCGACGGGATATACGTTCAAAGACAGAGCCCGCAGGTATAGCCGGCTTGGCTTATCTTACGGATCAACAAGCGTACACTTCGCCCGCCTTCGCCCCCCCTCCCTCTACGTAGCGCACAAAGATCTTCCGATCCCGATCCCTTTTCGTCTCCGCCTTGCCAACAACAACGTTTATTGACTCTCAACTAAGGAGCGAGCCAAGGGGGCGGGCAAGTCAGGATCCTTGCCAAAACCGCTCTTTCAATAATAACACCAAATAGAGCGCTAACAGATCACACTCCTGTCGTTCAAAACATTCCCAGTTCTCAGCACTCTTTGTCGGTTCCTCGTTCCTTCACAAAGCTCCATGACAGCTGCTCAAGCACGTATGGATCTGGACTAGGGAGGCCCAGTTAAGATCTGTCGGTGCAGGGATGATCAATCGCTTCCTGCTGTTTTGGCACACGGGCTTTTGAAAGTGAGTCCTGCTAAATTTATTTCAAGTGCTCGCAAATAGGTCCAGCGTCTGGAATACTGCTGCTCAGTCTAGCTTTTCCATGTTGTCGTCAACCAATACAAGCGGTTCCCTCTTGTCGTCCAAAGCAAAGACACTCTGCGCAAGAGAGTCACCAAGCTCGATAGAAGGACCTCATCTAGCGCCGCTGGGACTGGCAGTAGGGAGATTTGTAGTTGTGGTCAGCTACTACTTCTAGGTCGCGCCAATCTCGCCAGGAACTCCCACTGATGTTACTGTTTCCTCAGACCAAAAGTAGAGAAAGGACGACTGCCGCAAATCTCTTTCTAGACTT
>JBCAZI010000246.1:0-2379 GCA_038533095.1 Pseudomonadota bacterium
CAGATGTCCAAAGGTCTTTCTGTCCGCCATCGCTCTCGCGGCACTCGTTATATACTGGCTATGAGTCCTGACCCTAGTCTCATGACTGTCCTGTCCCTGCACTCTCTTGAGCGAGGCTCATTCACTTGCTGCAGGAAGGGATCATCAATGGCAGACCAACAAAACGCATCCCTCGTCGTTGGTGGCGTCGATACCCACAAGGATTTGCATGTCGCAGCAATCGTAGATCATCAGGGCCGGGTTCTTGGCACAAATAGCTTCGCCACCACGCGACAGGGATATCGCTTGATGCTGGCTTGGATGTGGTCTTTCGGCGACTTACAACGTGTCGGAATTGACGGTTCGGGAAGCTATGGCGCGGGTTTGTTGCGCTATATGCAAAACGCCGGTGTTGAGGTTCGGGAGGTGATTGGCCTCGACAAACACGACCGTCGGCGCCGTGGGAAGAACGATGACTTCGACGCAGAAAGCGCAGCACATGCAGTTTTTGCCAAGCGGCACACCGTAACACCTCGCAGTCATGACGGCATGGTCGAAAGCCTCCGTGTTCTAAGGGTTTGTCGCAAGTCTGCTGTACAGGCACGCCGCGTTGCTCTGCAGATGATCCAAATGAGCATCGTATGCGCGCCGTACAAATTGCGCGAACCATTGCGCAACATGACGCGGATGCCACTGATCCGAGCACTGGCCGCCTGGCAACATGATCTCACGGCCTATCGGGAGGTTGAAGAAGCCTATCGCATCTCTCTCAAATCACTGGCTCGAAGGTATCTCGCACTTCATGATGAGATCGCCGATCTGGATGATATGATCAGTGCCATCGTCAAAGCTCTTGCCCCTGAGCTGCTTGAACAGGCAGCGACCGGTTTGAACAGCGCGGCGCAACTCTTACTGACAGAAGGCGACAATCCGGAGCGATTGAAGTCCGAAGCCAGCTTTGCCGCGCTTTGCGGCGTCGGCCCAGTCCCGGCATCTTCTGGCAAAATAATTCGGCATCAGTTGAACAGAGGCGGTGATCGCGCAGCAAACAGCGCCATCCATATCATCGCAATAGGTCGACTCAGGCTTGATCCATGTACACAATCCTACGTCGCCAAACGCATCGCTGCCGAAGACTCAAAGATGGAAGCCATTCGCAGCCTCAAACGCTACATCGCCCGCGAAGTTTTTGACATCATTAAGCGGCGTCAAAAAAACAGATCAATCAGTCGCAAATCGCAAATTGACACTTAGAAGGGCGTCCAACGGTCGCAATACTGTTCTCACGACGACCAGAAGCTCCTGCCTCAGCACGGCTTCAAAGTGTCCATGAGTGGCAAAGGCAATTGCTCCGATAACTCCGCCGTCGAGACCTTCTTCAAGACGATCAAGGCGGAGCTGATCTGGCGGCGGTCATGGGAAATACGACAGCAGGCTGAAGCGGCCATCCTGCGCTTGCGGGATTCAGTGCATTCTGGTGCCCAGATTGGGCATTGAACTCTTGTTTGCCGTCGGATGGGGCTGCAACCCCTCCGACGATTTTCTTTTTTGGGGGTCGGCCATCCTAAAAAGTTGGATCTCCACCTTGCAAGCCCTTGATTTCTTATAACGGCGGAAGTTGGAACTTTTCCCACTAAGGCATTGATACTTCGAAATTCACCCCGTTCTGCCGGGGTCGCGAAATCTGCGGCGCCACTACACCGTTGCCAAATTCGGACAGGTCCTTATCCAGCGTCAATTGCCGCAACACTGGTTGTTAAACCAAACCTGCCTTGACCTCAGACAGTAAGGCGTCAGAAGCCTTTGCAAGCAAGGACGCGTCTGTGCCACAGGCAACGAAGGAAAACTCTTCGTTCAACAACTCTATTCTTCGTTCAACAACTCTATCGCAAAGCCGGGATCCAGCACCAGCGTGCCAACTGGTACCCCCTTAGCGATCAGCTTTTGCGCGGCTGGCCTGATCAGCGCCCAGACCTCTGGGTCCATGGGATGCCCAACTTTGCCGATGTCTGCTGCGATATCGGCAGGGCCAAAGAAGATACCTGTGACGCCGTCGACATCTGCAATCGCTTCAGCCTGTTCCACTGCGTGCCGGGTTTCCAGCTGCAGTAAGACAGTCGTTTCATCTTCAATCCGGGCGACATAATCGGTGATGCGTCCAAATTTGGTCGCCCGTGTCGCACCCGAAACACCGCGCACACCATGTGGCGGGTACCGTGTCGCGGCGACCGCCTTTTCCGCCTCCTGTACGGATTGGATCATCGGGAACATGATGCCGGGCGCACCAAGATCTAGTAGGCGTTTCACGATCACCGTATCGTTCCAATCTGCCCGCACGATCGCTGTCGTGTTGCTGGCTGCAAATGCCTGAAGCTGGCCCAGAACGCTGAAGTAGTCGTT
>JBCAZI010000247.1:0-2379 GCA_038533095.1 Pseudomonadota bacterium
CGATCAGGGCCACCTTGAAGTCGATCACAGGGAAGCCGGCCAGCGGGCCGTTATCCATGACAGACAGGATGCCTTTTTCGACACCGGGGATGTATTCCTTGGGCACCGCACCACCCACGATACGGCTTTCGAATGAATAGCCTTCGCCAGGCTCTGTCGGGCTGATGATCATCTTCACTTCACCGAACTGACCGGACCCACCAGATTGCTTCTTGTGGGTATAAGTATGCTCGACCTCGTGGCCGATAGTCTCGCGATAGGCCACCTGTGGCGCACCGATGTTCGCCTCAACCTTGAACTCGCGCTTCATGCGGTCGACGAGGATGTCGAGGTGCAATTCGCCCATGCCCTTCATGATGGTCTGACCGCTTTCGAGGTCCGTTTCCACACGGAAGGATGGATCCTCGGCAGACAGGCGCTGCAATGCGATGCCCATCTTTTCCTGGTCACCCTTTGTTTTGGGTTCAACGGCAATCTCGATCACAGGATCGGGGAAGGTCATTGTTTCCAGAACAACCGGATCGTTTGGATCACAGATCGTGTCACCTGTTGTGGTGTCCTTCAGACCACCAAGCGCGATGATATCGCCGGCAAATGCCTCATCGATCTCTTCACGGTTGTTAGAGTGCATCATCATCATGCGGCCTACACGCTCTTTCTTCCCCTTGGTGGAGTTGAGCATTGTGTCGCCCTTGTTCAGCTTGCCCGAATAGATCCGGGTAAAGGTCAAGGAGCCCACAAATGGGTCGTTCATGATTTTGAAGGCCAGACCAGAGAAGGCCATGTCATCATCCGCACGGCGGGCGATGTCACGGACTTCGTCTTCGTCGCCGGGCTTAAAGCCCATGTAGTCCACAACGTCGAGCGGGCTTGGCAGGTAATCAACAACAGCGTTCAGCAAGGGCTGCACACCTTTGTTCTTGAACGCAGAGCCACCCAGAACCGGCACGAAGGCCATGCTCAGCGTTGCTTTACGGATCAGTGAACGCAGTGTTTTCACGTCTGGCTCATTGCCTTCAAGATAGGCTTCCATTGCGTCGTCGTCCTGCTCAACCGCAGCTTCGACCAGCTTTTCACGCCATTCGTTCGCTTGATCGACAAGGCTGTCGCGGATTGGTGCCTTGACCCAAGACGCGCCCAAATCTTCACCTTGCCACAGCCATTCTTCCATGGTGACCAGATCAACAAGGCCTTCCAGCTCTGTTTCGGCACCGATGGGGAATGCGATTGGCACCGCACGCGCACCTGTGCGGTCTTCCACCATGGCAACACAGTTGAAGAAGTCAGCGCCGATCTTGTCCATCTTGTTGACGAAAACCATGCGCGGCACCTTGTAGCGGTCAGCCTGACGCCATACGGTTTCTGTCTGTGGTTCAACGCCAGCGTTGGCGTCAAGCACACAAACCGCACCGTCAAGCACGGCCAACGAACGCTCAACTTCGATGGTGAAGTCAACGTGGCCGGGGGTGTCGATGATGTTCAGGCGGTGCTTGGGGCTGTCTGCCTCAGTGCCGTTCTCTGTGCGCTCCCAGAAGGTGGTGGTCGCAGCGGATGTGATCGTGATGCCACGTTCCTGTTCCTGCTCCATCCAGTCCATGGTGGCGGCACCATCGTGCACTTCGCCGATGTTATGTGATTTACCAGTGTAATACAGGATACGCTCAGAGCAGGTGGTTTTACCTGCATCGATATGCGCCATGATCCCGAAGTTACGGTAAAGCTCGAGGGGGTAATCGCGTGCCATTTTGGTACTTTCCTCTTACCAGCGGTAGTGGCTGAACGCTTTGTTCGCGTCGGCCATTTTATGGGTGTCTTCGCGCTTTTTGACGGCTGTGCCGCGGCCGTTGACCGCATCCATCAGCTCGCCTGCAAGGCGCTCTTCCATTGTGTTTTCGTTGCGCTTTTTCGCAGCAGCAATCAGCCAGCGGATGGCCAGCGCTTCGCGGCGCTCGGGACGCACTTCAACAGGCACCTGATAAGTCGCACCACCCACACGGCGCGAACGCACTTCGACGGCTGGTTTGATGTTATCAAGGCTCTCGTGGAAGACCTCTACTGGGGATTTCTTCATTTTGTCTTCAACGCGATCAAAGGCGTTATAGACGATACGTTCTGCGACGGATTTCTTACCATCGATCATGAGGTTGTTCATGAATTTTGTCAGAACCAGATCACCAAACTTTGCGTCTGGCAGGACTTCGCGTTTTTCAGCGGCGTGACGACGTGACATATGTCGGTCTCTCTCTTCGTTTCTCTACGCAGTCCCGGACTGGATCCGGGACCTTTTGGCGGGCGACGTGGAGGTCCCGGATCCAGTCCGGAACTGCGTCGTGACTACTTCGGACGCTTCGCACCGTATTTCGAACGGCGCTGCTTACG
>JBCAZI010000248.1:0-2353 GCA_038533095.1 Pseudomonadota bacterium
GGCTGGGTCGCCAACCCCGAAACCGGGCTGGAGGAACTCGCGCTTTATGAAGGTGACGTTGTGATGTCAGGCGGGAATATCTTCGCCGGCAGCAGCGGACAGACCCAATACAACATGCAGATCAACGGCGCATTGGACAATGGCGCGCAGGCCTTCACGGTGGAGGGGCAGTTGGATGGTTTCATCTTCGGTCCGGCTGCGGATGGGGTGTATGTGCAGGGCAGCGATTTTGGGACGAATGACAGTCTGGATTTTACAGCGGATGGGCAGAGTGTCTTTGGGACAGCGGCGCTATGGGGGTTGAAGGAGTAGGTGAGGAGTATTGTGCAGATTGGCAAAGAATCTTGGGCTACCCTGATCTAAAGCAAGTTTGTACCACACCGTACGTTAGGACAATTTCAGTCTCACATAGCCCGAAGTTCGTACTTGGTGTGTGCCGGATTGATCACGGCAAAATAGAAAAAAGTGCAAGTTGCAGAAATATCAAAACCATTATCAACAGGTGCCAAACTACCATCTTGTGGAATTTAGTCAGCAAATATCGATGAAAAAGCGCCGCGCTGACGAATAAACCGAAAGAAATCAGAATGGTGTAGTAGACGATGTTTTGAGAAGGGCCAAGCTGCAGAACCAGCAGCCCAATCACTGCCGCTGGAAAGAACCCCAATAGCAATGGCTTCAGTACCGGCCAGAAAATCCCAAAAAACTTTAGCGGACTAACAACGAGACCCTGCTCCTTGATTAGGAGGACAAAGAAACAGGCCAGCAACGCGTTAAAGTATGCCCCCGGAAGACTTGTTAGAATGAGTAGGTCCATGAGGACCTTTTGAGAGACGGAGCTTAGCTTTGCAAGTCGGTCTTTTTGGGCGTTTCCGGTCATCAAATCTATCACACCCTACAACAAAAAGGCCCCGCAAATGCGAGGCCTTTCTATATCGTTTTCAGAACGCTTAGTCCTTGGCCGTCAAACCAATATGCCCGCCCATGGCCACCATGTCAGACAAGAGCTTGGCTGCTTCATCAACAGGACCCGGCTCGTTCTTGAAGGTCTCTTGCGCACGCCCATGCGCTGCTTTCGCCTCTGCGACCATTTGGTCATAGACCTCTTGCGTCACTTCATCCTTGGGCAGCGCCTGTTCGGCCAGAACTGATACGCCGGTCGCTGTAATCTCAGCAAAGCCGCCAGAGACGACATAGGCGTCAGACCCGCCGCTGTGCACCACTGTCAGAACGCCGGGGCGCAATGTGGTAATCGTGGGCGCATGATCCGCCATGGCGGTCATGTCACCATCTGCACCGGGGATCTGGACCTCGGACGCCTCGACCGATGCCAAGCGGCGTTCGGGCGAGACCAGATCGAATTGTAGGTTTGCCATGATGGCTTCTCCTTAAGCCCAGAATTAAGCGGCGTCTGCAGCCATTTTCTCGGCTTTGGCTTTCACTTCTTCGATGCCGCCAACCATGTAGAAGGCACCTTCGGGGAAGTGATCGTATTCGCCAGCCACAACAGCCTTGAACGACGCGATTGTGTCTTCCAGTGGCACCTGAACACCGGGTGAACCGGTGAAGACCTGTGCCACGTCAAACGGCTGGCTCAGGAAGCGTTCGATCTTACGCGCACGGGCCACGGTCAGTTTGTCTTCTTCTGATAGCTCGTCCATGCCCAGAATGGCGATGATGTCCTGCAAGGATTTGTAACGCTGCAACATCTGCTGCACGTCAGCGGCAACGCTGTAGTGCTCTTCGCCCACAATCGCTGGGTCCAGCAGGCGCGATGTGGAGTCGAGCGGGTCAACCGCAGGGTAGATACCCTTTTCCGAAATCGCACGGTTCAGAACGGTTGTCGCATCCAAGTGCGCAAAGGATGTTGCCGGCGCAGGGTCGGTCAAGTCATCCGCTGGCACGTAGATCGCTTGAACCGATGTAATCGAGCCGTTCTTTGTGGATGTAATCCGTTCCTGCATGGACCCCATGTCGGTGGCCAGTGTTGGCTGGTAGCCCACAGCGGATGGGATACGACCCAAGAGCGCTGACACCTCGGAGCCCGCTTGTGTAAAGCGGAAGATGTTGTCGACGAAGAACAGAACGTCCGTACCGGATTGGTCGCGGAAAGATTCCGCCATTGTCAGACCAGACAGGGCCACACGCATACGCGCACCCGGAGGTTCGTTCATCTGACCGTAGACCAGGGCCACTTTGGATTTGGTCAGGTCTTCGGCGTCGATAACACCGGATTCGATGAATTCGTAGTAAAGGTCATTCCCTTCACGTGTCCGCTCGCCCACGCCTGCGAAGACGGAATAACCGGAGTGCACTTTGGCGATGTTGTTGATCAGTTCCTGAATAAGAACGG
>JBCAZI010000249.1:0-2347 GCA_038533095.1 Pseudomonadota bacterium
AAAGCGTCGGCTGATAGCAGAAATCCATCGCAGCGGCAGGCGCATCACCGGGAACGCGCAGGGGACCGCCATTGAAACTCTCTTTCAGATCAGGTGGCGTATCCTCACCCTTGGACCGCGCCAAGGCTTCGGCGTCAGGCCCCAGATACCCGTATGGGTAGCCTTGATAAGGTGGGGCGACCGCCTGTTTGGCAACAACAGGCTGTGCAAAAAAAGCCTCAGCCGCCTGCCACACATCCGCAATAACATCAGGTGAGACGCCATGGCCCTCCAACACCAGAAACCCGGTATCACGGCAGATATGATCCAACCCGCGCGCCATGTCGCGGCGTGCATCTTGATGCGCGCGCTCAAAGGCGGCCAGATCAAACCGGGGGAAGCTCACCCCAAGACCTCGCGCCAGCTATGTTTAGGCGCAAAACCGACCATGCGCTTGGCTTTGTCATTGGCATAGAAGGTCTCATCTGGGCGCATCTGCCGTTTGACAGGCACGCCTTCGTAGAAACGGGCAATCACCTCATCCGATGAAATGCCTACGGACATATCGTCGTTGGCGACATTAAATACCTCATAGCCCAACCCATCGGTTTTCAGACAACAATCCACCATATGCCCCAGATCCCGCGCATCGATATAGGCAAAGATGTTGCGGCGGCGTAGGGCCGGATCATCCATGAAAGCGGGGAACTGGTCGGCATATTCATGCGGTTCGATCACGTTGTTGATGCGCAACCCAAAGATGTCTATGCCGCTGCGGGCCTGAAACGACCGTGCTGTGGCCTCATTACACACTTTGGACATCGCATAGCTGTCATGGGGGACCGTGGGGTGGTCTTCGTCAATGGGCACATAATCGGGCTTCAGCTCCCCATCAGCAAAGCAGACGGCATAGGTCGTCTCGGAACTGGCGAAAATCACCTTGGGGATGCCCAGCTTCACCGCCGCCTCAATAACATTGTAGGTGCTTAAGGTGTTCTGGCGAAAACACTCACCATCGGTGCCAATCATCACGCGTGGCACGGCGGCGAAATGCACGACAGCATCGTATTTTGGCACGCCGGTGCCCGGTTCCAACTCATGAAAATCCGCGTATTGGGACATGGCCCCAATCACCTGCCCCGCATCGCAAAGATCAATCAGCAGCTCAGAGACATCGAGGCCAGACGGCACCCGATCAGCATTAACCACCATATGCCCCTGTGCTTGCAAATAGGAGATCGCGTGTCGGCCTGCCTTGCCGCTGCCACCTGTGAAAAATACGCGCATGATCAATCTCCTTTCACACCAAACTAATGCGCGTTCAGGGGACTGCAACGTCTATTCATTCCCGGCTGGGGGCTGTAGACTGCAGTTGGAAGACACTCACCACCCTAGGAAAATCCCATGCGCACGATGACTGCAGCCCTTGGCCTATTGGCCGCGACCGCTGTTCACGCCGAAAACCGTATTGATACGGTCCGCCCTGACGCGCCCGCGTTGGCCACTTTTGGCGAACATAAGATCGGTGTGACCACCATGACATTCACTAATCCCGATCAGATCGACGTGGTGAACACCGGGGATACGGGTGAGCCGCCGCGCTATGATCGTGAGATTACGGTCGAAATCTGGTATCCGGCCACAGACGATACGGAACCGGGTGGTACTTATACCGCGCTGATCCGCGACGGCGTGACCGAGGCTACGCTTGTGGGGCAAGCCGCACGCGATGCCGCCCCTGATACCGATGCCACCTTCCCGCTTGTCATCATCTCGCATGGCTATCCGGGCAATCGCTTTCTGATGTCACCCCTGGGTGAAAACCTGGCATCCAAAGGTTATGTCGTGGCTGCGATTGATCACCCGGACAGCACCTATGATGATCAAACCGCCTTTGGGTCGACCTTGGTGAACCGGCCATGGGACCAGCGTTTTGTGATCGACAGCATGACCGCACTGGAGGGTGACCTGGGCCAGATCATCCAGGACGACAATATCGCCATCGTCGGCTACTCGATGGGGGGCTATGGGGCGCTAATCTATGCTGGCGCTGGCGTGACCCTGCTCAGCACCACCTACGAATGGGGGGCACCGCAAGGGTTGCTGGAACGCAACCTGATGGGCACCGAAAGCCATGCTGCACTGGCCGACAGCCGGGTGAAAGCCATCGTGGCCTTTGGCCCATGGGGCAACAACACCGGGTTCTGGGACCCGGAAAGCTGGCTCGGCATCGAAAAGCCGCTCTTGCTGATCGCGGGCGAGGTCGACGACGTCTCACAATATTCCGCAATGCGGGACATTTTTGACGACACGATGAACACGACACGCCACCTGCTGACCTTTGCGCAGGCCAACCACAATGCCGGTG
>JBCAZI010000250.1:0-2322 GCA_038533095.1 Pseudomonadota bacterium
AACCAATGGGTCGCTTGGCTCGAGATCCTCTATTCATGTGTTCGCACACGAGTTGTCTTTGAGCCCGTCTTTGGCGGTTCGACTTAGCCGGGGTTTGGCGGCTTTGAAATTCGAAGCGGTAAGAATTTTCCCCGCCGCTTCGCGGCTCCTCGCGCATCCAAAACTCTTCCTGCTTCGAATGTGTCAACGCCGGTTTAAAAGTGCCCCACCTCGCCGATTGAAAAGGGACCCACCTAGGGTTTAGCAGGCTGGCCCGTGTGGAGCCTTCATACAGCTCAGGCGCGGGCTAGCCTGCGGTGGTTTTTACGGGGTGATTGTCTCCTTCTCTTTGCGAGGCCCAACGATGCCGGCCTTGCGCTTGTCTTTGAGGCGATAACTCTCGCCCTGGATTTGGATGACCTGGCTGTGATGCAGCAGGCGGTCGAGCATGGCGGCGGTTAGAACGCGGTCACCTGCAAAGGCCTGGTCCCAGGCCCCAAAACTCAGATTCGAAGTCATGATGGTGGAGCCTTTTTCATATCGTGCTGCAATGATTTGAAAGAAGAGATGCGCCTGATCTCGAGCAAGCGGCAGATAGCCGATTTCATCGATGATCAGCAGACTCATCCGGCTGAGATGTCGGAGCACGTCAGCCAAGCGCCCCTGTCTCTGTGCCGTTTCAACTTTGAGGATCAGATCAGCAGCCGTGATGAACTGAGTTTTGATCCTGGCGCTTGCCGCTTTATGACCGATCGCAATGGCAAGATGCGTTTTACCGACACCAGACGGCCCAAGGAAAACGGCATTCTCCTTGCGCGCAACGAAGGCAAGTGAGGCGAGTTGTTCAATCTGACGCTTTGGCGCCGCACTGGCAAATTTGAAATCATAATCCTCCAGGGTCTTGAGAGCTGGAAACCCTGCCATCCGGATTAAGGTCGCAGCCGAACGCGCCCGTCGAAAATCTCGCTCTGCACAAAGTGCATTCTCGAGAAAATCGGTAAAGCTATGGTCTTCTTCAGCGGCGGCCGCCGCAAGGGTGCTATAGGCATCCAGAACACCAGGCAGTTTGAGGTCGTCACAGAGTTGCTCGATCCGGTCGTGGGCTAGATCACTCATACCAGACCTCCAACGGCATCATAGATCGACAGATCGTGCTGCGGGACTTTGATGTCGCGCAAATTGGCTGGGATTGCAGGTGTAAGCGTTTGCCAGGCGGGGCCGCGTGGCAACAGGTATGGGAGCTCATCTTCAAATCGTTCGTCTGGACGCGACTTCGTCTCAGCATGAAGCCGGGCGTTGGCGACATCCCGCAACCAGGTCCCGACATGAGCGTTCGCGGTGATCGCATCGAGCACCAAGCCTTGCCCGCCCAATCTACTCTCCAGTGGCCAGACAAAGCTGTTCTTGAGATACCGGATGAACCGCTCAACCTTGCCTTTGGTTTGCGCGCGATACGGCGCGCACATACGCGGGCTAAACCCGTGATGCTTGGCAAACTCCCGAAAACCAGAATGGAACCGGTGCTCGCCTGGGCCATAGGCATTACGGTCAATCATGACCGTCTTCATGTTATCAAACAGAATGGTCTGGGGCACACCACCAATCGCGTCGAAGAAACGCTCATGGCAATCGATGAGTGTGTTGAACTTCTCATCCTCGGTGAACCAAACAAAACTATATCGGCTAAATCCGAGCGTCGCGATAAAGGCAGATAATCTGTTCTTGCCGCGCCGTATAACGGTCCAATCAACCTGTGCCTGGCGACCTGGCGGCGTCTCAAATCGAATGACTGTTGCCGGTGCCTCTTTGGGATATTGTGCAGCGAGCCAGGTCTTTAGGGTCGTGATGCCGCCCTCATATCCTCGTGCTTGAATCTCTCTCAAGTATACCGTCGCAGGCAACCGACGCGGTGCCGCTTCGCCGATCCGCATCAATAGGTAATCCTTGTACGGATCCAGCTTCGAACCTCGCTGCGCCCGCGGTCGGTAAGCTGGCTCCAAATCTGGATCACGCAAATATTTGCGAACCGTCTTACGGCTCATCTTCAACTCTCGGGAAATCGCGCGGATGCTCATACCGCGCCGGTGCAATACCCGGATCTCCATTACTTCGTCTCCTGTTATCATGGGCTCCCCGAAATCAACTTCAGAGAGCGTAACAGGTGGGTCCCTTTTTAACTGGCAAACTGGGGGACTTTTACATCGGCGCTAACACCCCATCCACGATCAGCCGAGAGATCAGACGCAATGGTGGTCAGCGTCGGTATCGGGCTGTGCTGGCAGACAAACGCGCTTGGAAGCAGGCCTTACGTCCCAAGCCCTGCAAGCTGGTGCTCAATGGTCG
>JBCAZI010000251.1:0-2288 GCA_038533095.1 Pseudomonadota bacterium
GTCGAAGAACTTCATATCAAGGAAAATGCGTTTGCCATGCTCTTGCTTCAGCTCGTTTGCCAATGCCAGCCCACCGCCGGTCAGCATGCCCAAACCGATTTTGTAGAAACTGACGCTATCGCCAAGCTTTTTCGCCAGTTCCAGACCGTCCAGAACGTTGGGTACATCCATTGCTACGATCAAACGGTCATCGGACATTGGGTGCACTCCTTGGTTGGTTTGCAAGGGGTCTAGCGATTGCAAGCGCGGGGTGCAAATGCAATGGCGCAGCCTCTCCCGGGGCCGCGCCATTGCGCTTTGATCGTCATCACCAAAAACGACCAAAGAGGGGGGTCGTGTGAGTGGTTCGATGCCTGACTTGAAAGGCATACGTCACAGGTTCTTTTCTGCGTCATTTCTGAACGGGATGCGCGGGGAATAACTGCGCGGAACTCCCCCTTAGCGGGAAATTGGCGCACCAACCTTGCGCGGGCAGGACTGCAACCCCATTTATCTGTCGAGGCCCAAACAAGGTGTGCTGCATAGCGGGCACCAGAAAAACAGGGCGCTTAACAAAGGAGAGACCCATGAACTTAGACAAGTTCACCGAGCGGTCGCGCGGCTTCGTACAGGCTGCCCAGACGATCGCAATGCGCGAAAACCACCAGCGGTTTGCGCCAGAACACCTGCTCAAAGCATTGATGGATGATGAAGAAGGGTTGGCGTCCAACCTGATCACGCGCGCGGGCGGTAACCCGCAGGCGGTTTTGGCTGCGGTCGACGCAAGCCTGGCCAAGCTGCCGCAAGTCACCGGCGATGGCGCGCAAGTCTATCTGGACAATGTGACTGCCAAGGTGCTGGCAGAGGCCGAAAAGGTTGCCAAAAAAGCAGGCGATAGTTTTGTTCCCGTTGAACGTTTGCTCACGGCTTTGGCCTTGGTAAAGTCCAACGCGAAGGATGCGTTGGATGCTGGCCATGTGACAGCCCAAGCGTTGAACGCCGCGATTAATGACATCCGAAAGGGCCGCACCGCAGATAGTGCGACGGCTGAGGATAGTTTCGAGGCGCTGGCGAAATATGCCCGCGACCTGACAGAGGCTGCGGAGCTAGGCAAGATTGACCCCATCATCGGCCGTGACGAAGAAATCCGCCGGGCGATGCAGGTGCTGTCGCGCCGGACTAAGAATAACCCTGTTCTGATAGGTGAACCCGGTGTGGGTAAGACCGCCATTGCCGAAGGGCTGGCGCTCCGCATCATTGACGGTGATGTGCCCGAAAGCCTGCGCAACAAGAAACTGATGGCACTGGATATGGGCGCCTTGATTGCGGGCGCGAAATACCGCGGTGAGTTTGAGGAACGCCTGAAAGCCGTCCTGAAAGAGATTGAGGCTGCCGCTGGCGAAATCATTCTGTTCATCGACGAAATGCACACGCTTGTGGGTGCCGGTAAGGCTGACGGCGCGATGGACGCCGCCAACCTGATCAAGCCCGCGCTCGCGCGGGGTGAGTTGCACTGCGTTGGGGCCACAACCCTCGACGAATACCGCAAGTATGTGGAAAAAGACGCGGCCCTCGCCCGCCGGTTCCAGCCTTTGATGGTTGAGGAACCTACGGTGACGGATACGGTCAGCATCCTGCGCGGCATTAAGGAAAAATACGAGTTGCACCACGGTGTGCGTATTTCCGACAGTGCCTTGGTGGCGGCTGCTACGCTTTCGCACCGCTACATCACTGACCGTTTCCTGCCGGACAAAGCCATCGACCTGATGGATGAGGCCGCAAGCCGTCTACGCATGGAAGTGGACAGCAAGCCAGAGGAGCTGGATGCGCTGGATCGTCAGATCCTGCAACTTCAGATCGAATCCGAGGCGCTGAAGAAAGAAGACGACAAAGCCTCGAAAGATCGCCTTGAGCGGTTGGAAAAGGAACTGGCTGATCTGCAAGATCGCGCATCCGAGATGACTGCGAAATGGCAGACTGAACGCGACAAGCTGGAAAGCACACGCGACGTGAAGGAAAAACTGGATCGCGCACGGGCCGAGTTGGATATCGCCAAGCGTGAAGGCAACCTCGCGAAAGCAGGTGAGCTGTCTTACGGCGTCATTCCAGAACTGGAGCGTCTGGTCGCCAAGGTTGAAGAGGGTGACGACGACCTGATGGTCGAAGAGGCCGTGCGGCCGGAGCAGATCGCGGAAGTGGTCGAGCGGTGGACGGGTATCCCGACCTCCAAGATGCTCGAAGGCGAACGCGACAAGCTGTTGCGCATGGAAGAAGAGCTGGGCAAGCGCGTGATCGGCCAAAAACCGGCA
>JBCAZI010000252.1:0-2263 GCA_038533095.1 Pseudomonadota bacterium
GAGTTTTCGGGCCAAGATGAAGGGGGAGGTTGACTTCATGTGGGCAAAGATGTGTATCGGGCCGACAATCGCCCTAAGGAATTGACCCATGCACGCATACCGCAGCCATACCTGTGCCGATCTGACCGCCGCCAATGTGGGCGATACCGTCCGTCTGTCAGGCTGGGTCAATCGGGTGCGTGATCACGGTGGGATCCTGTTTATCGACCTGCGCGATCATTATGGGATTACGCAGGTGCTGTGTGACCCTGACTCAGCTGCTTTTGCCGAGGTTGAAAAGGTCCGTTCTGAATGGTGTATCCGCATTGATGGTGAAGTGAAGGCGCGTGACCCTGAACTGGTGAACCCCAAACTACCCACAGGTGAGGTTGAGGTTTTTGTCCGCGCGATTGAAGTGCTGGGTGCGGCCAAAGAATTGCCGCTGATGGTCTTTGGTGATCAGGAATATCCTGAGGAAACCCGCCTGAAGTACCGCTATCTGGATCTGCGCCGCGAGGCGATGCAGGAGAATATGAAGCTGCGGTCCGATGTCGTGGCCTCCATGCGCCGCCGCATGTGGGAGAGTGGGTTCCGCGAATATCAGACGCCGATCATCACCGCCTCTTCCCCTGAAGGTGCGCGGGACTTCCTGGTGCCCTCCCGCCTGCACCCTGGCAAATTCTACGCTTTGCCGCAGGCCCCGCAGCAGTTCAAACAGCTGATCATGGTGTCGGGCTATGACAAGTATTTCCAGATCGCACCCTGTTTCCGCGATGAAGACCCGCGTGCGGATCGTTCGCCCACGGATTTCTACCAGCTAGATATGGAGATGTCCTTTGTTGAGCAGCAAGATGTGTTTGACACCATCCAGCCTGTGATCACCGGGATTTTCGAAGAATTTGGTGGTGGCCGTAAGATTGACCAGACGTGGGAGCAAATCTCTTACCGTGACGCGGCACTTTGGTATGGCAGCGACAAGCCTGACCTGCGCAATCCGATCAAGATGCAGGTCGTATCGACGCATTTTGCAGGCTCTGGTTTTGCGATCTTTGCCAAGCTGCTGGAGCAGGAGGGCACCGAGGTCCGTGCGATCCCCGCCCCAACCGGTGGGTCACGCAAGTTCTGTGACCGGATGAATGCCTTTGCCCAGAAAGAAGGGCTGCCCGGGATGGGGTATATCTTCTGGCGTGAAAAGACGGCCGATGCTGTTGCGCAAGAGCTGGGGATTTCGGTGAAAGAGGCGCAGGCCAAGCTGAAATCGGGGGAAGTGGAAGGCGGTATGGAGGCGGCAGGTCCGCTCGCTAAAAACATCGGGCCAGAGCGGACTGAGGCCATTCGCCAGCAATTGGGTTTGGGTCTGGGGGATGCGGCGTTCTTCCTTGGTGGCAAGCCGAAAGCCTTTGAAGGTGTGGCTGGCAAGGCCCGCAATGTGATTGGGGAAGAGCTGGGTCTGACCGATCAGAACCGCTTTGCCTTTGCCTGGATCGTGGATTTCCCGATTTATGAGCAGGACGAGGAAACCGGCAAGATCGACTTTGAGCATAACCCGTTCTCAATGCCACAAGGTGGTATGGAAGCGCTGGAGGGCGATCCGTTGAAGGTGCTGGGCTATCAGTATGATCTTTCCTGTAACGGCTATGAGCTGGTGTCGGGCGCCATCCGGAACCACCGCCCCGAGATTATGTTCAAGGCGTTTGAATTGGCAGGTTATGGCAAGGATGAGGTTGAAAAGCGCTTTGGCGGCATGGTCAACGCCTTCCAATATGGCGCGCCACCCCATGGCGGCTGTGCCGCAGGTATCGACCGGATCGTGATGCTGCTGGCGGATGCGTCAAACATCCGCGAGGTGATCATGTTCCCGATGAACCAGCGTGCCGAAGACCTGATGATGGACGCGCCTAGCGAGCCGCAGAACGAACAGCTGCGCGAATTGCGCCTGCGCGTCCTGCCGCCAGAAAGCTAGAGCGGCCCGCCAGCCGCGATACGCGTTTGCACCAGTTGTGACAGGGCGACGACGCCCGCATCGGGGTTATTGCCCGCGCGGCGCAGTTTGGTCAGGTTGCTGACCGCCTGATCAAGATCGTGATCTTGGGCGATACGCGCCACCCCGCCCAGAAACTGGGTGACGTAATCCAATGCTGTGTCATCATTGGTGTCATCCAGCACCTGCGCAATATGGGTCAGATCATCGCGATAGGCGATTGGGTCTGGTTGGATCATCTCATCCGGGACAGAGCGGGGCGAGGGGGGCTGCCGGTCTGCGGCCAAATGCGCAAGGATGGAT
>JBCAZI010000253.1:0-2260 GCA_038533095.1 Pseudomonadota bacterium
CGTGGTCCCTGTACCGCTGGCCCTTTCTTGCGGTTCAGCAGGCGAAACTGAATACCTGCCTTATCCGCGACACGGCCCATCACGCCGTCCATCGCGTCAATCTCGCGCACCAAATGACCCTTACCAAGTCCACCAATGGCCGGATTGCATGACATCACACCGATCGAGGCTTTCGTCAGCGTCACCAACGCTGTTCGTACACCCATACGCGCAGCGGCATGCGCGGCCTCTGCACCCGCGTGCCCGCCGCCAATTACAATAACGTCGTAGTCGTGATGTTTCACGTGAAACACTCCCTACTTTCCGATGCAAAAGCTGCTGAAAATCTCGTCCAAGACGTGTTCTACATCAACGCGGCCCACGATGCTATCCACTGCGCGAATGGCCGCACGCAGATCTTCGGCCACCAGATCCGTCATCGCATCTTCGTTCTTTAAGGCTGCCATCGCCTGATCCAGATAGGCCGATGCCCGCAGCATAGCTACACGATGCCTCTCTCGCATCGCGACACCAATCTGCCCGACCTTTTCCTGCAAACGCGCCGTCACCTGTTCAATCAATTGATCAACGCCGTCACCTGTCTTGCCGGATATCCGGAGGCCGGACCAATCATGTAAATCTGACTTCGCTTGCACAATCACGTCATCGGGGCCCGCAACATCCACCATCGGTCCAGGATCAAGCGACAAGTGAATTCTGAAATCAGCCCGCTCAGCCCGCTCTAACGCCCGCGCGACCCCCAGCCCCTCAACCAGATCAACCGTGTCCCTGACACCCGCTGTATCCAGCAATGTCACCGGCAGACCCTCTAGGTCCATCTGCACTTCAATAACGTCCCGCGTTGTCCCAGCAACCTCTGAGGTGATCGCAACATCCCGACCTGCCAAGCGGTTCAGCAACGTGGATTTTCCAACGTTAGGCGCGCCAATAATCGCCACTTCAAACCCATCCCGCACGCGCTCTGCAACGCGCACCCCATCCGCCTCACGCGCCATTTCCTGACGCACCCCCGCAAGCAGCTGGTTGACCTCCGGACTGACGTCAACAGGTACCTCTTCATCCGCGAAATCAATCGTCGCTTCCAATAACGCAGCCGCCCTGATCAGCCGTCTCCGCCATCCATCAGCGAGGTCACCCAAAGCGCCTGAAAACACGCGTATCGCTTGCTTGCGTTGGCTTTCTGTTTCAGCATCAATCAGGTCTGCCAGACCTTCGACCTCCGCCAGATCCAGCCGGCCATTCTCTAGCGCCCGCCGCGTGAATTCACCGGCCTCAGCCTGCCGCGCATCGGGTATATCAGCCAAGCACCGCAAGACCGCATTCACCACTGCTGGGCTGCCATGCAATTGCAACTCCACAACAGCGTCCCCGGTAAAGCTCTGACCTTCTGGAAACCGCAGAACCAGTGCCTCATCCAGCAACGCACCTGCGCTGTCACGTAACTGGCGCACACCGCGTTTTTCTGGGACAGAACCACATAACCGCTCTGCTACGCTAGCAGCGCGAGACCCAGAAATACGAATGACTGCAACGCCGGCCCGGCCCTGCGCAGTCGCTAAGGCAAAAATCGTATCCATATATTAACCCATTGTTTTATAACAATAAGTTACGTGTTCATTGAATCAAAGAAATCCGAATTCGTCTTGGTCTGCTTCAGCTTTCCAATCAGGAACTCAATCGCATCTGTGGTTCCCATCGGGTTCAGAATGCGACGCAAGACATAGGTCTTAGCCAGGTCGCCCTTGTCCACCAACAGCTCTTCTTTCCGCGTGCCGGATTTCAGGATATCCATCGCAGGGAAGACACGCTTGTCCGCCACCTTCCGATCCAGAACAATTTCGCTGTTACCGGTCCCTTTGAACTCTTCAAAGATCACTTCATCCATCCGCGATCCTGTATCAATCAGGGCCGTCGCAATAATTGTCAGCGATCCGCCTTCTTCAATATTCCGTGCCGCACCAAAGAACCGCTTCGGCCGCTGCAATGCATTCGCATCCACACCGCCTGTCAACACCTTACCAGAGGATGGCACAGTCGTGTTAAACGCGCGACCCAATCGCGTGATCGAATCCAGCAAGATCACAACATCCCGCTTATGCTCAACCAAGCGTTTTGCCTTTTCGATCACCATTTCTGATACAGCTACGTGGCGTGTCGCAGGCTCATCAAAAGTCGAAGACACAACTTCGCCTTTCACCGACCGCTGCATATCCGTCACCTCTTCGGGACGTTCATCAATCAGCAGCACGATCAGATAACA
>JBCAZI010000254.1:0-2260 GCA_038533095.1 Pseudomonadota bacterium
CGCGATAGCGCGGGTCGTTTTCGGGGTTCACGATGCTGAAATCTACGCCGGGGCGGATGGTGAGGCCTGCGCGTTCGCAGCGCCGCTCGATCACCTCAGGACGTCCGATCAGGATGGGCGTGTCGGTCGTTTCTTCCATGATTGCTTGTGACGCACGTAGCACCCGTTCATCCTCGCCCTCGGCAAAGACGATGCGGCGCGATGCGGTCCGCGCGGCCTCAAACACTGGGCGCATGATCATCGCGGATTTGAAGACGGATCCGTCCAGATCGGCCTTATATGTCTTCATGTCGCTGACCGGGCGCTTTGCGACACCAGTTTCGATGGCAGCCTTCGCCACGGCGCTGGCCACAACACCCATCAGGCGTGGGTCAAAGGGTTTGGGGATCAGATAATCGGCCCCGAATGTCAGCTGTTCGCCCTGATAGGCGGCGGCTGCCTCGGCGCTGGTGGTTGCACGGGCGAGGGCGGCGATCCCTTCGACGCAGGCGATCTTCATCTCGTCGTTAATCTCGGTCGCACCCACATCTAACGCGCCACGGAAGATGAAGGGGAAGCACAGCACGTTATTGACTTGATTAGGAAAATCGCTGCGGCCTGTGGCGATGATGGCGTCAGGGTTCGCCGCGCGGGCATCATTGGGGCTTATTTCAGGATTCGGGTTCGCAAGCGCAAAGATGATCGGGCGGTCGGCCATTTTCTTGACCATCGCAGGTTTCAGGATGTTGGGGCCAGACAGGCCAAGGAACAGATCCGCATCTTCAATCACGTCATCCAGTGTGGCGGGTGCGGTACCTTGCGCATATTCGGCCTTTTGCGGGGTCATGTCCTTTTCGCGGCCCGCGTAGACAAGCCCCTCAATATCGCACAGGTAAACGTTTTCGCGTTTCACACCCAGTTTTAACAGCATGTTCAGGCAGGCAATCCCAGCAGCACCGCCGCCTGTGCTGACGATCTTGATATCTTCGAATTTCTTGCCCGCGATACGCAGCGCATTGGTGGCCGCAGCGCCCACGACAATCGCTGTACCGTGTTGGTCGTCGTGAAAGACCGGGATGTTCATCCGCTCGTTACACAGTTTTTCGACGATGAAACAGTCAGGTGCCTTGATATCTTCAAGATTGATGGCACCAAAGGTGGGTTCCAGTGCGCAGACGATATCGGCCAGCTTTTCGGGGTCGGGTTCGTCAAGTTCGATATCAAAACAGTCAATATTGGCGAATTTCTTGAACAGAACCGCCTTACCTTCCATCACAGGTTTTGAGGCCAGTGCGCCGATGTTGCCCAGCCCCAAAACGGCAGAGCCATTGGTGACAACCGCCACCAGATTGCCGCGCGAGGTATAATCGCGGGCAGTGTCAGGGGCGGCCTTAATCTCGGTGCAGGCCTCAGCCACGCCGGGGGAGTAAGCGCGCGCTAGGTCGCGTCCAGTGGACAGCGGTTTGGTCGCGCGGATTTCCAGTTTTCCGGGTTTGGGGAATTTGTGGTAGTGAAGTGCGGCCTCGCGCAGCGTGTTGTTTGCATCGTCTGACATCGCATCCTCCAAAATATGGTTTAATGCTAAACCATTTTCTTTCCCCTAGGGAAACTGCACTGCGAGGTCAATCGCATTGCGCCCACTCTTGCAAATATTTTGCGGCAAGGACAGGGTGCAAAACATGACGCAAACAGATGAAATACGCGCTGAGGTGTGTTTGGCAACAACGGACCTTCGGGCCGATCTTGGATTTTTTGGCGGCACATTAGGGATGCGGTTGGATATGATTTATCCGGCCGATGATCCCTCGGTCGCGGTCTATTCCGGGCATGGGTTGCGGGTGCGGTTGGATCAGGCAGTCACGGTGAACCCAGGTCTGCGGATTTTGACGGATGATCCGGGGTTTGCGGATGGTGCGACGGAGCTTACCTCGCCCGGTGGCACGCATGTACAAGTACTGCCGCTGAACCCGCCGCTGGAATTGCCGGAAACGGATCATGCTTTCGTCGTCCGCCGTTTGGCGGATCAGGCACCATGGGTCATTGGGCGTGCTGGCATGCAGTACCGTGATCTGATCCCGACCCGTTTGGGTGGGTCAATTATCGCCAGCCATATTCGCATCCCCGACGGTGGCCCGGTGCCCGATATGGTGCATTTCCACAAGGTTGGGTTTCA
This sequence comes from Pseudomonadota bacterium, assembly GCA_038533095.1. Lineage (GTDB taxonomy): Bacteria > Pseudomonadota > Alphaproteobacteria > Rhodobacterales > Rhodobacteraceae > Yoonia. The sequence continues at coordinate 2,153 of JBCAZI010000254.1, forward strand.
GCTGATCTTTTGCTATCGCGGCTGGGTCGACGTCGTTTACGAAGATCAGGGTCCACCCATTCGCCTGACGGCGGGCGATTGCTTTATCCAACCCCCCGAGATCCGGCA
>JBCAZI010000255.1:0-2254 GCA_038533095.1 Pseudomonadota bacterium
GCCAGCAGATAGCCTAATACGGACCCTAGCCCCAGACGCGCGGCCAGCGGCACGGCAATGACTGCCGCACCCAGATAGATTGTCGCCTGAAACAGGAAGCTGTCCATGCCGTTCCGTCTGCCCAAACCCGTGTTTGCGCATTTGTGTTAGCCTAAATGTATGACGATCAGTCTAACGGTGATCTGCGTCTTGGGAAGGGTGAAAGGGGGGCGCTAGCCGTGCGGTGTCAGATTGTTAGCCTTCAGGCACTTCCAAAGCATAGGTGCGGCCGCGTTTGACATAGTTCAACGCACCATCGCCAATTGCCGTGACCTGCCCACCATCCAGCGCGCTACCCACTTCGACGCGGACGTATCGCCCATTGCTTAGCCGGACCAGCGCGCGCCGGGCGTTCGCACGGCCATAGACACCGATCAGATTAATCTCACGCAGGCGGATGGCATCCTCTTGCGTGGCCGCGCGGGCCACGCCGCCGGGCACGGGTTCAAAGTTTTGTGGTGGAACGGGGGCTGCTGCCGTGACCGTTGGTGCGGGTGCGGCGGGTGCGACCGTGCGGGTCTGCTGGCGGGCCTGTGCTGCCGCCACGACGGTGCCAAAATTGCCGGGCCTTACACTTGGCCGCGGTGACAGAACAACGGCCAAGGCGGTGCTATTGTCAAAGCGCAGTGTTGCGTCTTCTGTCTCAATGCCAGCCAGAATATCTGTAATGTCCGGTGTCCCGGGGTCCACGACCGGCTGTAATCCTTGCGGGCGCAGCCGGGGGCGCAGATCGACGATGGACCCACCTTCGACGACGGAAGGATCAAGTGCGATGGCGCCGGAGTTTTGCAGCTCAAGCCCTGCAATGCCAACGCTACCGGGTGGCAGTGGCGTATCCTCTGCTGGGGCGGTATCAGCAAGAGCCGCAGCAATTGCTTCAGCCTCATCCGCGGTTTCGTCAGCCGCTGGCAAGGCCGCATTGGCCGGGCGCAACGGTGTAGCAAAGTCGGGACGACCAGGAATAATGACAACGCCCTCTGGTGCCGGGGCCAATAACGCCATACGGTCCAGATCGGCCTGGTCCAATGTCGGGCGCGGTGTGATCGCCAGATCAGGCAGACCTGCGAAGACCAGCGCGCCCTCTGGTGTCACGGTGCCTTCTTCGGTGGCCAGAATGAAACCGTCTTCATCCAACGGAAACACAACCTCTGGCGCAGGTGGATTTGCAGGCGCGATAAAGCTTTGGTCTGTGTCCAGTCCGGTCAATGGCGGGACATCGGGCTGCGCAATAGGGTCCGGCGCTGTGACCACGGCTGGTGGCGTGAAGGCAAAGGGGATGGCGCCGGATGGTACATCAATAAAGCGGGGCGCGCGCAGCCAGACACCGGTTGCGGCATAAACCTCTGCGGCTTCGTCAGGTGACAGAACCTGACCGCGCAGCACGGGTGCGCCAACAGTGGCCTGTGCGGTTTCCAGTGGCGGTGGGGCAGGCGGGTCCTGCACCTCTGACATCGGCGTATCAGCTGCTTGTGCGGCGATGGCGACAGGTTGGGCTATGACAGGGACGGCCGTTTCTGCGGTGAAGCTAGGCACCTCGATCGACACAGCTCCAGTTGCGCCGAAGCCGGTGACCTCGAATGCGGGGATCACAAGGCCCGGTTCCAGAACAGGTTCTGGTACGACGACGATTTCTGGCTCTGGCCCTGGCGCAGGCGTGACAGCGACGGGCTCAGGTGCCTCTGGCACAATCGCAGCGGTCTCAACTGCGATAGGTGCGGGGGCTTCTGCCACTTCTGACGCAGGCTGCTGCGACCAGATAATACCACCGATAAGCAATGCGCCCGCCGCGATGGAGGCTGCGATCAAGGCAGGTTTGTTGCGATTGGCGGGTTGCTGGGGTACTGGCTTGCGATCCGCTGCGACACCCAGTTTTGGTGCGGTGGTCGTAGGGGTACTAGCCACGGCCACCAAAGCGGGTTTGGCTGGTTTGGCTTGGCCGGGGTGATATTCGACGATGATCGGGTCTAATAGCGCGGGCGATGCAAAGACTGGGCTTGCAGGGATCAGGGGTGTTCTGACCTTCTCAGGTACTGGCGTGGGTTCGGCTTCCACCACCACAGGGGCATGATATTCGGTCGGAATATGATCTACCCAAATGGCTTGCGTTGGTGCTGCCTGCGCGACTAATACTTCCTCAGCCTCAGCCTCAGCCTCAGCCTCAGCCTCAGCCTCAGCCTCAGCCTCAGCCTCAGCCTCAGCCTCAGCCTCAGCCTCA
>JBCAZI010000256.1:0-2250 GCA_038533095.1 Pseudomonadota bacterium
TGATCTGGCAACGCAGGCCGCGCGTTGGAACGAACGCTATCGGGTGTTGGAGGCGGGCAAGGGTTCAGAAGGGGCATAGCGCCAACTGTCATAGCGCGAGGTGAAGCCTTTGGGTTCGGACCCGCCGAACCATTTGAGCTCTACCCCGCGGGCCACACAACGCTCCAAAACGGTTTGAACCGTTTCCGGTGACCAATCCAGCAAGAGGAATTGGAAGGACGAGGCGACGAACTGTTCCTTCTCAGGCCTTGGGATCAGGCGCAGGCCGGGCGTGTTTTCCAACCCCGCCTCCAACACCCGATAGCGTTCGTTCCAACGCGCGGCCTGCGTTGCCAGATCACGCAACTGCGGGCGCAGGATGGCCGCGCGCAGGTTATCCATGCGGCCAGAGATATTGGGTGTCTCATATTTGATCTTGGCAAATGTCTCGACCGGCGGCGCGGCGCGATGTTTTTCAAACAGCATGTAACTGCCAGATAGCATGATCGCGCGGGCCATATCCTCGGCCCCGTCGCAAATCAGGAAGCCGCCCTCGCCCGAATTGATGTGTTTATAGGTCTGCGTTGAATAGCAGCCAAACCGCCCCCAGCGCCCGCTGGGTGTGCCATCCCATGCAGCCCCCATCGTATGCGCGCAATCCTCGATCACGGTCACACCCGCCGCATCACAAAGCGCCATCAGCCGGTCCATATCGCAGATATGGCCGCGCATATGGCTGAGCAGCAGTACCTTCGCCTGATCCAGCTTGGTGGCCAGATGATCGAGGTCGATGACAAGGTCTTCGGTCACGCCGACAAAGACAGGGATGCCACCCACCGCCGCGATCGCTCCGGGCACCGGGGCTAGCGTAAAGGCGTTGGTCAACACCTTGTCGCCATGCCGGACTCCGGATGCGCGCAAGGCCGTCGTCATCGCGTAGCCGCCCGAGGCGACGGCGAGGCAGTATTTTGCGCCTAAGGTCGCGGCAAATTCCTCTTCCAGCAGCGCGGTTTCTGCAATCTCATCACCACTGGTGTTGTAGCGGTGCAAGCGACCCGATTGCATCACGGCATTGGCCGCTGCGATCCCCTCTTCGGGGATCGGTTCCTGCTGGGTGAAGCTGCCGGTGAAAATCTCTGTCATGGCAGTATTCTGTAAGCCGATTGCCCGCGCGTCAAATGGCCAGTTTGGCGCAGCCGATTAGGCCAGATCAGCCGATCAAGCGCGCAACAACCGCATCCAATTCATCATAGCTGTCGATTGTCGCCTCAGGATCAAGCGCCAGCACATCATCGCGGCCCGGCCCGAATGTCACTAGGACCGAGGGAACACCAGCGTTGCGCGATGTATCGCGGTCCGTCGCCGTGTCACCGACCAGCAGGGATTTTGCCAGGTCGCCGCCAGCCCTGCGCACGGCCTCAAAATGATGTTCCGGGTCAGGCTTGCGGACCGGCAAAGTGTCAGCACCTATGAGCGAGGCGAAGGCATCGCGCACGCCGAGGCTGGTCATGAGGGTTTCGGCCAAGCCTTCAGGTTTGTTGGTCGCAATCCCTACAGCGTAATCCGCTGACAAGAGCCTTTCCACCGCATCCATCGCGCCGGGATACATAACGGTGTGGGTGTCGATATCTTCGGCATAGGCCGCCACCAGCACAGGATATTGCGCATCAACCTGTGCCTCGCCAAAGCCCTCTACCCGCGAAAACCCCAGCCGTAGCATCGCGCGCGCGCCGCGCAGGGCTGTGGCAGCATCTTGCGCGGGATCAAGCAGGTCGCCCAAACCCAGTCCGCGAAAGCAGGTGTTGGCAGCGGAAATCAGATCGCCGCTGGTATCGGCCAAAGTGCCATCAAGATCGAAAATCACGGTGCGTTTGCTCATCTGCCTGCCTCAGTTGTTCCGCCCTCTCTGTAACGCCATGTAAACTGATGTGAACCCCCATCCCCTTGTGATAATCAAAAAGGGCAGTAGAAGTCGGGGCAACAACAAGGTTCGAGGCAGCAATGGCAACCGCATTGATCATCCTAGGCGCAGGCATGGGCACGCGCATGAATTCCGACATGCCCAAGGTTCTGCATGAAATCGCAGGTGCGCCAATGCTGGTGCATGCGATGAAATCGGGTGCAGCGCTTGATCCGGAACGGACGGTTGTGGTGGCGGGCCATGGGGCAGAGGCGGTGGAGAAAGCCGCCAAGGCCCATGACCCGGATGTCACAGTGGCCATTCAGTCAGAGCAATTGGGTACGGCCCATGCCGTAGGTCAGGCCCGTGAT
>JBCAZI010000257.1:0-2175 GCA_038533095.1 Pseudomonadota bacterium
AGCAGATGTGCGTGCCGCTAGCGCTCATCAAATTGAAAGTGTACCTGTCATCGATGGGCAACTAAATAGAAACCTGATTCAGTCTCGGCCCTATTCATCGTCCGAGTCAAGCGTGATATGGACTCAGATGAATGATAGGGCAGAGAATGAAGGATTGATGCAGCGTGCAGAACAAGTAACGGTGGTTTTAGAAGGAAGAAGACAAGAAGGAGAGGGGAGAGAGCGTGGCCCACAAGCAGTAATCCAGAAGTTTCGTAGGCAAAAAAGAGCCGGAGGTTCACGAAGACTCCGTCGTAGACAAAATCAGTAAAACAATTTCGAGCAGTTGTGTCTTACCTTCCCCTCCGCGAGACATTCCGAAAATAGAGATCGCAAAAACTCCGCAAAACCAGTTCTTCTATACCCGCCCTGGCCCACCTTTCTCCTGCTCCGCGAGCATCTTTCTCCCGCCGTAGTTTAGTTCCGACGTAATCACCATCGCAATCTCTCGTTGCCCCCCTCGTCTCGAGATGTAGCAGTCTGTTCGCACATCAACGCCAACCCATCCGTCGTGTAAAACCCCCTCCAACCCGCAAGCGCGAGCCTAAGGTAATCCTTCTCGATCCTTTGCTATGTACTCTCTTCGGCGAAGTCGCAATCGAGCCCCGCCTCTTGTAAATCGAACGAAGCGGTAGATCTTTTTCAATACAAAAAAACCATAAAGGCCTTGCATTTTGTTTCCGAGGCAATGTCGTCCCCACACCCCTTCAAAAGAATCTCAACTGATAGCGGTTGTCGTACGCTCTCAGCTTCAAGGGGCCATTAAAAAATGTTTTCAACACACACCTGATACTCGCGTTGAAAACCTTCGGAAGCAATTTCCAAGCTTCGTTAATTTTCAACCAAACCGACCTTTCCCTCCAACGGAATGCCTCCGCCATCGTGTGCCGTCCAGAAGCGTATAGCGGGAAGCTAAAGAGGACTACTTCATGTCACTTCTCTTGTCTTCGTAAAGCCTGTGGTAGCGCCGCCGTATCCTGCGTTGTAATTTTGTTTGTGATCATTTTTTGGCTGCCGATCCATTCTCACCCGTCTCCCTTCTTCCAGTACTGTCTGTAAGAAGTCCTCTTCCATACTTGCTCTTGTTATTGTGCTTCCACTGCCCGCCAAACCCGGCCGCACATACGCATCTGTCTTTAGTCACGCTTACGTCCCACCTTTTCTGTTAATGGATACATTCCTCACTCCTGCAAACACCTCGTTCCCCCAGGTTCTCTCATGGTCAGCAAGGAATAATTTCGGGCTAAGGAGACCGCAACCCACCCCCTTTCCCACTCACCCTCGCAACCGCCACCAGCACTTTTCGTAACCACCACCCGCACTTTTCGTAACCGCCACCAGCACTTTTCGTGACCTTCAACACCACTTTTCTTCGTCCTCTGCCCAAAATGCCGTTGCTTGCACTTAATTTTCGAGGAACAGCCAGCTGACCGCACTCCGCAACAGTATCTTATTTCCCGTCCTTCCCCCCCCCCCCCCCTTTTCCAAAAACTTAACGAAAGAGCTCTGAAATTTTTTACCACCGCCTCTCGTTCTTCTGAAAAATTGGCCAGCGAAGGCAGGAATAGAAGGAGACAACACCATCAGCGGTACAGGCTATGAGGTGAGAAGAGCAAAACCGAGCCGAGAGAGGAAGGCATCAGCAGCAACGGCTTCGAGGTTGATAGGCATGAAGCCATGTTGGATCCCGCAGATCTCAGAGCATTGGCCATAGAGCAAGCCTTCTCGGAGGAGGAAGATCGAGACTTGATTGAGACATACACGCACAGCATCACACTTGGCACCGATAGAGGGAGGAGCCCAGAAGTGCAGGACATTGGCACTGGTTACCAGCAGCCTTATATGGAGGAGAATAGGCAAGACCATGGCAATGTCTGTCTCTAAGAGCCTGAGCATATCGGACGAGAGTGTGGAGGTAGGAAGCGTAAAGCTGTCATAGGAGCGAGCATCAGCGAGGACAGAGTCAGCGTACCCATAAGACCAGTACGACTGATTGCCTATGGCCTTAACAGTGAGAGCAGGATTGACTAACTCGTCGTGACAGCAAAGGAGGACGAAGGAAGGGAGAGCCATTAAGAGCAAGAGGAAGGGAGGCACAAGAGTTCAGATGAGCTCGAGGAGATTATGATGAGCCGG
>JBCAZI010000258.1:0-2172 GCA_038533095.1 Pseudomonadota bacterium
AAGTCGATACCATAGCCGACGACAAATTCGTCAGGTATCTCGAACCCGATATAGCTGGCCTTGAAATCGACTTTGCCCAACGCAACCGCAATCTGCCGTTTATCGGCAAGGTGCGGTTTGTCGAAGAGGCATGAACCCGCGCTGGCTGCTCAAAGCAAAACGCTGGGCGCAAAACCCGCCCTCGCCTGCGAAGATCAAATTTGTTGCGGGTATTTTGCTGGTTTGTTTTCTGCTTTTCGCCGCTGAGCGTATCTGGGGCTGGCCAGACTGGCTGACCCCACATGACATGCGGCAACGCTAGTTTCTAATGGACAGTGCAACACGACCTGCGTCACCCGAAAAACTGCGCACGTTCAAGTAATACGTACCCATGGCCAACTCGACGATCATACGTGAAAGGCCGTCATCTCCGCCATCGTCGTCCTGTTTTACCGACTCACCTTGGTCATTGAGCAGATCAATAACCGTATCCAGGCCAACCGGACCGGGGTCGGTTGTCTCGATAATGAAGATATCGTCTGTCAAAATTTCCAAAGCAACAAACTCTCCTTGTGGTACATCCCATTCTAAAGGGGTGATGACTTCACCCTGCCCAACGTCAACCCGCGCGAGCGCATCAAGGTCCAGATCCTGGAATAGCTGCGTGGGTTCAGGGCTCTCCTCAATAACAACTACTGGTTCGATCACCTCAAAAGGCCGGTTTAATGCCCGTGCAACCTCAGTTCCCATATCCGTCAATCGTGCGTCAGCGTAGTCCGGTCTCGTAAAGAAAACCAATCCATTGGAACGCAGGAACAGCATGTTCTCTCGCAATACCGGGTTTGCCTGATTTGCAAGAAAGAATGCTGCCGCATCTGCACTGGACCTTAAAAGCACCAACAAAGGTTGCTGGGCATTAAAGTTGGTCACATCCGCCGCAATCTGCGAAACACGGGCGCGCGTAATGTAGTCTTCAACAACAACTGCAGCCGCGGCTGGGTCATCCTTTTCTTGGCTCACTTCAATGGCCTGCAAAAGCTGGTCGGTGAGCTGCTGGATGCTTTCTGGATTTGTGAGGTTTACTAATTGCTCTCCCGGTTGCCCGGCATAAAACTCGCGCACAAACTGCCCGCCGTCACCGTCATTATTGGTGAGCAGCGCAGTAATACTCAGTAAGAACCGGTCACCTGCCACTACAGTTCCGATAATCAGGACGGAAATACTGATCGCGAGCGCATTCTCGATCCGGACCACAAGAAATGCGGTAATTAACACTCCCGCCAGCAACAAAACAGGTGTCAGTCGCTCATCCATTAAAGCGATGCTTTCCGCGTCACCTCCAAGGGCAACTAACACTTCTATAACAACAAGGCCGATGCAAAAGAGAAGGCCGAGCGCAAGGACCAGCCGAAATACATCCGTCGATTTTTCAATAATCAAATTCATATCAAATATACTCCTTCAAAATACCGAGAACAAGAAAACTGGCTTTCGTAATAACCAGAGGCCAAAATAAGACCTCAGGCGGGAGCAATGATAGCACGAATGCAACCCATTGGGTTACTTTTCCGTATTTATAAAAACCGATGTGTTTTACATGCAGCGTACTTTACGCGACGATACGTTTTAACCGCGGCAGACGCGGGTCAGTTTTGCGCCAAACGCGCCTGCCGCGCGGCACGCAGGCGCGCAAAATCATCACCCGCGTGATAGGACGACCGCGTCAGCGGTGTTGCTGATACCATCAGGAAGCCTTTGTTATAGGCGGCTTTTTCGTAGGTTGCGAATTCTTCAGGTGTGACGAAACGGTCAACCTTGTGGTGCTTTGGCGTGGGTTGCAGGTACTGACCGATGGTCAGAAAGTCGATGTCAGCGGCGCGCATATCTTCCATAACCTGCGTCACAGCCTGTTTATCCTCGCCCAGCCCCACCATGATGCCGGATTTGGTAAACATCGTTGGGTCCAGCTCTTTCACCCGCTGCAACAGGCGCAAAGAATGGAAATAGCGGGCACCGGGGCGCACCTGCGGGTAAAGGCCTGGCACAGTTTCCAGATTGTGGTTAAAGACATCAGGGCGCGCTTCAACAACGACCTCTAACACTTTAGGATCGCAGCGAATAAAGTCCGGTGTCAGGATTTCAATCGTGGTACCGGGCGATTGCCGGCGCACGGCGCGGATGGTTTGGGCGAAA
>JBCAZI010000259.1:0-2152 GCA_038533095.1 Pseudomonadota bacterium
GATCTTGGGTTAGATGTTTCTTGACATGAAGCTAGTCACCAAAGCTAATCTGTGGCACTTCCCGATGTAAAATTTGTCCAACGTCGCGTGTACCTGTTGGTCGGCGCCTTGAGTCCGTAGTGGGGGTTTACTGCATGGGGCTTGGCAATACGTTAGTCTTCCCTAATCCGGTTGCATTTTGCCATTCTCTCTACGTGGTAAATCTTCGCGCCAGGAATCTGGTTAGCCATGGGGCGTTGGGTTTCTTTGAATATTGCCACATTTAGCCGACTAGTTTGATTTGGCGAACTCTACCGTGCTAACTCAGATTTTTAGTCTTTCCCAGTTGAAGGGAACGGCGCCTTGAGCGTTACCTATTGTAGCGACCTCAAGTTAGATACTTGTCATGTAAAAGGTAAAATAGTCATCTTTCTTTAACGCAATCATTCTAATTCCAGACATTCATACTCCAAAACGATCACCGAAAAACGATGTCTACATTGACAAAGTTAAATGCTCTCTCAACCGAAGAGTTATTGCGGAAGACGCAACGGTTGATCAACTCCATGGCAGAGCGCCATGAATTGGAAGTTGGCTCAAGACTCGGTAAGATTAGTCTCATAATAACTGTTTCATTCAAACACATCATGAATCTTTCTTAACTTCAGATGTTGATGAAAGGGAGACGAAATGTCCCGAATGCGGCCGCACGCTCGCTTCAACAGCCAGTCTGCACCGTCATCGAGAAAACTACTGTCGTTATCGGCAAGGTATGAGAGCAAGGCAGCCTGTTGTTGCCCGTCAGAGAGTAGCCGCTGTTGTTGACATTGATGATGATGAGATGATTCAGAGTGAGGGTAGCTCCGTCTCCCGAACTCATGTCAGCGCCAACGGTAGAGCGCGTGACTATGAATTGATGTCGAGTGGCGTGTGCGATGTAGAGCGTTGGTTGTCTGCTGAGGAGGCACTTGTGAGGCGTGTGTTTGATAAGATGGATGAGTATTTAGTTAAGGGGCGATTGGTGCTGAAGGCATGGTTTGTGAAACGCAATCCTGCCACGTTTGAAGTGTTGAGACGAGAGATGTTTTATGTGTCGTCCCTGTCTGCTGACTTTGTACACGATTTTCATCACTGGTACAATCGTCACACATCAGGCATTATTAAGAACCTCGAGTCGTTTGTTAAACGCGACAGCAACCTCGAGTTTGACGGCGTTGAGGCCCTAGTTTTAAAATTCAATTTACTTGATAACCTGTCTGGCCGCAGCTTTTTTAAGCTTCCTGATGCACTGAACACGAGGAAGGCAGTCATCAATGTCGACTGCAAAGATAGCTGTTTTAAATACGCCCTACTCTCCATCCTCCACTATGAGATGTGAATTCAAACAGACACAGAGTTTGCAAATACGAACCCTGGCTTGATGAGTTAGACTTTGGCGAAGTTAATGCGTCAGATGTGCACATCAAACGAGATATTCCAATCATTGAAAAATTAAATAATCTTAAAATTAACATTCACGTCTGGGAGAAGGGACTTCAGGGTTGTGTTTATAACGACCGCAAAGTCCTCGCCGATAAAACTATTAATCTTTTACTCGTGGTAGGAAGTGAAGGTGAACGACATTACTGTGGTATTCCTTCCCTCTCTCGCCTCTATCATCACAAAAAACCCAACAACTGCATGCAACACATGTGTGAGCGATGCATCCGATCCTTCGCAACGAAGGAAAAGCTGGAGGAACACTTCCAGTGGTGCGCACGCGGCCGTCTTCAAATTGAGCAAACACCCAAATTCACAACACTTACTTACAACGCACTGCACAAAGAGCTCAGCCCAGTCAAAGTCATATACTCAGACATCGAATCTTACATTCACGACAACACTCATCTCCCTGCTGCCATTGCCTCCTATGAGGTATGGCACCCTCACATTGCCACACACCGACAAGGTAACACGAAAATCAACAGCTGGAGCGGAGAAGACTGCATAGTCGACTTCCTCCGCTACATTGACGAAACCGCACAAGCACAACACCGATTCGATAACAAAATGACACGCATGGGCATGACTCTCACCACACAACAACAAAAAGATTTTGATGCATGCACACACTGTCCTCGTTGTCACATCGAATTCAACGACACGACACATAAGAAAATGCGCGACCACGATC
>JBCAZI010000260.1:0-2144 GCA_038533095.1 Pseudomonadota bacterium
ACTTACTGTTTGAAAGATCATTTTCGCCAGATAAAAAATACGAGTAAGAAAAACCGTCAAACACTAAGTACAGAAACTGTTTAGTAGATCATTTCTGCCGAATAATAAATACGGGGGAAAATAATCGCTCAGACAGTTACTATACTTACTGTTTGATGGATTCTTTTCCTAACCCTGTGGGTGGGAAGTGAGAGGAGCGTAGCATAAGAGGAAAGCGTAAAGGGAGCAGCTGCCGCACGCGCGTGCCGGCGCGTCCATTCCAGTTCATTACAAATGTTTGAACATATGCATGAAATACTCAGCTTACCTGCATGCAAAAGACGAAGGCAATATGATGCCGTGGCTCCTTTCTCACATTGTCCCACCAGTTGGATCAGAGAATTTTGGGACAAGATTGTGGACTAAATTGATTGACTGTGGATTCCTGAGCCGATGGAAGCGCGGTTGCCTTGAGAGTATATCACGTTTACGGCATCTGTGCGGCTCGTTGCGGAAGGTTGCAGCGCTCACAACAGATCTTTGAAGTTGAGAGAGGAGTTTTCAGTTTTCGGGTTAGAAGGTTTCATCTTTCCAGGGTTTGAAGTTGAGAGAGGTTGGAAAGTTTCATCTTTTCCGGGTTTGATACTTTAGGCCTCTCGTCCTGTCGCTGACAACTTGTATCTTCGCTTACTACAGCGCTGCCGCCTCGGATTCTTCCACCTCCACTTGTAGTGTGACAGATACTCCCGACCATGGCGTACTTCATCGGATACTGCACTTTCTAGAATCCCGTAAGTTTCATCCTCCGGAGATTTGCTGCTCAGGCTGCATCCGTGAGTCTCGATGCCGTCGACAGGAGTCGTGGAAAAGCTTCCACTTCGGTTATACCTCTCTCGTGCATAGATGGGTCTGTTTTTCATTTTCGTGTGCGTCGAACTAGACGCAGGTCAAGTTAGGTTGACTGTTGATTCCGAAGCCGATGAAAATGCGGTTGCCGCGAAAGTCTATGAAGCGCCACGGACGACCGCGGTGTTCATTAGAGAGCTTTGAAGCTGGGAGGATTTGTTTTTTTGACGGAAACAGTTACCACACGCACACACATTCAGTTCAGTGCGTTCGTATCATATTCATTCCTCAACTTATAATAAACGTGTCAAGTTAGCTTCAGCACATGGCAGCACCCAGCTGGACATGGGTTAGACACATACGGTCGTACTTCGGTTGAAAGAAGACATCGGCAACAAGCATGAAACTCAACGTTGGCTAGGTTACCGGCCTGCCAATCATCCACTATTTTAACAACGGTCTTCTACCTAGCCTGTGTCAAGAGACCACTTTTGTTCGAACGCTTTGTACGTGCCGGTGTTCGAGAAGTATTTGGAGGAAGCGCTCATGACTGTCTATTCGCTGCTGAGGATGCAAAAGATGAATGCCCTGGTGTTGGCAAGTAACCCCTGACCTCATTACTCTCCAGGCGCGCCCAATCTTAGCTTCGGAGTTTGAGTTAGACTCAACAAGCCTTTCTCGCGGCTCTGCAAGTCTTTCTCTCACCTCTACAAGCCTCTGCAAGACTTTTTCTCGGGTCTGGAAGCCTTATTCTTTGCTCTACCAGCCTTTTTCTCTGCTCAACAAGCCTTTCTCTCAGCTCTGCAAGCCGTTCTCTCAGCTGTTGAAGTCTTTCTCTCGGCTCTGCAAGCTTTTCTCTCGGCTCTGCAAGCCTTTCTGTCGCCTCTGCAAGCCTTTGTCCCGACTCTGCAAGCCCCTCTGTCTGCCCTGGAAGCCTATTTCTCAGCTCTGCAAGGCTTTCTCTCAGCTCTGCGAGCCTTTCTCCCAGCTCTGCAAGTCTTTCTCTCGGCTGTACAAGCCTTTTTCTCGGCTCTGCAATCCTTTCTCTCAGCTCTGCAAGCCTGTCTCTCAGCTCTGTAACCCTTTTTGTAAGCCTTTCTCTTGGCTCTGGAAGTCTTTCTCTCGGCTCTGCAAGCTTTTCTCTCGACTCTGCAAGCCTTTCTCTCGACTCTGCAAGCCTTTCTCTCGACTCTGCAAGCTTTTTTCTCGACTCTGCAAGCCTATCTGTCCGCTCTGCAAGCCTCTCTTTCTGCCCTGGAAGCCTTTCTCTCAGCTCTGCAAGCCTTTTCGCAGCTCTGCAAGCCTTTTTCTCGGCTCTG
>JBCAZI010000261.1:0-2108 GCA_038533095.1 Pseudomonadota bacterium
GCACCAAAGATGGCCGCGCCAATGGCAGCGCCCAACAGGGCCAGCGACCAATGCGGCCACGGGATGTAGAGGCAGATGATAGCGACACCAAGCCCGCCCACAAGCGCCTGACCTTCGCCCCCGATATTGAACATCCGCGCGTGGAACGCGATGGCCACGGCGAGGCCGGTAAAGATGAAGTTTGTGGCATAATAGAGCGTGTAGCCCCAGCCATAGGTTGAACCGAGCGCGCCGCTGACCATCAGCTTCAGCGCTTCCCACGGGTTTTCACCAATGGCCAAGATCACAAGCGCAGACAGGATCGCCGCCAGCAAAATAGAGATTAGTGGGATCAGGACAACATCAGCCCATTTTGGCATCGCATCCATTACGCTGCCTCCCCGCTCATGCCTGCCATCAAGAGCCCGAGTTCTTTTTCGTCTGTTTTATCAGGCATCCGCTCGCCCATTATTTTTCCGTCAAACATAACGGCAATGCGGTCTGAGAGCGACAAAATCTCTTCTAACTCGACCGAAACCAGCAAAATAGCTTTGCCCTGATCCCTCAATGCAACAATTTGCTGGTGGATGAATTCAATCGCACCGATGTCCACACCGCGTGTCGGCTGGCCAATCAGCAGCAAATCTGGGTTCTGTTCAATCTCGCGCGCCAACACGATTTTTTGCTGATTACCGCCGGAAAAGCTTTTGGCGGCAAGGCTGGGATCGGGGGGACGGACGTCGAAACGCGCCATCTTTTCTTCGGTATCCTTGCGGATAGCTGCATTGTTCATGAACAGCTTAGACCGTTGATATCCGTCGTCATGGTGATAGCCAAAGGCGGTGTTTTCCCAGGCATGAAAGTCCATGATAAGGCCTTCGCGCTGACGGTCTTCTGGCACATGGCTGATACCGCGCAGGCGGCGGCTTTGCCCGTCTGATTTTGTGCCGGTCAGGTCAATCTCTTCGCCGTTGACTTTGATCGAACCCGTCGCCTTTTCGTAGCCGCCTAGCACCTCAAGCAATTCCGATTGCCCGTTGCCTGCAACGCCCGCAATGCCTAGGATTTCGCCAGCGTGTACATCAAAGCTCACGCCTTTGACGCGGTGGACACCCTTGATGTCGGTGACGTTGAGGTCTTTGACTTCCAGAATTTTCTTACCCACCTGCGCAGGTGCCTTGTCGACGCGCAGCAGCACTTTGCGACCAACCATCAGTTCGGCGAGCTCGGGCGGGCTGGTGTCAGATGTTTTGACCGTTGCAGTCATCTCACCCCTGCGCATCACGCTGACGGTGTCGGTGATATCCATGATCTCACGCAGTTTGTGGGTGATCAGGATGATCGTCTTGCCTTCGCGCTTGAGGTTTTCAAGAATACGGAACAGGTGGTCAGCCTCGGCCGGGGTCAGCACGCCGGTGGGTTCGTCCAGGATCAGAATGTCAGCTTTGCGGTAAAGCGCCTTGAGGATCTCGACGCGTTGCTGCATGCCTACGCCGACTTCTTCGATCAACGCGTCAGGATCAACGTTGAGTTCATACTCTTCCGCCAGATTTTTGAGTTCGCTCCGTGCGCGCGCCAGTGAAGGGCGCAACAAGCCACTATCTTCGGCACCCAGAACCACGTTTTCGAGCACTGTGAAATTTTCGACCAGTTTGAAGTGCTGGAACACCATCCCGATGCCTGCAGCGATGGCGGCTTGGCTATCAGGAATTGCAGTTTTCTGACCAGAAATGAAGATTTCACCCGCGTCAGCCTTATAAAACCCATATAAAATCGACATCAGGGTCGATTTGCCCGCGCCATTCTCTCCGATGATCCCGTGGATTGTGCCGGGCATCACGCGGATCGAGATATCTTTGTTCGCCTGGACAGGGCCAAAGGCCTTGGAAATACCTTTGAGTTCAATGGCGGGGGCTTGGTCGGACATTGGGGCACCTGTCGTTTATCGTGCAAAGGGCCGCGCGGATTGCTCGGCGCGGCCCTCATTTTTGTTGGCCAGAGCGTCGCCTTAGAAGTCGAGCGCCGGGCAGCTTTCGTCAGATGTGTAGTCGTGAACGGCCAGTTCACCTGATGCCATATCAGCAGCGGCGCCATAGGTGGCTTCCAGCATATCATATGACACAACAGGC
>JBCAZI010000262.1:0-2107 GCA_038533095.1 Pseudomonadota bacterium
CCGCTTGCATGCGGCCTATTTCCGCCCCGGCGGTGTGCATCAGGACCTGCCCGATCAGCTGGTCGAGGATATTGATGCTTGGGCCCAAGAATTCCCCAAGGTGCTGGAAGACATCGACGGCCTGCTGACCGAAAACCGTATTTTCAAGCAGCGCAACGCCGATATCGGCATCGTGACGGAAGAAGACATTCAGAACTGGGGCTTCTCTGGCGTCATGGTGCGTGGTTCTGGCCTGGCGTGGGATCTGCGCCGCGCGCAGCCTTATGAATGCTACGACGAATTTGAATTCCAGATCCCTGTCGGCAAGAACGGCGACTGCTACGATCGCTATCTTGTCCGCATGGAAGAGATGCGACAGTCGGTGCACATCATTCGCCAGGCCTGCGAAAAGCTGCGCCACGAAAAGGGTGACGTGATGGCGCGGGGCAAGATGACGCCGCCGACACGGGGCGAGATGAAGACCTCGATGGAGGCGCTGATCCATCACTTCAAGCTTTATACCGAAGGGTTCCATGTGCCGGAGGGCGAAGTCTACGCGGCGGTTGAGGCCCCCAAGGGCGAGTTCGGCGTCTATCTGGTGGCTGACGGCACAAACCAGCCATATCGCGCCAAGCTGCGCGCGCCGGGCTATCTTCACCTGCAAGCGATGGATTATATCTGCAAAGGCCACCAGCTGGCTGATGTGAGTGCGATTATCGGGACAATGGATGTCGTGTTTGGCGAGATCGACAGATGACATTGGGCGATCTGATCCTTGGGCTACTTGTCGCCCTTGGGTTTTTCGTCTCGGCGATTGTATCGCGGATGTTTCGGGGGCGCATGGCTGGTATCTTCATCGGTGGTGTCACTGGATTGGCCGTCTCAGTCTTAATTCTGGTCTACGGCCTGACAGATGTGTTCAGCATCGCAGCACCTGCGGCTGAGAATTGAAAAGGAACAATAGCATGCTCCGTCACCTTACCCTTGCGTCTTGTCTTGCACTTTCGGCCTGTGCGGTACCGATTGTCGTGCCGCTACCAGCGCCCGTGCCGACGCCTGATCCTGATCCGATTGAAGCACCGCAATCGGCCAAAGAACGTTTTGTCAGCAGCGTAGCGGCCAATGGGTGCACCTTGACCAGCGCCAACACTGATCTGGTCATGGCCGACGCTGTCTTATCGCGCGAGGATTTGGCCCGTGTGATGACAGAACTGCGTGCCGAAGGGCGGGGCGAGATTGATGGGCAATCCTTTCGCGTGACCTCTGGGGTTTGCGCCGCCTGAATGACAAATCCCTTGCCCGGCGTGGCCGGTGTGTTAGGGGATAGACAGACCAGAAAGATGACCGGAAACACCTGATGCTACGCCGCCTTTATCACGACCAGCCCGAGACATTCGCCTTTACGCCCGACAACCAGAAATGGGCCGAGGCGCAGATGAAGAAGTTTCCCGAGGGCCGCCAGGCATCGGCGATCATCCCCATCCTGTGGCGCGCGCAGGAACAAGAAGGCTGGCTCAGCCGCCCCGCGATTGAGCATGTGGCCGCAATGCTAGATATGGCTTACATCCGCGCGCTGGAGGTGGCGTCATTCTACTTTATGTTCCAGCTGCAACCTGTTGGTTCTGTGGCGCATATTCAGGTTTGCGGTACGCTGTCTTGCATGATTTGTGGCGCCGAAGACCTGATCGGCGTGTGTCAGAACAAAATCGCCGACCAACCGCATGCCCTATCTGCTGACGGCAAGTTTTCCTGGGAAGAGGTCGAATGCCTTGGGTCCTGCGCAAACGCGCCCATGGCGCAGATTGGCAAGGATTACTACGAAGACCTGACCGCCGAACGCCTGGGCGAGATTATTGATGAGCTGGCCGCCGGTCGCGTGCCAGCGCCAGGGCCCCAAAACGGTCGATATGCAGCAGAGCCTTTGAAAGGGCTGACCAGCCTGAAAGACTATGACAGCGGCAAAACGAAATATAATGCTAGCGCCCAGCTGGCCACGGATATTGGCGATACGGTCAAACGCATTGACGGGACCGAAGTGCCATTGCTGACCCCTTGGGTCAAAGATGCCAAAACCGCGCCTTCGCCAAAGGCAAAACCCACGACGCCGAAACCAAAACCCGCCAAAGCG
>JBCAZI010000263.1:0-2040 GCA_038533095.1 Pseudomonadota bacterium
CAGATTGATTTTCCGCATCAGGTGTCAGCAAGGAGGTGATGCGGGGTGAGACGATCCGATTGACAAGGCGCGCCAGCAGGTAGGCCCCGATCAGCAGACCGAACTGCGACCATGCCGCAGGCGACAAGAGCCAGTCCTGCGCCAAAACGAGGGCCTGATCAAAAGCGTCGCGCGCCTGATCCATCAATGTTGCTGATTCCATGAAACCGTCCCCTCATGTTTCATTCGTTCTGACGCCTACGCGTGCAAGACACAAGGCTAGGTTGTCATAGCTTTGATGCCCGCAATATGACCGGGTGAGGCAGAAAGCACATCGGCACCCAATGCAAGGGCCGTATGATGCAAAATATTGGCGTCGACAATCTGATCGACCAATCCCCAGCGTTCCGCCTGCTCTGCGGGTATCTTTTGTCCTGCCATCAAAATCAGCTTGGCCCGCGCAGGCCCGACGAGCTTTGTAAGGCGCGGTGGGTCGGATGGTTGGGGCAGGAAACCCAGTTTCATCACCGGATAAAAGAATTTGGCGCGGGCCACGGCAATCCGTAGATCACAGGCCAGTACCATGCCAAATGCACCGCCAGCGACCGTTCCATTCAATGCCGCGATACTGAGGCCCGGCAGGCGGGCAATCGCGGCTGAAAGCCTTTCCCAAACAGGGTCTGTGGCCAGCCCGGCGCGTGCGGCGTCCAGATCAGCCCCTGCGCTGAACACGCTGCCAGTTCCGGTTAGGATGAAGAGTTTGGCCGCCTGTGCCGCCTCTGCGATTTCGGCCAGGTCGGTCAGCATATCGCGGGTCAGCGCGCCTGCCTTATCGGGGCGGTCAATCGTGACGGTCCAGACATCCCCGTCCTTGTCACAACGGATCATATAAGGCCGACTTTCTTGCGAATATCCTCTTTGCGCAGGCTAACATCATCGCCCAGATAATCATCTGCCTCTGGCGTGCACATCCAAACCAATGCCTGCGCAGGCCATTCGGGTGGGATATGGTCGGACCAGTCCAGCTGGCTGACCGGGTTGATCCCTGACGCTTTGATCTCGCGCTGCATTTGCGTGGCCACCGTGCCGGGCGACAGGCCCATAATGCGCAGCCCCTTGTCGCGGGACTCCTTATCTGCCGCGCGGGTCAGCATATAGACAGCTGCTTTGGAGCTGCAGTAAGCCGTCCAGCCTTCAACCGGGTCATGTGCTGCACCGGAAGAGATATTGATGATCGTCCCATGCCCCTGCGCGATCATACCCGGCATCGTGGCGTGCAGCCCATGCATGACGCCTTTGACGTTGATGTCGATGGTGCGCGACCATGCCTCTGGGTCGGTATCCTGCAGATGACCAATGGGATCAACGACGCCTGCGTTATTGATCAGGATGTCTAGGCCACCAAAGGCCTGCGCTGTCGCCTCAACCGCCGATGCTACCTCAGCGTAGCGTGATACATCGCATGGGATCGCCAACGCCTGCTCGCCGATTTTGCCAGCAATTTCAGCGATTTCGTCGGTGCTCCGCGCCAAAAGGGCGACATTCGCACCCGCGAAGGCGAAAGCATAGGCGGCCGCCGCGCCAATGCCGCGGCTGGCGCCTGTGATCAGTACGGTTTTCCCGACTAAATTGATGTTTTTCACGGCTGTCCCTTTCAGATTAGGCATTTGGTAGCTACGTATTGAATCAATCGTAACGCCCATCGGCCCCATATTAGAAAGCCAGGCTGCGTTCTGAAAGAGACATAACGAAAGGACCCATCATGACCTATTCAACTGGAATGCGCAGTGCCGTTTGCCTGGCCGCGTTGATCGCTGGCGGTGCCGCAAACGCAGATGTGACGGCTGCGCAAGTCTGGGAAGACTGGAAGGCGCAATTGGCCCTTTATGGCGAAGACAATCTGACAATTGGCGCGGAAGAAACATCAAGCGGTGTGCTGACCGTGCGCGACCTGTCGCTGCGCATGATGAACTTTCGGAGTGAGGCAAACACCCTGATCACATACGTGGACTCAAAAGATACCCCTGCCGAGCCAGGTAGACCTATCGAAGCGCAATTGCC
>JBCAZI010000264.1:0-2015 GCA_038533095.1 Pseudomonadota bacterium
AAGCTTGGTTGGCCGATCAACTGCTGACGATGATCACATCCCGCAGGGCTGCTTCGGAAAAGATTTCCTGAAAACAAACCACATCGGCGTTCATCGTCAGCAGTTGATCGGCCAACCAAGCTTGTTTCCAGGCGTGTTCTTCGGGGGTGTATTCCTCGAACCGGTAATATTCTTGCTCGGCCTCAATCAGGTTTTTGACGTTGAAGCTGGCGATGGTGAAGCGGGTCATGTGAGGGTCTCCAAAGCTTGGGCAAAGACATGCGCGTCGACATTGCCGCCTGTGGCAACCGCGATCACCGCGTCGCCTGTGAATTCATCAGGGTGGAACAGGGCGGCGGCAAGGGCGGCTGCACCGCCCGGTTCGATCACGACGCGCAGCCGGTCAAAGGCCAGCCCGACGGCGCGCATGCATTCCTCTTCGCTGACAACCACACCGGGCCCGCAGTGTTTTTGCATGATCGGAAAAGTCAGCGCGCCGGGTTGCTGGGTAACGATCGCATCGCATAGCGACCCGCCGCGCCGGGTGTTGCTTTCGATTTTGCCGCTGGCGAGCGAGCGCGTGACATCGTCAAACTCTTCGGGTTCCGCAGGGCGTACACGCAACCCCGGTGCGTCAGCGGCCAAGGCCAATGCGATGCCAGAGGTCAGCCCGCCACCGCCGCAGCAAACCATGACATCGGCCTCGGTCACACCCAAGGCGTTCATGTCCTCTGCAATCTCTAGCCCGGTCGTGCCTTGTCCGGCGATGACTTGGGGTTGATCATAGGGTTTGATCAGCGTCAGGTTGCGTTCACTGGCAATCCGCGCGCCAATCTCATTGCGGTCCTCTGTCTCGCGATCATAAAGCACGACCTCGGCCCCCAATGCGCGGGTATTTTCGATTTTGATGGCTGGCGCATCATCCGGCATGATGATGACGGCAGGTGCGCCAAAGTCGCGTGCGGCAAGGGCCACGCCTTGGGCATGGTTGCCGCTGGAAAAGGCGATCACCCCGGTTTTCAGCGCGTTATCCGTCAGGGCCGAAACAGCCGACCGCCCGCCACGAAATTTGAACGATCCGGTGTGTTGCAGACATTCCGCCTTCACAAAGACGCGCCGCCCCGCGATCTCGTCCAGAAACGGCGAGGTTAGGATCGGGGTGCGCCGCGCATGCCCTTTGATGCGCCCTGCAGCCGCGCGGATCATGTCGATGTTCATTGCAGTTTCTCCAGCCACTGATGCAGCGCATCCAGCGCCTCTGGTTCATCCAAGAAGGGGACATGACCGCGCCCCGGGATATCGGCGCGGATCATATCGGGGCGACGCCGCGCCATATCTTCAGCTGTTTCCACCGTCAGCAGGTCCGAGTTCGCGCCACGAATGAGTGCGAGTGGCAGGTCGGCGAGTGCTGCAAAAAGCGGCCAAAGGTCCGGTGCGGGTTGCGCGCCGGCCTCCAAAACGGCGTCGCGCAATTTGGGGTCGTAGCGGATAATCAGGCCCGCATCGGTCTCTTTGTAATGCGCTTTGACTTCGGCCAGCCAACGTTCCATCGGTACGTTTTGAAAATGGGTCCAGAGTTTCGCACGTGCTTCGGCGGCCTCGGCATAAGTCTTCTGAGCCGGATTGCGCCCGATATAATCTTTGATCACCGCCAGCCCTTTGTCGTCGATCACCGGACCGATGTCATTCAGCGCCACACCGATCAGCCGATCTTTGGCTGTCGCGGCCAGCACCATCGCAATCAGCCCGCCGCGTGAGGTGCCAAGGATCGCCGCCTTCTCTAACCCCAGATGATCCATCAGGGTCAGCACATCCGCGGCCTCTTGCGGGATCGTGTAGGTCGTATGATCCGCCCAATCCGATTGCCCGCGCCCGCGATAGTCAGGCCGGATCAGGCGGACGGGCAGATGCGGGGCAACATGATCAAAATCAGCGCCGTTGCGCGTCAGCCCGGCAAGGGCGATGACTGGCAGGCCGGTGCCTTCATCTGTGTAATGCAGGTTCAACCCGTCGTTTGAGGTGAAGCTGGGCATCAG
>JBCAZI010000265.1:0-2004 GCA_038533095.1 Pseudomonadota bacterium
GCGCGAAGTTACGGATGAAATAGGTCACAAAGGCTAAAAGCACGGCAAACATCACCATCATGCCTGTGCGCCCGCCGCGCTGATGGCGCAGGGTGAAGCTGGCCCCGATCATGACCATTGCGACCAGAAAGATCGGCAAGGCCAGTTCTGTGTGAAACCACACCAGATGGCGCTGCGCGGAAAAGCCCGCCGTTTGCAGCCGGTCGATAAAGGCGGGCAGTTCCCAGATTGGAATGGATGAGGGGGTGCCAAAGCTGTCTCTGATCTGATCAGGCGTCAATGTCGATTGGATTGTGAACTGCGGTGCTGTTACCGCCTCTGCCTCTGGTATTGTGACACCGGCCAATTGCCAGGATTTGACATCGCGCAGCACCCATGCGCCGGTGGTCAGCTGGGCCGAGGCCGCGTTGACCCGCGTCATTGGGTTGCCATCGGGCGCAAAGGTCAGAAAGGTCACATCGGTCAGCCGTGTGCCATCCAGATTGGCGTTTTGTGCGCGAATAACAGTTTGCCCTTCGGCGTTGCCTTGGCGCAGCCATAGCCCCGATGACCCAAAGGACAGGACCGAGCTATCACCGCGCAAGGCGTCGCTGCGCGCCTCAAATTCTTTCGACGTTCCGGCGACGATGGGGTTCATCACGCCGACGGCGAAGATGCCGACCAGCAATGCAACGGTCAGCGGGGCCAACAGCGAATGCAACGCGGATCGCCCAGCGGCCCGTGTGACGACCATTTCGGACGAGCGTGACAGGCTGAGGAACAATGCAATTGTCGCCAAAATCATGATCAGCGGCAGGATCGCGTAAAACGCCTGCGGGATATTCAAAAGGCTGAGAATCAACAGATCGATGAAAGTGGCATCCCTGCTGCCAAAGCGCCGTAACTGATCGACCAGATCGACAAAAAGCATGATCAAGAAAAAGACCATACTGACGCCGATCAGGGTCCGCAGAAAACGGCCAGCAAAATAGCGGTGCAGGATCATGGGGCCGCCACCTCTTTCACCCGGCGTTTGAACAGGTAGGGGCGCCCGGCCCAGAACAGCAGGAACCAGATCATCACAAAGCCCACGGCGCTTTGCATATAGGCGACCATCCAGAGTTGCGGGTCGCTGCGCGCGATGCGCAACCCCGTGGTTTCGACAGCCTTCACGACAATTATCAAAAAGATTGCACCGATGATCTGTTTCCACACGCCAAACCGGCTGTAGGTGCCCACCATCAATGCCGAGAAGCCAAGAAGTGCGGCCACAATGCCCAGGATCGACTGGCTAAACCTGTCATGCCCGCGCGATATCAGGCGCGCTGCATCACGGCCCGTTTCATCCTGCAAAGCTTGCGTTGGGTTCAGCAGTTCCCAGGTGAACAAATGCGAATCCTTGCGCCCTCGGCTACGCTGCTCACCCATCAGGCTGCTGATGTTATAGGCAAAATCATCAAAGGTCGTGGTGAAGAGCCGCTGGTCTTCGTTGCGCAGGGTTTGGACCATCCCATCCAGCATCACCAGTTGGGTTGTATCATTGTCGCGCACCAGAAAGGCTTTCGTCGCAGTGTAGGTGATCTGCTCACGCTCGGCACGGGTGTCTGACAGAAAGATATCCAGTAGCTCGCCCGCCGGGGTGATTTCGCGAATGTAGAAGGTGACGCCGTTGATGGGTTCTAAAAACTGCCCTTCGGTCAACAGCCGGGCGGTGATGTTTTGCGCAATCTCGGCCTGTCGTTCATCCAGACGTGCGCTGCTCATCGGTACCAGGAAATGCATCAGGGCGGACATCATCAAAGCGACGATGATTCCAAAATACATCACCGGTCTGGCCAGCCGAAAGGGTGAATACCCGGTGGCCTGCACCACCGTCAGCTCGGATTCCGTGGACATGCGGTTGGTGACATAGACGGCCGCTGCAAAGGCCGCCAAAGGTAGGGCCAGCCGAATCACCGATGGCAGCGAAAGGGCGGTAAATTCAAGGAACACACCTGCCGATTGCCCATCGGCAATCAACTGGTC
>JBCAZI010000266.1:0-1988 GCA_038533095.1 Pseudomonadota bacterium
CCCGCCGATCAGACCGGCCGCAAAGATCAGGATTTCCCCGGTCTGCGGCACATAATGTACATCCAGATATTCCGTGAAATCGACCCGCCCCACGGCATAAGCAATGATCCCAAAGGTACCAGCCGCGATCATCACGGGCATAATGGCCAGCCCATCCAACCCATCGGTCAGGTTCACCGCGTTGGCCGCACCGACGATCACGATCACCGCGAAGGGTACGAATAGGATACCAAGGTTAATCAGCGTATCCTTAAAGATCGGCAAGGCCAGTTGATTGCTCAGATCATCAGGGTGATAGGCGGCCGCCCAATAGCCCGCGATGGCCGCGATCAATATACCAAGCAGGATGCGCACCTTGCCCGAGACACCTGCGGTGTTCTGCTTGGAAACCTTGGAATAATCATCGGCAAAGCCGATGGCTGCGAAAGACAAGGTCACAAACAACACCATCCAGACAAATGGGTTGTCCAATCGCGCCCAAAGCAGCGTTGAGCAGGTCAGCGCGCCAACAATCAGCAAACCGCCCATTGTTGGTGTCCCAGCTTTGACGAAATGCCCCTCTGGCCCGTCATCGCGAATGGGCTGGCCTTTGCCTTGTTTGCGGCGCAACACGTTGATCAAAGGAGGCCCAAAGATGAACCCGAACAACAGCGCTGTCATAAAGGCCCCGCCCGCGCGGAAAGTGATGTAGCGGAACAGGTTGAAAAAGTCGCCGCCGTCCGAAAGTGCCGTAAGCCAGTATAACATGAAAAGAACCTTACCTTTGTTACGGGCGGCGATGCCCGAGTTTCCGGATGGCGTCAACGATCACGCTGACTTTGCTACCCTTTGAGCCTTTGACCAGCACCACATCGCCCGCATCGACCATGCGCGCCACATCCGGCACCAGATCAGCGGCCGTTTCTGCCCAACGACCCCGCTGTTCTTCGGGCAGCGCGTTCCACAGGTGTCGCATCAGCGGCCCTGCGCAATGGATCAAATCGAGCTGTTGCAAATGCGCGTTTTCTGCCATCTCGCGGTGCATCGCCTCTTCTGCATCGCCCAGTTCCAGCATATCGCCAAGGATCGCGATACGGCGTCCTTTGACGATGCGTCCGACGTTGTCGGTGGGGGTAGAGGCCGCCAAAACTTCTAATGATGCGGCCAGCGATGTGGGGTTCGCGTTGAACGCATCATCCAGCAATTCAAGGCTTTCGCCATCGTTTGCCGCATCGGTCACAATCACCTCTCGCGTGCCGCGCCCTGCCGGTGGAACCCAAGCTGCAATATCAAGGGATGCGGCAACCGGATCAGCGCCCAAGGCCTCGGCCACGGCCAGCACGCCCACCGCATTCATCGCAAAATGGCGACCGGGAACGGAAAGCTTAAACAGGAAGTCTTGATCGGCACTTGCCGCCTTGATCACCGTCACATCGCCTGCGATGCGCACCTCTTTGACGCACCAATCGGTTGCGGCTTCGCCAAACAGCACCTGTTTCGCGCCAAGTTTGGCGGCATGATCCTGCAAAATAACGGTCGTTTCGATGTCGGCGTTCAGCACAGCAACGCCGCCGGGCTCCAACCCATCCATGATGCAAGCCTTCTCAACTGCAATGCCTGCCAGATTATCGAAAGAGGCCAGATGTGCCGCCGCAACGGTAGTGACCATCGCCACATGCGGGCGCGTCATCTGCGACAAGGGCGTGATTTCACCGGGATTACTCATCCCGATTTCGATCACGGCATAATCGGTGTCGGCGGGCATGCGCGCCAAGGTCAGCGGCACGCCCCAGTGGTTGTTGTAGGAGGCTTCAGCAGCATGGCATTTGCCTTGTTTGTCCAGAACAGCGCGCAGCATTTCTTTGGTCGACGTCTTCCCAACCGAACCTGTGATCGCGGCGATCTTGGCATCCGTCCGCGCGCGCGCGGCACGGCCCAAGGCGCCCAAAGCCTCTAACACATCCGGCACAATCAACAGGGGCGCATCAGCTGACACACCATCAGGGTGG
>JBCAZI010000267.1:0-1957 GCA_038533095.1 Pseudomonadota bacterium
GCCAAAAGAACTTAAAGGAAGAATAAGATGAACGAAGGAACAAAAGTGATGTTCGTGCTTCGGTGCTGGTTTGCCATAGAGGTGGTCTTTACCTTTTTCGGTATCGTCTCTGTGGGACTGAACCCAGCAAATTCGGCAAACAATTTCGCTTGGAACGTGCAACCGCCAGTCACAGCGGCCATGCTTGGTGGCTTTTACATGTCGATCGCTCCAATCCTCATTCTCGCTATATTTGCCAAGACGTGGGAGACGGTGCGTATTGTTATCGTTCCTGCATGGGTCTTTACCACGATGTTGCTACTGGCAACTTGGATTCACTGGGACAAATTTCTTCATGGGACACCTGCGTTTAATCTGTGGTACATCAGCTACCTGCTGCCGCCTTTCGTCTTCAGCGTTGTCTATTTTTTCCAATGGCGCAAACAACAACCTGTGCCCAATCTGGAACCCATGGGCGGTGTCTTTCGCGCAGCTGTTGTCATCCTCGGACTGATCATCACAGCAGAGGGGCTCTACACCTTCCTGAACCCGAGCCATTTCGTCGATCCGCAGGCGTTTGCCGTCACCCCGCTGACAGCGCGGACCCTTGGCGGCTGGATCACGGCAGTCGGATTGCTGATGCTGTTTTCTGCGATCGAAGGCGCCTATGAGCGGACACGTGTCGGATCTTTATTCCTGATTTTGCCTTTGCCTGTCGTAGGCATGCAGATGGCACGGTTTGCGGACGAGGTTGACTGGACCCATCCCCGGCTTCTGATCATGGCTGCGGTAGCGCTGGCGAGCAGCTTGGTCGGGCTGCGCATGTTGCGTGGATCGCGGTAGAGGAGTGCAGAGCAGTCTATGCCGTTGTGCTGCGCGGTTTAACCTTTGGTACAACAACCACTTGGCAAACGCGTATCTTCACTGAATTGGCGCCATATTCTGAAAAACGCTAATGGCAGTCTAAGTAAGACTGCCATCAGGTGTTTGGAAGTGACGGATCGCCATGATCAAGAGCAAGACCGTTAGGGCCACCTACCCATCACCCAAATGATACGTCAGCCCATGCCGGATCAGCAGCCGCAGCCGCTCTGGCGCGATGTCCTCTGTCTTGGCAAAAATCACCGCGCGGTTGCCCTCGATCCAGTCCATGCCGGGAAAGGTCGCGGCATAAGTGCTGATGATCTGGCTGCCGCAATGGGCAAAGATCGCGGCCTCCCCAGCCTTGGTCGCCCCGATCCGCAGGGTCGAGCCTGATTTCGTTTTTGGTGTGATGTAGGATGGCTGGCCCCAGCGCAGTACCTCTGCGATCTCGCCCGCTTCTGGTGTGTCGGCGGCAACCATGAAGATCAGATCGCGCAGGGCCATGGCCGCCTCCCGCGCGGTGGCTGGCAGGGCCTGGTAGGCAGCGGCGACGGCAGGGCTGGCAAAGGGTGGCATGGGCGTGTTTGTCATGAAGCCAGCTTAGCATTGGCGGGGCATGGATCAAACCGCGCCCTGCGTCGGCAAAAATCAGTGCGGATACAAAGCTGTGATTTCACCTGCGCCTGCTTTGCGGTAAGCTGGGCAAAAAGCAGGAGGCATCAATGCACCGCAGGCAGTTTATCGCAGCAAGTCTATCATCAACGCTCCTCCCCTCGCTGGTGGCCGCACAGGCATCGGGATTTTCGAGTTGGATCGCCGGGTTTCGCGGGCGTGCCCGTGCCGCTGGGATCAATGATCGTACCTTTAACGCCGCTTTTGCCGATGTCCGCTATCTGCCCGACAGCATTGAGCGCGACCGCAATCAGGCCGAGTTTGTGCGCCCCTTGGCCGATTATATGTCCACAGCCGTGTCAGACGCGCGCGTCAGCAACGGGCGCGAGATGGTACGCCGCTATGCCAATGTCTTGGCCCAGATTGAGGCGCGCTTTGATGTCGAGCCTCAGGTGGTCACAGCCGTCTGGGGGATGGAAAGCAACTATGGCCAGCGGCGGGG
>JBCAZI010000268.1:0-1956 GCA_038533095.1 Pseudomonadota bacterium
GGCCACGTCGTCGGGCGTCGTCGCCAAGTGAAAACCAGGCGCGGGCGAAGGAGACTTCTCTCGTCGTCGACGTCGATCTTGACGGCAATGACGCCGCCGATGGGGAGGAGCGATTTCGGTGACGAAGCTCGTCGTCGAATCACCAACTTCTCGTCGACGCCTTCGGTGATGCCGGCGGGCGCGCAGCGTCTCGTCAAAACGTCGCCAAGGACGATGACTAAACAAGGAGGAGAAGGTTGGAGGAGGTGGTGGCGGAGGAGGTGTTGGTGATGGGTGGGCCTTCGACATAGGGGCCGCTGCAAGGGGGAGGAGAAGGAGGGGGAGGTGTTGAGCAGTTGTGTGTTGGTGTTGTGTATGAACTGTGCCCAAGCTGTATGGGCAAAGGAAGAGGTGGCCACGTTACATCTGACGACAAATTCCACGATCTCTCCCGGCGTCGAGTCGACGAAACACTCGGGGGAGAAGCGAAGCGGCATACCATTCAGCCGGCGCCTCGGAACCGTCGAACGAGCGGACACGGACATTTCGCATTTTCGTCGTCGATGTGCGGCTGAGAGTGTGAGTGTCTGGCTAGCCTTGCCGTATGTTTCCGCCCCCCCTTACGAGTAACTATTAAGAGCGTTTTATTTAGTATATTTGGCGTCTTTCTTGAAAATTTTTGTTGAAAATGTTTCAAGGCCGGGTGTGTCGGTATAAAGATATGCGTTGCCTCCTCTTCCTCCTCCTCCTCCTCCTTTCCTCTCCTTCTGCCTCTTCTTCGATCTGTCCCTTCTACCTCGCTCCACCGCGCGTCTCGATTCGATTGGCATTTGTTTCTCGTTATCGATTTTCCATCTCGCTCGGTGCGACACCTCGCCAGCCTTATTACGCTCAGCCGTGCAGACCGTCATACGTATTTATCTTTCGTAACATGTCTTTAATGTCTAACATGTCCTGAATTTTCCTACCTTCTTCCCCTCCTTTTGCTGTCCTTCCTCCCTTCCTCCTCTCCCTTACTCCCTCCTTGTCCTCACCTTATACCTTTTTCTTCCCTTTTTCCCCCCTTATTCTGTTGCGTTTCATACGATTAAAGTAACGATATCGTCATGATAATATGTTCCTTTTTCCCCACGTTTTACGATATAATTGCCCCTTTTCCCCTTTCTCTTTATTGCAGTTGTAAAGCAAGTAGAATCCGACGGTTTTGCCGGCGTATTTCCCACCCCCCTTAGCGGAAACCATCGGCCAAGGTATGCTTGCATGGTCGATGCCCTGAAGATATACGGTCCCTATACGCGTGCTTTCCATATACTTATCGTTCTCTCTTTGTTTTCCCCTTTTTGTATTCACTGTGTCTGATAGCTTTGAACTTCAACAAATAAAGGATTTATTCCAATATTTGTGGGCTTCTTGCTCCGGGTTTCAGACCCCAAATCGGCCTTCGGCCAGTTAGAAGACGTATATCAGGATCTATAGCTACAGTTCA
The DNA here is from genome assembly GCA_038533095.1 of Pseudomonadota bacterium. Taxonomy (GTDB): domain Bacteria; phylum Pseudomonadota; class Alphaproteobacteria; order Rhodobacterales; family Rhodobacteraceae; genus Yoonia. The sequence goes on from JBCAZI010000268.1 coordinate 1,466, forward strand.
AAGCTTATCAACACAGCACAGCTATCAGATCCGACGCCCCCGGCAACCGTCCAAAGCTTCCGGTCAACGTCTACTTCGACGGAACGTTCCGTCGTTTTACGCTCGTTGGCTTCGAAAGACAATTCCGATTTCGCTCCAAAAAATAAAAAAGGACAAAAACTTTCCGTCGGAAAATCCTGGAGCGACTCGGCAACCCGTTCGGCGCTACCTCTCGAAGTGCACGTTTTAGAGGACCTCCCAGCGCTCAACCAACGGCTTCGTTCGAAATCCCCGCCGGCCAAAACGTCCGTCAAGTTCGCCATTCGTCGTTCTCTAACGTCAACGCCACCTTCAACTTCAGTCGCCTTTCGGCCATCGGCTCGATCGCTCCATCCTTGATCGACGAATCCGTGGACGAGCGACTGCAGAATTCCCGGCGACCGGAAGTAGACGACAGCGACGAATCCGCCAACTTCGAAAAGACGCTCCTCGGCGTCAGAAGCATGACCAAC
>JBCAZI010000269.1:0-1946 GCA_038533095.1 Pseudomonadota bacterium
GGTCATATTGCGCGCAGCAATGCGTTCTGGACCGAATTGCAAGGTACGACCCCAACCGTCTCTGCTGTGTTCCAAGCAGATCAAGCCTATGTGTCGGCGTCAGCTTATCCGTCCAAAGCGGATCATGGCCGTGTTGTTCCGACCTGGAACTACATTGCCGCGGAAGTGCAGGGTGACTTAGTCTTCGAGACTGACGCAGCAGATATTCTTACCAGCGTCGAGACTTTGTCGGATCAAATGGAAGCTGATCGGACGTCGCCTTGGGCAGTTTCAGACGCGCCAGAGCGCTATGTCGACAAATTGCTGAATGCGATTGTCGCGTTCAAAATTAATGTCGGGACGGTCCGCGGCGTCCGCAAGCTCAGTCAAAATAAGACCGAAGCAGACCGCGCAGGTGTTATCGCCGACTTACAGACGCGGCCAGCCAGTGCCGGACTAGCTGCTGAAATGGAGGTCTCGTCATGACCTGCCTTATTGAGAATTTTACACGAAACCAAGGGTGCTTACCGCTATGAGATATCTCCCGCTAACCCCCGAAGACCGCGCGGCCATGCTAAACACGATTGGCGCCGCATCGGTGGATGATTTTTACCAAGATGTGCCGATGAGCGCGCGTCTGGATGGTCAGATAAGAGACCTACCCGATCATCAAGGCGAACTGGCCGTTGAGCGTCATTTGGCACGCCTTGCGGGCAAGAATCGCACAGCAAGCGAGGGGCCGTTCTTCGTCGGGGCTGGTGCTTACAAGCATCATGTGCCGGCCAGTGTGGACATGATCATCCAGCGGTCTGAATATTTGACCACGTATACGCCCTACCAGCCAGAAATCGCCCAAGGCACATTGCAGACCCTGTTCGAGTTTCAGACCCAAGTCGCTGCGATGACGGCGATGGATGTGGCTAATGCGAGCATGTATGACGGCTCGACCGCTTGCGCTGAGGCGGCCGTTATGGCCTGCCGGGTCACGCGCCGGAAGAAAGTGGTTTTGTCCGGCGGTTTGCACCCGCATTATGCGGCACGTGACCCGTTTGCTCTGTGAAGCACAAGGCTTTGAAGTGATTGAACTCGCGCCGGCCATTGATGGTGAGTTAGAGCTTACCCATCACATCGATGATGCCACCGCTTGCGTGATCGGACAGTCGCCTAACGTCTTCGGCACTGTGACCGATCTCAGCCCAGTCGCCGATGCGGCCCATGCACAGAAAGCGCTCCTGGTAAGTGTCTTTACCGAAGCGGTCTCACTCGGTTTGGTGACACCGCCAGGTGAAATGGGCGCAGACATCGCGGTTGGCGAAGGACAGTCGATCGGGAACCCGCTCACATTTGGTGGGCCTTATGTGGGTCTATTCGCCTGTACACAAAAGCTCGTCCGGCAAATGCCCGGCCGGCTATGTGGTGAAACCGTGGATGCCGATGGCGAGCGTGGCTTTGTGCTGACACTATCGACGCGTGAACAGCATATCCGCCGGGACAAGGCGACGTCTAATATTTGCACCAATTCGGGCCTTTGCGCCTTGGCGTTCACCGCGCACATGACGCTGCTCGGCGACAAGGGATTCACACAGCTGGCGCAGCTCAATCATGAGGCTGCATGCGATTTGGCGGATGCGTTAGAAGCGGTTCCTGGGGTTAACGTATTGACCCCACGTTTCTTCAACGAGTTCGCGTTCGAGACACCGGTCGATGCTGAGGCCGTTCTCGCTATGTTGGATGAACGGGGCGTTCTCGGCGGCGTACGCGCAAGCCGTTTATTGCCTGAAGGCGGCATGGGCAATGTCATCATTACCGCCGCAACTGAGTGTACGACGCAAGAAGATATCGCTGCCTATGCGGCAGCCCTGAAGGAGGTGGTGTAATGAAGATGCAATCGATTGGGCGTCCAACCGCACCGACCGTAACTGACGCCGGAACCGTACATACGATCTCAGGATCGAAAGGTCTGTTGC
>JBCAZI010000270.1:0-1943 GCA_038533095.1 Pseudomonadota bacterium
CCCGGCACAACATGTGCCGGGTCCATTTGGTGATAAAATGACTTTCTAAAATCTCTCGTCACGTCCCCCTTCCACCACGCGATCCAATCACTTGGGTCGCAGGAAAGGGCCCATCTATATGCACACTCGTTACGAACCCAGGTGCGCGCCCCCATAAAAAATGGCGACACCCAGCACTTGATGATCGGGTCTGAACCGGGACCGTTCAGACCCTCAGAGAATATCGAAACTTGGCCACTTGGCACCAAAGGTGCACTCACGAACCCCACTCAAGTATGCTTGCGGCTTACCCGAATTGTGACGGTGCCATCCGGCTGTTTCGACCACCACCCTTTAACAACTCACCGTATAAAAATGGCGTTCTCTCCTTTCATCATTGCAGTCGCTTTGCGGGTCTTGGACGATTTGACTGGAAGAGGTCATCGTCTGGATCATCACCCACTCAGCTAAGCAGTGACCCAACGTTAACTTTTCAGTGGCCTGAAAGTCCTGAAGGTTTTCCTGAAATTTTCTGAAAGTTCACGAAGTCTTATTCTGAACGTCAGGCCCAAGACTGCGACCATTTGGCTTGCACGACAAGCGATCCACGGTAGATTGTCTTTGGGAAAGAGATACTTCGCCTTCAGTTGCGGCCTGAAAATGCGTTGTGGGGAGATATCGTGACACGTGACGTAAAGGTGCGCTTGGGCCTTTTCACTTTTGACAAAGGGCTGGATTGCCTTTTGGATCAGGCTGGCGAACCTGTTAACCTGCGGCCGCAGTCCGCGCAGGTTTTGTCACTTCTGGTTGAACACCTGGGTCAGACCGTCACGAAAGATCACCTGATTTCGACGGTCTGGCAAAATGTCAGCGTGACGGACGACAGTTTGACCCAATGTATTGCGGATGTAAGGCGCGCCTTGGGCGATACTGATCGCCGCATTCTGAAGACCCGGCCCAAGGTCGGGTATATGCTGTCCCCAACACATCAGGACGCTGCGGTATCTGAGGGATCGCTGCTGGTCAGCCCTGATCAGACGGCCCGCACAGCACCTACCCTTGTCTATATCCGCACAAACCAAGCCGCTGCACAAACCGATTACAGCGCAATAGAACGACGCGCCAAGGACAATGGTGCAATCGGTGTAGGACAGACAAAAGCCAGAAGCGCCGTTATCGCCTTTCCTGATGTGATTGCTGCCGCACGTTTCGCACTTTGGGTCAGTACATCACCTGATGGTCAAGGGTGCCACATCGGCGTGGACCTTACGCGGCAGAGCTTGACGGAAATCAACGAAGACAGCACCCAGCGTGTCGCCGGACTGGCGAGCATTGCGCGGGAGGCGCAGGTGGTTATGTCGGTCGAGGCGCGCGACCAATGCCATGCAGAGCGCGACTTTGACTTCGAGGACCTTGGTCAGCATAGCCTGGACACCACTGGCGAAACGCTGCAAGTGTTTCGCATCCATGCCAGTATCGCCGGCGCACGGCTTTTGGCGGATATCGCCGCAGAAGACCTTTTGCCGACCATCGCTGTGGTCCCTTTGCGGGCACGTATCAGTTCGGCGGATACGGATGTGATTGGTGAAATTATCGCCGACGACCTGATTGCAACAATGTCGCGTTCCGCTGACATCAACGTCATTTCGCGTCTGTCAACGACGGCTTTTCGCGCGCAAGACGCAAGCCTGGACAAGATTGGTGACGTTTTGGGCGCGGACTTTGTCCTATCGGGCACGATCCTGACCCATGACACGCAGGTCGGCATGATGCTGCAACTGTCCGAGGTCAGTACAAGCAAGGTCTTATGGGCTGAGCGTGTCCAGGTCGAAGTCACCAATATTTTGAACGGTATCGACGCTATTGAAGAAGTCGTCGGTAAAATTCGCAAGGCCATCGCGCTGAATGAAATCGAACGGGTGCGCTCAAAGCCGATTAATCGGCTTTGAGCGCACCCGTTCGAT
>JBCAZI010000271.1:0-1939 GCA_038533095.1 Pseudomonadota bacterium
GGTGTCGGTTTCCAGCTGTTCCAGATAAAGCCGGATGGTTGCCCCTTCCGTCCCGGTACCAGACAGGCGGAACACGGCACGCGCGCCGCCTTCAAAAACCAACCGGATACCCTGCCCGTCAGACCGGGAGCGGTCCACCGGGTCAACATAGGAAAACTCATCGGCCATCTGCACTTGCAGCCCACCGATCTGGGCACCTGCCAGCATCGGCAGTTTCGCACGCAAGCCATCCATCAATGCAGCGGCCTTTGCGCTATCGACCGCTTCATAGTCGAACCGCGCATAGTAGCAGCGCCCATGGGCCGCCCAAAGATCAGCCATCAGTTCGGACACGGATTTCTGCGTTTCCGCCAGAATGTTCAGCCACAGCAAAACCGCCCAAAGCCCATCTTTTTCGCGCACATGGTCGGACCCGGTGCCAGCACTTTCTTCACCGCAGAGCGTGACTTTGCCCGCATCCAGCAAATTGCCAAAGAATTTCCACCCCGTCGGGGTTTCAAAGCAACCGATCCCGAGATGTTCGGCAACGCGGTCAACCGCGCGCGATGTGGGCATTGATCGTGCAACACCTTTCAACCCGTCGCGATAGGCAGGGGCCAAATGCGCATGGGCCGTCAACAGCGCGAGACTGTCAGAGGGCGTAACATAGGCACCGCGCCCGACGATCATATTGCGATCCCCGTCACCATCCGATGCCGCGCCAAAATCAGGCGCATCAGGGCCATACATCTTATCCATCAGCGCCTTGGCCCAAGTGGGATTGGGATCAGGGTGACCTTTGCCAAAATCAGGGCTAGGGGTCCCGTTGATGACTGTGCCTGCAGGCGCCCCAAGCATTCCTTCCAGGATGGCACGAGCATAAGGCCCTGTCACCGCATGCATCGCGTCAAAACACATTGTAAAGCCACCGGCGAACAGCGCGCTGATCTTATCAAAATCAACGATTGTTTGCATCAGGTCGGCATAGTCGGCCACCGGGTCAACGATTTCCACGACCATCTGATCAAGCGTCTGATCGCCCACAGTATTCAGATCCGCATCATCTGCGGTGCAGGTCTTGTAATGATCAATCGTCTGCGTGCACTGATAGATTTGATCGGTCACCGCTTCTGACGCGGGCCCGCCATTGGGACCATTATACTTCAAACCAAAATCCGCATCCGGCCCACCGGGGTTGTGACTGGCCGATAGGATCAACCCGCCATCCGCCTGGCGAAGGCGGATCAGGTGAGAGGCCGCAGGCGTGGATAGCAACCCACCCTGCCCCACGATGCATTTGGCCGCGCCATTGGCAGCGGCCATGCGTAAAATAATCTGGATCGCTGTGTCGTTGAAAAAGCGCCCATCACCGCCGACCACAAGGGTCTTTCCGACCACCCCGCCAATGCCATCAAAGATCGACTGGACGTAGTTTTCCAGAAAACCGGGTTCGCGAAAAACCGATGTTTTCTTACGAAGACCGCTGGTACCCGGCTTTTGGCCCGCGATGGGTTTGGTCTGCATTTGCATAAATCACCTTTTCAAACACGTTCATCATCAAACATAGGCGCCGTGGCTGACCAGAGCTAATTGTCCACGCTGCAGCCAGAGGCAGAGGCAGAGGCAGAAAGACACTTAGCCATAGGCCGCATCAACGATAAATTCGACTTTCAATTCGGGCCGTGCCAGTTTTGCCTCACCGCAGGCGCGTGCTGGGGCATGCCCCTTTGGCACCCAGGCATTCCAGACCTCGTTCAACCCAGCAAAATCGCTCATATCCGCCAGCCAGATGGTCACACGCAGCATCTGTTCCCGCGATGAGCCGGCTTGTGCCAGCAACGCATCGATTTTCTCCAGACAGAGGGTCACCTGTTCCTGAATCGTCTCACCCTCGGCCACTTGCCCAGTCAGATAGGCCACCCCATTATGTTTGACGATCTTGGATGATCGTACACCTGTC
>JBCAZI010000272.1:0-1918 GCA_038533095.1 Pseudomonadota bacterium
CAGATGCAACTCCAAACTCCACCTCTCACGACGCACACTCCCAGTCATTTTTCACAACTTTAAATGTTACGACTCTCACCTCATCCTCAAACATGGCATCGACAAATTCAAACATTGGGAACTTGATGTCATCCCACAAACTAAAGAGAAATTCATGACAGTCAAAGCACGCATCCCAGTCGAGTTAACGAAGGAGGGAAAACAGGTTTACTTCAATGTCGTTTTCCTTGACTCCTACCAATTCATGACTTCCTCCCTTGCGTCTTTAGTTAATAACTTGGACAGCCTTCCCTTCACCGAAGTGCTACAGCGGGACTATCCCAACCTTAATAATGAGACAATCAAACGCAAGGGTGTCTTTCCCTACAGCTATTTTGACTCCTTGAGCAAGCTCCAGGAATCCTGCCTCCCACCTCGAAGTGCCTTTAGAAACGACCTCAATGGCGAAGAGTGTTCGGAGCAGGACTATCAGTTTGCTCAGACAGCTTGGCGAGAGTTTGACTGCCAATCTTTCGGGGACTATCTCATGGTCTACCTGAAATTGGATGTCTTACTGCTTGCTTGCGTGTTTGAGAGATTCCGACAGAAAACCCTGGAGCAGGACGGTCTGGACCCCGTTCATTTTGTAAGCTTACCGGGACTTAGTTTCCTGTCTGCTTTCAAAATGACCGGGGAAACCATCGATTTATTAAGTGACTTAGAAATGTACACCTTCTTTGAACGTGGCATTCGCGGTGGTATGACTTTTGTTAATAAACACCTCGTCCGCAACGAAACAATCACACACAACAACACAGAACTCACTCAACACCTTGCATACATTGATGAGAACAATCTCTACGGCAATTCTTTAAGTAAGCCTCTTCCTCATTCCGAGTTTAGCTGGGTTGAAGATCTCAGTGATTTCACTCGTGACTTCATCCTGAATCTTGACGAGGAAGGAGAATGGGGTTATACTTTAGAAGTGGACCTCGCCTATCCACAACATCTCCACCACAGCACAGCCGACTTCCCACTCGCGCCAGAGTCAGGCGAAATCACACACGACATGTTTTCGTCCTTCATGTCAACCTTTTATCAAACTCTCAATCCAAACACAACTTACAAACCATCACACAAACTCCTTCTCACTCAATATGACAGACAACATTACATTGTCCACTTTGCGGCACTAAAATTCTATCTAAAAATGGGCATGACCCTCAAGAAAGTTCACCGCATTGTTAAATACAAGCAAAAGGCCTGGCTCAAGGAGTACATAGATTTTAATAGCAAGCAGCGCGCCCAGTCTTCCAATAGTTTCGATAAAGACTTTTTCAAATTAAAAAATAATGCGCTGTTTGGAAAGACGATGGAAGATGTGAGAAAACGAATCACATATAAGCTAGTCACCGACGAGGACAAATTTATGAAACTGGCGCACAGTCCCTTCTTCTACGATAGAGACTTAATAACGGAGGACCTCGTTGGTGTGCACATGTTGAAGTCGAAAGTCACTCTTGACAAGCCAGTGTTCGTCGGCCAGGCTGTACTAGACTATTCTAAAATTGAAATGTACAATTTGTATTACAAAATTCTGCCTCAATGTCCGCTTATTAAAAAGCTGCAACTCATAGGCGGAGACACCGACAGCTTCTTCCTCACCATCGCCACGGACACACAGATCACGCTGTCGGATGTTTTCAACAACTTAGCGCAGCACATTGACACCAGCAACTATCCGCCGTCTCATCCCATGTACAGTACTGTGAATAAAGCCAAGCTTGGCTGCTTTAAGGATGAGACGGCCGGCCAAATGCTAGAGGAGATGATCCTTCTACGCCCAAAAATGTACAGCATGAAATATGCAGACACACAATCATCCATCAAACGCGCCAAAGGCATCTCCAAACACATTGTTAGAAGTATGACACACGAC
>JBCAZI010000273.1:0-1895 GCA_038533095.1 Pseudomonadota bacterium
CTCTCGTGGGTTATATTCCTTGTCCAGGAGTTCTCAGAGGCTCGTTGAGCTACCTTACGAGAGATCTCCTCAAACTATCTAGACTGAAGTCAATCTACTAGGAATCTATCCACTGTCTCGTCTGCATAGGACACTTGACCAGATGATCTTCTGTAACACGTGTCCCATCTACTAGTGGACAGTCTGTCTAAATTACGATCTACAACATGCGCCCCTCACGACCATCGGTGTCGTCCCGACAAGGTGGTCGGGGTATCGAATTTTGGTGAACCGAATTCGATCACGTTTGATCTTGAATTCGGTCACGCTGGATGTACAATTCGGTCAGGAATTATACATCAATCAGTCAAGATTTTCAATCTTGACTGACTCGCGGGAGATTGTATTTTGAGCAGCGGTGCTCGTTGTGCACTCTCTTTTCCGTCCGCAGCGCTGGGTGTTCGTACCCCTCTGCTCGTGTAGTCTCCGCTCAGTTTTGGCGTCTCGGTACACTCTGGTATGCAACGAACTTGTGCGTCGTTTGAGAGCGATCCTTTCCAGCTTTCATCAAGTGTGCCTCGTGTGTACGTATGTGTTTCATTAGTCCACTTCCTCCATGGCTGAGGTCTCTTCGGGGTTCTCGAGGGGTGAAGCCAGAGGTAAGGGGAGCAGTGTCGAAGAGCAGCTTGACAAGATCCTTGCCGGTCTTGTCCGACTTGTCACCCTCGTTCGCTTCACGAGTTCCTTGATGATGGGGTTATGCGGGTTCACTTCCATCGTCTTCCTCGACGTCATATATGTCGAGAGCGAGGAATCCCTGAGTGCCTGTGCCTTTATAATACGCTCCATGATGGCACTCCAGCCGTATTTGCCCGTCACGAGGATATACGGTGAATCGACGAGTCGGTCAGATACAACGACCTTCTCAACCTTCTCGCCAAGGATTTCCTTGATCACCTTGCAGAGGTTTTCGCACTTGACCTTCTCCTCCTTCTTCGATGCGCAGACCAACTTCTTATTATCGTACTCCTTCAGCTGCTGACCGCAGTACTCATCGATCGGCTCCGTCATGAAAAGCACCTCGTAGCCCTTCTGCTTCAATCTCTCGAGGAAGGGCGAGTTGTCAATCGCCTGCTTGCTCTCTCCTGTAATGTAGTAGATGTGTTTCTGCTTCTCTGCCATGCGCGACACATATTCCTTCAGCGAATTGTACTCATCCGGGGACTTGGACGAGTGGTTATGGAGGAGATCAGCGAGCTTGTCGCGGTTCTGTACATCCTCGTGGATGCCGAGCTTCATGTCCTTGGAGAACTGTTCGTAGAAGACCTTGTAGTCTTCCTTGTTCTCCGTCAATTCGACAAACATCTTGAGGCACTTCTTCACAATGTTCTTGCGGATGACCTTGAGGATCTTGTTCTGCTGGAGCATCTCTCCCAGTCGTTATCCGCGCGATCCATCAGACTTTCAGGTACGTAATGTATTCGAGTCCTCCCATACGTTCCTCGTCGTCCTCCTTAGGTTCTTCGTCGTCCTCCTTAGGTTCCTCGTCGTCCTGTTTAGGTTCCTCGTCGTCCTCCTTAGGTTCCTCGTCGTCCTGTTTAGGTTCCTCGTCGTCCTCCTTAGGTTCCTTGTCGTCCTTGGGTTTTTCGTCACCGTGGGTCTTGATGGCCATCCCTTCGACGGTTTCGGCCGCTGTAGAGGGTGTGTGTTTGGGATCGAAGAGCTTCCAACTGCTTCTTCATATCCTCCGGAATCTTGTGAAGGGGTACATAGCCAGGTCCCTCATTCATGACCTGAACATCGTGCTCCCAAGCTCGGCGTGTCGACTTATCCTGTGTGAACAACTCCGAAAACTGTGCCTCATCGTTGGCATCGTAGATGGATCTCGGTCGCAGGTAGCCTGTTCAATGAGCATC
>JBCAZI010000274.1:0-1889 GCA_038533095.1 Pseudomonadota bacterium
TGTGCACTTACCACTAATGCCACTATGAAAATAGCCTGACAGCATTAAGGAAAATAGCATTGAACCTGCTTTCAACATTCATCAAGCCGATGCACCCTGAAGGCAACAAGTTCGTAGCGATCTTTGCGGCTATCACTGCTGGTTTTTTCTTGATTTCATCCGTCCTCGGCTGGATAGGCATTGGACTTACGATCTGGTGTTACTACTTCTTTCGCGATCCTCATCGTGTGAGCCCCACAAGGCCCGGTGTGATCTTAAGTCCGGCAGACGGTATCGTATCACTGATTGAACAAGCGGTTCCGCCGCCAGAATTGGGCATGGCAGACACACCGCTGACGCGCATCAGCGTGTTCATGAGTGTCTTCAATTGCCATGTGAACCGCACGCCGATTGCCGGTGAAATCACATCAGTCGCCTATCGCCCAGGCAAGTTTTTCAACGCATCACTCGACAAAGCCAGCACAGACAACGAACGCAATGGCCTGTGTCTGCGCCTTGCGAATGGACAAGAGCTGGCAGTTGTCCAGATCGCAGGCCTGGTTGCCCGTCGCATTGTCTGTTTCGTGAAACCAGGAGACCACCTGAGCACCGGTGAACGGTTCGGTTTGATCCGCTTCGGCTCTCGCCTTGACGTGTATCTGCCACCTGATGTGGCCCCTCTCGTGTCTATCGGGCAAACCATGGTAGCGGGTGAGACGGTACTGGCGGAACTCAACATGGCTGAGACGGAAAGAGCCGATGCCCCAGAGTAACGGCAAATCCTTCACCGATCTCGCACTGGTTCAGCTTATCCCGAATATGCTGACAATTGCGGCGATCTGCGCCGGGTTGTCGGCCATCCGCTTTGCTGTGCAGGGTGGCTATGAGATAGCGGTGCAGTTGATCGTAGCGGCCTGCATTCTCGACGGCTTGGATGGAAAGATCGCGCGGCTCCTGGGCGGCGACAGCAAAATAGGAGCCGAGCTGGATTCGCTCGCCGACTTTGTGAATTTTGGCGTCGCCCCTCCGCTTGTAATCTATCTCTGGGCCCTGCAGGACATGCGCAGCGCGGCTTGGCTTTGCGTGTTGGTTTTCGCGATCTGCTGTGTCCTGCGCCTCGCGCGGTTCAACGTAAGCAACAAGGCCGACGACGCCGAGCAAAGCCCGAGCGACATCTTTGTCGGTGTCCCCGCACCAGCGGGCGCGATCCTGGTTCTTTTGCCCATGTCTGCGTCCTTTGCCTTTTCCAATCAGCCGCTTCTTCCCGAAATCCTGATTTGCGCGCATATGGTCCTGGTCGGCATCGCCATGATCAGCCGTATCCCCACCTGGTCGCCAAAACGGGTCCGTATTTCACATGGGAACATCAAGTTCTTTTTGCTGGGCTTCGCTTTGATTTGTGCCACTCTGCTGACCTATGCCTGGATCACCCTCGTTATCCTCTCAATTGGATATATCGGTGTGGTGATCTGGAGCCTTTTTGGCAAATCCTCTGACAAATTTGATAAGGAAAAATAGCTTGGAAATCGAAGCCGTTCGAACCTCATACGCCCGTTGGGCACCAGTCTATGACAAGACCTTCGGGGCGATCACCAATGTTGGCAGACGTAGGGCCGTTCGCTACATCAACGGTTTGCAGGGCACGGTACTGGAGGTAGGGGTCGGGACAGGTCTTTCCTTGCCGCACTACAAGTCAGATCTTCAGGTTACGGGCATTGACTTCAGCTCCGACATGCTCGCGAAGGCCGAGCTCAAGGTTCAGCAATTGAACCTCGAGAACGTGACCGAACTGCGCCAGATGGATGCCCGTGTATTGGAATTCAGCGATGCCAGCTTTGACACGGTTGCAGCCATGCATGTGCTGTCAGTTGTTCCGGAGCCAGAGAAGGTGATGGCGGAAATCGCGCGAG
>JBCAZI010000275.1:0-1855 GCA_038533095.1 Pseudomonadota bacterium
GAATGCCTTAACCCATGGCATGGCGCTTTTGATGGAAAGAGCTCTGGACGATTGGGCATTTGATCCATCTGTCGAATATGTGCTGATCGACGCTGAAGGCGACCGCGCATTTTGCGCCGGCGGCGATTTGTTAAGCCTTTATCAAGCGGGGCAAGCAGGCGATTTTGCCTGTGCTGCGGATTTCTGGCGCGATGAGTATCGGCTGAACCACAAGATCGCGACCTACCCAAAGCCTTACATCGCGCTGATGCACGGCGTTGTGATGGGCGGTGGTGTTGGCATCTCTGCCCATGGTTCGCACCGGATCGTTACTGAAAACACGATGATCGCTATGCCGGAGTGTTCGGTTGGGTTGATCCCTGACGTTGGCGGTTCGCTTATCCTTGCCAATGCACCGGGGCATGTTGGCACCTACCTTGGTCTGACCGGAGAGCGCATGGGGCCGAGGGATGCGATCTTTGCAGGATTTGCGGACACATACGTACCCTCGGAAAGGTGGCTCGACTTGTCGAAAACCTTGAAGGACGGCGCGGGGGTAGAGGCGATTGCAGATTATGCAGCAGGTCCGCCTGAAGGGAACCTGCCAGTGCGGCAGTCGAAAATCGACGAAGCGTTTGACTGCGAAAGCCCCAGCGATGCGATCACCGCGCTGGAACAATTGAATGAGGATTGGTCGGTTAAAGCGGCATCTAAGATCAAAGGCGCCTCGCCTCTTTGTGTTGCCGCGGCCTGGAACACCATCCTTGCCGCGCGCCAAAACGACCATCTGGCCGATGCTTTGCAGGCGGAATTTAGGTTCACCTCGCGCGGCCTGGAACATGGTGATTTTCTCGAAGGCATTCGCGCCGCAGTGATCGACAAGGATCGCTCCCCGAAGTGGGCCCAAGCGACATTGGACGATGTGCCAGCCGAGCTTTTGGCAATGATGGCCGAACCAGCGGATGGCGGGGGCGTGAATTTCGAAATCAGGGAGGATGTTTGACAATGCGTATCGGTTTTATCGGTCTGGGCAATATGGGCGGCGGGATGGCCGCAAATCTGGCCAAAGCAGGCCATGAGCTGATCGGGTTCGATCTGGCTCCTGTAGACATCTCAGGCGTGAGCATGGTGAGCGATGCATCTAGCGCTGCCCAAGGATCCGACGTGGTCGTCACCATGCTACCAAACGGAGCCATTCTGAAATCTGTGTTTGCAGAAATCAAAGCGGCTTTGGCAGAAGGCAGCCTGTTGATCGATTGTTCCACCGTGGATGTGCAATCCTCAAGGGATGTTCATTCTGAGGCGGCTTCCGCCAACGTCCTGACGCTGGACGCGCCTGTTTCCGGCGGGATCGGCGGTGCGAATGCGGGCACGCTAACCTTCATGGTTGGGGGCAGCGAAGCGGCCTTTGCTAAAGGCGCGCCACTGTTCGACATCATGGGGCAAAAGGCCGTCCATTGTGGTGACGCGGGCGCGGGCCAGGCCGCCAAAATCTGCAACAACATGCTGCTTGGCATCTCGATGATCGGGGCATGTGAGGCTTTTGCCCTGGGGGACAAGCTGGGGCTTGATCCGGCCAAACTGTTTGATGTGGTGTCCACATCTTCCGGGTCTTGCTGGTCCGTCAACACCTATTGCCCGGTGCCGGGCGTCGGGCCGCAGTCACCTGCGGACAATGACTATGTTCCCGGATTTGCCGCTGATTTGATGCTGAAAGACCTGAAATTGAGCCAAGAAGCTGCAGCTCAGGCCGGCGCTGCGACGACAATGGGCGCGAAGGCCACCGAACTATATAGCGCGTTGGTGGATGAGCTTGGCGTCGGTCAGGATTTCTCGATCTTCTACAAGAAATTCAAAGAACAGGGCGCATCATGAG
>JBCAZI010000276.1:0-1853 GCA_038533095.1 Pseudomonadota bacterium
AGTTTCTTGGCCGCCTCATTTTTGTGGTCGAGTGCTGCAAGGCTGAAATTCGGAACATCTCGCGCGGCCCGCCGCCAACGCGCACTGGTGCGGCGTTGCAAGAACCTCTCAATCGGGCCGGGCAGGGGGATTGGCATCAGCGGTGTCATCCTTTGATCGCGTCGGTATGTGCCAGGCGAGGGCGGTACAGAAACTGCGTTGATGTAGGGTGTCGCAAGTGACTGAGTCAATGCGCGTACCGATCCATCAGGCTGCCGGTATCACGTATCGATGCTCGATCATGATGTATTGTCAGGCCGGCCCAATGGGTCTTGGGCGTACTGCGGTGGGCTGGTTCCACCTTAGGGTGCAATTCATGACAAACACGTCACGCATTCAGGAATTTCGCTTCAAATTTTATGCAATTCCGTAGGCATGTCATCGCGTTCCGGCTACAGAAAAAGCGGGTAAGGAGATAAAGATGAACAACAGTATGAGTAATATCCTCGTCGCGACAATCGGCGCGATGGCACTGACTTTCGGTCCTGCTTTTGCCGGCAATGTGAATGAAATAACACCGGAGCCTGGTTTAAATGCACCCGTTGCCCCCGGTGACTGGGCCGGCATTTACGCTGGCGCTTTTGTCGGTGGCGGGACATATGCAGGCACGGCCCAGGATATGGGCGGCAATGCGCTGGACAATGATGGGCAAATGGTGCGGCTTGATGACTTTGCGGGCGAAGCAGGTGTGGTGGTCGGCTATAACGTGCAACGTGGCAGTTTGGTCTATGGGGCAGAGCTGGATTACGCGGCGATCAGCTTTGATACGGAAGAGATCTACGACTTGGATTTTCGGCAGCAAGCCGGACTTTCCAGCCTAATGTCATTACGCGGCCGTGTTGGTGTGGCCATAGATCAAACGCTGATCTATGGCACCGTAGGTTATGGCTTTGCGTCGGTGCAGGCATGTATTTCTGACGATGAAGATGCGATTTGCGATCCGGACGACAACCGGACCGCAGTACTCGACGAAATGCTGAGTGGCCTTGTCTTCGGGCTTGGTCTGGAACATCGCCTGTCGGACGCATTGTCCGTTCGTCTAGACTATTTGCAGTTTGAGTCTGCTTGGTCGGACGACATTTCTTACAACGACAACGTCGATCAGGAATTGGCGCGTTTTTCTGCTGATGCGAAAGCGATCCGAATTGGTGTGAACTACAATTTCTAATTGGGCTGCTAGATCGAAAAAGGGCCTCGCAGAAATCTCTGCGAGGCCCTTTATCATTTCCACTCGTTGCGTGGTTTAAGCAGCCAGCGCATCCTTGGCTTTGCCGACAACTGCGGCAAATGCCTCAGGCTCATTCACGGCAAGATCGGCCAGAACCTTACGGTCGACTTCGATCCCGGCCAGTGTCAGCCCGTTGATGAATTTGGAATAGTTCAGTGTTTCATCAACCGCACGCACACCTGCGTTGATCCGCTGGATCCACAAAGCGCGGAAGTTGCGCTTGCGGTTGTGGCGGTCACGGGTTGCATATTGGTTGGCTTTGTCGACCGCTTGTGCGGCGACCTTGAATGTCTTTGACCGGCGGTCATAGTAACCTTTGGCCTGATCCAGCACCTTCTTGTGACGACGGTGCGTGACGGTTCCACCTTTAACGCGCATATCTCAAATTCCTTCTATTAACGTGAGTATGGCATCATCGGTTTGATGATACCTTCGTCAGCTTTGCAAAGCGTGGTTGTGCCACGAGCGTTGCGGAGGAATTTATTGGTGCGCTTGATCATGCCGTGGCGCTTGCCCGCCTGGGCGGCCACAACACGGCCAGAGGCCGTTGTCTTGAACCGCTTCTTGCAGCTCGATTTTGTCTTCA
>JBCAZI010000277.1:0-1851 GCA_038533095.1 Pseudomonadota bacterium
CAAACTGACCGCAACGGTGGCGGGGACGAATTCGTGACACGGATCGAGTTCCAGAATACGTTGCTGAGCGACCTGACCGTCGAAAATTTCACGCCACCTTTTGCGCTTGATGGTTCTGGAATCATCGGCACATCGGAAGTGGGTACTGGAGCCGATGAAACACTCATCGGGACGATTGGCGATGATACGATTGATGGCGGCGGTGGCGCAGACCTTATTGAAGGCGGGAACGGCGCAGATCTGCTAATTGGCGGTTCCGGATCTGATACTTTAACGGGTGGCTTCGGTGCAGATACTTTGACCGGGGGTGCCGATGCAGACCAGTTCATATTTGGCCTTGGTGACGGCGCAGATGAAATTACAGATTATGCCGCTATTGCCGACACGATCACCTTCACAGACGGGATACAGTTCGCCGATATGACAGTAAACCAAGTAGGCGCGCATGTTGAGATAGGTTACGGCGCCGGGGATATCATCACAGTGCGCAACGCTGATATTCTCGATTTCACTGAGCAGGAATTCATATTCATCTGAATGGCGATGCCGCAATGCGGGATAGGCAACGATGGCTTGTAGACGGCTGGTTACAGGTCAGGGCATGAGGTATCATGTTCAACTGTCTCTACCCAACAGTGGGCCCGCGAGAACAGCGTATTGAAAGTAAGAAAATCGTCTCTTTCCTCGTTGCCTGTTCAGTCAATAACCCCCCTGCGTCACGGTTCGTGCTGCGGCTGACAATCGTGGCTTCCTGTACAAGCTGCACGTGGTTGCTGCGCAGCATCCGGATTCTGGCTCGTAGCAACCACCTGCCGTGGGTTGGCATAAAGGTCTATTTCCTCCATCGCACAACGGGCCAAGCTTGATACGACACTGTGTACTTGGAGCACTACAAGTATCGATGGAGGGTGGTTTGGCCGAACAACTCCTCGTTGGTGGTGAATGAGTTTTTGGACCGAGGAATGCTCTGATGCACAAAGTTCGGCCCTTAGCCGACCTTTGCAGTAGCGTTCAACGCTGCGTTGCAGCTTCACTTAAGCGGTCATTGCACTCCAGTCGCTGCGAGTGGCCTCAATTCAATATGCACATTGTTGCGTAGGTCCATACATACTCGATTGTATTCTTGCCACGCAGTGCCTTTGTACACCTGGAAATCGCCTCAGTTGTGGCATCAAACGGAGCAGGTATCATTTCGAAGTTCGACCCCGCCTCACCAAATGAGTCGAAGTCAGCGTAAAACAAGCCTTCTATGGTGAAGCTTCCTTCGAAGGGATCTTCATAAGCGTTTGCCAACACAGATCTCTTGATGCGAGGCAAATCGAAATACAAGCTGTTGTTCACCCATGCCGTTTGTGCTTCTAGGACTTTCGGAAAATGGGACGGCGGCAATTGTAGTACACTGTTTGCTTCGTCTGACATGTCGAATTCAATCACATCCATCGGGTCAGAGTCGCATTGTCCTTGATCGGGTAGCCCAAGCTCCAAGAAGACTAGATTAAGGTAAAGGAACCTGTCAGCGTTTTCCTCGATACTTTTAGCAAGACCAAGCTCTAACTGGCCTTGTGAGTCGACCTGACAAAGATCAAGCACAGCTGACACACTCGCGACGTTCTTCTTGGCGAGGAAGACTTCATAGAAGGCAATCACTGCAGTAGCTGCGCCAATAACTTCCAATGCGATGATTAGCTTGCGTACCATTCCTGATGCGATACCACTTAATATTCAAAATTTCTAATTACTTAGTAGTCACTTTGGACCTGTCGCGGTTTGATGCCGCTCCTTTGATAGCATTTACTGCAACAAAGGAGACGAACTATGGGACTGAAACGGACGGACGAATTCCGCGCTGAT
>JBCAZI010000278.1:0-1835 GCA_038533095.1 Pseudomonadota bacterium
CCTGTGACGCCCATGGGTCTGGCACCTGCCCTGTCGAAAATGGAAATGACAAATGAACTGGTGATCTTTCATGATTGCAAACTTGCCGAGGTCACACTGCAACAACGCCGCAATAGCCGCGATACCGATCTGGCACCCTTTGGCGTCGGATTGCAGGCCTTTCATTTCGAAGGCAGTTACCTGTCACTGGTTGTAGAAATCCCCAAAGCGTCATGTGAAGGTCTGAAGAAACGCCACCTGATCCGCCTGGCCGCGGTGATTGAGCGGGAACAGCCATCACCCATCTATGCCCGCCTGAACGTCAAAAACGGTCCAAATACCGAACAGGTTTTGCTGACGCTACCCGATGACGGCCCTGAAACCATGGTCGAGTTTGATCTGGCCTATAGTGGCTTGAACGAAAAACGTGCCGAGCGGATGTGGATCGATCTGATGATCGAACGCCCCGCGATGAACAAAATCACAATCCGCGATCTCACGCTGTGTCGCTATCCGCGTGCAGATATCTAAGGACCAGAGCCATGCAATTCATCAACGCGCAAATCAAAGCAGGTGTCTGGCAAGCCGATCTTGTAGACGCGGGCGATCAAAGGCCTGACCTGCATGTTACCCACTTGGGCGCGACGCTGGATCAGGTTTCCTATGAGCACGACAGCACGCATAATGTCTGGCGGGTCCGCGTGACACTGCCTGAAGGCATGATCAGCGACGGTGTGCAGACCTGTGTGATCAGCGACGCCAGCGGCGTGACCATCGGTAGCTTCGCGATCATCTGTGGCGCGCCACTGGCAGATGATCTGCGCGCAGAGATATCACTCTTGCGCAGCGAACTGGAGGTGCTGCAAAAGGCATTCCGCAAACACTGCGCAAAGAACGAGTGACGCTTTACGTATTAAGTACTTGATTGGATGCATTTAATACAGCGCATGAACTCATTGTCAGAATGACAACCAATCTGTCCGATGTCCCGTAACAAGCTTGTTAACAGGGACATGAAAGGACACCCAATGAACCGTCGTTTTGCTATTAAGTCATCCATCCTTGCCGCTGGCGTTGCTATTGCCGCGGCCTGTGCCCCGATGGACAGCGAGCCAGATATCGTCGATATCGCCGCATCCAACGGCAACTTTAACACGCTTGTGGCTGCAGTGACCGCGGCTGACCTTGTCGATACGCTGAAAAGCGAAGGGCCATTCACCGTATTCGCCCCAACAGATGCAGCCTTCGCAGCATTGCCAGCCGGCACTGTCGACAGCCTGCTGTTGCCAGAAAACAAGGATCAGCTGGTTGCAATTCTGACGTACCACGTTGTGCCTGGTGCTGTGACATCTGACCAGCTGGCAGGCCAGCACCTGGATGTCGCCACCGTCAATGGTGCCGAGGTGCGCGTGAACGGCTCCGAAGGCGTCAAGGTCAATGATGCAACCGTGACAACAGCGGACATCATCGCCTCCAACGGCGTCATCCACGTGATCGACAGCGTCTTGCTGCCATAAGCCTAACGATCTTCGGCCGCGACCTCTCCCCAGATGGGCGGCCGGGTTGCCCACGCAGGGCACAACTTGGCCCCATCGCGAAGCCGCGGTGGGGCTTTTGGTTGATGGGACGTGTCTGGATTGAGCCCTTACCTACCAAATGCTGCCCCGCAGCAAGGCTTTCGCAAACGGGCGGAAAGCGGAAGTTCTCTGCGTCAGCATTAGCCCGATCCCATTCCATCGAAGCGGACATTCATGGGCTCAGAAAAAGTTGAATTCGGAGTGGACCTGTCACGCTTTTGTTCCGCCCCAATTGCTCGTTTAAGCCACCTTTCGTTCGAATGCGACGGGGCTTTTCCA
>JBCAZI010000279.1:0-1831 GCA_038533095.1 Pseudomonadota bacterium
GATCAGACATGTTCACCGCTCGTTTTTTGGACCGTGAATCATGCCACCAAGCGGAAATCAATGGGTCCTGACCCTAGGATGTCGTCCAGCGGATCGCCGGGTTGTAGGCCCAGGATTTCGTAAGGGTAGGGGCGGGGCGCTGGTGCAGCCGTTGGAGTGAGAGTGTTTTCGGCGAGCGTGGGCAAGGCAAGAGAGGTCAAACTAAGCGCAAGGATCAGCGATAAACGGTTCATGCAACGGCCTTTCTTTTGTAGGCGAAGGGGGACTGGTCGCCAGTGAAGGGGTCGAGGCGCTGGCCATTCAAGGCCCATGCGACCTCAAAGGTCAGGCGTTGCACCGCTATCCACGCCTTCAGCGCGTCCCGGTAGCGGGCAAAGCCGGGTTTGTCGGGTTTGCAGGCGAGTGATGAAACGAAGTGGGCGATATCTCCATTCAAGAGCTGATCGGAGATTGCCTCGGCCCATGGCAGCTCTGATTGCAGGACCGGATGGAAGCTGAACGCTTTGCGTGTTTCATTGGCTTCAAGCGCGCCGTTGCGGCATCCAGTGATCAGGCCCATGAGGTGTTCGGGGCATTCCAGATAATCACTGATGCCTTCAACGATGCATTTGGCTTCAATTGGACTGATGGCGGGGGTAATGATCAGGTCCGCCAGACCAAGGGCTGCGAGTTGTGCTTCTTCCAAACGGGCCTTTGTATCGATCAGCAGGATATCAAATCCTCGGGCTTCAGCTGCGGCTGCGCTGTCCTCAACCTCATCGCGGGTTTTGCATTCGATCAGTTCAAGCTGCGGCGGGCGAAATTTGCATGCCGCCATTTGGATCATCCATGTTTGCAGGGTGGATGGGAAGCGACCATCCGCACTGCCGCCTGCCAGATCAGTACAATCCATCACGGCAACGCGCTTGCCCTGCGCTAGAAAGCCAGAAGCCAGCGCCATCGTGGCGATGGTACGGCCAGAACCGCCTTTGTTGGCGAAGATGGTGATGGTGTGCATCGCTGCTCTCCAATGAATTCATAGAATACTTCATTTTTCACAAAATACTTCATGGCCGCAACCCCCAAAGTTAAGGCGTGTTCTGAGCATGGAAAAAGATGAAGAGCAGTTACTTCTTGATGCATTCAGCCGCGTCCTGCGACGTCGCAGAACAGAAGCTGGGCTTTCGCAAGAAGAGCTCGCCCATCGCGCTGGAAAGAGCATTAGATATATTTCATTGCTCGAAAGCAGAAAACATCAGCCCAGCTTGGCGACAATTAAGAGGATTTGCGTCGGGTTGGGGGTTTCCATGACAGATTTTATGGCTGAAATCGAAGGCCAATAAAGTAGATTATGGTAAATATATTGATGATGTTTCTAACGAAAGCGGGAATAGAAACGTTGCATTGCATCGCATAACATTAATCCTTACAATTTTTATCAGGAAGCGGATTCCTATCAAACCCAAAGATCGATTGGCAAAAGGATGAGATGCGGCGCTACGTGGTACTAACCATTCTTGCAAGCCTCAACCTGTTCCCAACTGGTCTTTGGCCTGACGTTAATGATGGTCGGATCATCATCAGTCGTCAGGACAAGACGATTGATGTATTTGTCACCTTGCCTGGCGATATGCTGGAACAGCTGACAGGCACGGGTCTTGATTTTCTGACAGATGATGATGGCAAGGTCGACCTGAATAGTTTCCGGGTCGATACAGCGCCATTGGGTGACCGTGCCTTTGCCCCGGTCACTTTTGCCGTCGGCGGTGATATCGTTGATGCGCAGGCTGTCGCTTTGATGATGCATGCCAAAGATGACGAGGTGCCCTTTGATACCCCGTGGGATGCGTTG
>JBCAZI010000280.1:0-1827 GCA_038533095.1 Pseudomonadota bacterium
CAGGAGAATGACGCCGCACCTTTGCCGTGCCGGTACTGCGGGAAACTGCCGCTCGCCCGCGCTGACAAGGCGGTTTGCACCATGCGCAATGGGCCCAGGAAGACGCGACCGGTCAGATAGGCCATCAGCTCGACCGCAACCAGAATGGTCACGATCAGAATGATCAACGTGTCGAAGAAGACGTCGCGCATCTGTTCGGCGAAGAACGCCTGATCCAGCGTGATCACCAGGGTCGCCAGCGCAGCGTCGTTCCACATGATCGGCTGCTGCAAGACTGTATTCTGTGCCGCATCACTCATCCCCGGGATCAATCCGATCCATTGTGCATCAAAAGCGTGCGATTGTGGCAAAACAGGAGCGGCGACCTCAGCTTCAGTCACCTCAATCCTCGCGATTTCGGGTGTGTCCGATGCAACCTGTGCCGCCAGAGCCTCTAACCCGCGCAGTTCGCCAAAGGGAATACCCAGCTCCAATGCAGCCGAAATATCACGCCGCATAAGGTCACCTGCAGCGGCGGCCTTAGACAGAAGTTGCGTATGAATCCCTTCGCCAAACACATTCAACGTCACAATCAGGCTGGCAATCGCCGCCATGACAATCACGGCGCCGACAATTGGACCCAGGTTACGGTTCAGGGTCTTCTCAATAGAAAGCGAGAGAGACTCTGGATCGGTCATTCGACTATTTCAGCAATGCCAATCAGCTGAATGGGTGGGTACAGCTCTAACGCGCGGGCAACACGCATGTTGATGATGATTGAGTATCGGTCCAGTGTTGCGATTGGCATATCACCGGGCACCGTATCTTCAAAAAGGATGCTATTTGCCTGAGAGGCAGCAAGCTTGCCCACATTGATGTAGCTGTTGGCCACCGCCATCAACGCATCGGCATTGGATACCATTTGTTCATATGCGGAAAATACAGGTAAGCCCTGCTCCAATGCAGAGGCCGTGAAAACATCGGCATGTTGCAGGTTGAAAGAGCTAGATCCGACATAGATGGCCTCTGCCCCCTGCTCTGCCAATTCGGCAATCTTTTGCGGGATCTCGGCGGGGTCTGCCACACCGCCAGGGCCCGGCGAATACGTCTCTTCAATCAGCTGGAAACCGAAGGTTTTTGCCAATGGGATCAGCTGATCAGTATTGTACCCAGAGTTCGCCTCGCTTTCGTCGTTCAAAACGCCGATGGCGCGCGGTTCAAAATATTCAAACAGGGAACGCAGCTGTGCTTCTTCCGGTACGCGGTTGCGCACGCCGGTGACAGTGGGTCGGCCGCTTGCGGTATAGTCTTGGATCAGACCCGAGCGCACGGGATCAGCCACAATCATGAAAAGAACCGGGATATCACCCAAAGGCGTTGCCTCCCCGTTTTCCAGCGTCCCGATCAGCGCGGTGGACACCGACGTGCCCCATGTAACGACCAAGTCTGGTTCGTCTGCACGCAGCTTTGTCACCAGGTCAGGTAATACTGACTGATCACGTGCGATGTCGGTGACTGTGATTTCAACGGGCAGTTCGCGATCCGCAAAATAGTCTTGAAACCCCTGGCAGGCCTCTTCGCAGCCGCGAAAGGTTACCATATGCACCTGCGCTGGATCGTCATCGGTAAACGCCGCATGCAAGGGCCCTGCACAAAACACACAGATCCATCCAACAAGACAAAAGACACGATCAAGCATTGGGCAACTCCTTTGCATAACGATTTGAAAGAGACATCAGCGCCAGTCCCATTGTTCCGGCGACAATGGCAATACCGATGACATAGGGCGCACTCTGCAACCCAAAGACCATCATGATGACGCCGGCCATAAGCGGGCCGATGAAGCCG
>JBCAZI010000281.1:0-1818 GCA_038533095.1 Pseudomonadota bacterium
GCTGACCGTTGGTGACAGCGGCACGCCGGCAACAACGCTGTGGTGGGACGGCTGGACCGTGGCCAAGAACATCAGCGACGAAGATGCCGCCGCGACGTTCAAGGCAATGGCTGCTGCTGTATCCCCTGACATCCTGAACGACACAACCATGAGCCAGGCAGTTTGGTTGATGGATGGCTACCAGCCAGAGGCCGTGAACGAAGGTGTTCTGGCATCAGTTGCGGCAGGCTCTACCCCTTATCCAATGCGCCCATTCCAGGGTCTGTTGCACACGGCATTGGGTGACAACATTGCTGACTTCCTGCAAGGCAATGAAAGCGCTGAGCAGACATTGGCAGATATCGAAGCGGCCTACACAGCTGCTGCGACTGAAAAAGGCTTCCTGCAGTAAGGATGCTATCGGGAAGGCGCACGCCGCCTTCCCGTTCTCAGGCCCGGGGCAAATCACATGAAGCATTCATCTTTTTTCTGGTTTGTTCTGCCGTCAGCCCTGTTGATGCTGACATTTATCGCCTTTCCCATCGTTTCGGTTGTGACCCAATCGCTGTATCAAGAGCATGAGCAGGTCATTGTTGAGGTAGAAAATTGTGGCCCCTTCGGCTGCACAGTCGCGGAGTCCGTTGATCAAGAAGCCACCGCCGCATTGCGTGAAGCCCAGCCGCTGGGCCAATGGGCCGGTCTGGATATCTATAAGGATCGCAACCACCTGGCCTTTGCCGAAGTGGGCGAGGCTTGGGTCAGTTCTGTCAGTTGGCGTGACTTTGTCGGCACGTTGATGAACCTGCCGTTTTATGACGCGATTGCCTTTACCCTGACCTACACAGCCATCGTCACACCGCTGACGATTGTCTTTGGTTTCCTGATCGCGATTGGCGTCAACGCCGTGGCCCAAGCCATGCGCGGGCCCACAATCTTTCTGTCGCTTCTGCCAATGATTGTCACCCCAATCGTTGGTGCGCTTGTCCTGTTTTGGATGGTGGATGCACGCGGTGTTTTGGGGGCTGGCCTGCAATGGCTGGCCGGTGATCCGAACCTATCCGTCAAAGCATCGACCCCGCTGATGTGGATCATGCTGATGGTCTACGGCATTTGGTCCTCTGCCCCTTTCGCCTTCATCGTCTACTACGCCGGCCTTCAGACTGTGAACACCGACACGCTGGAAGCTGCCATGATCGACGGCGCGACGCGTTGGCAGCGTATCCGCTATGTGGTGATCCCGCATCTGGTGCCGCTGACCACCTTTATCGCTTTGATCCAATTGATGGATAACTTCCGTGTCTTCGAACCCATCGTCAGTTTCAGCGCACAGGCGCACGCAAGGTCGCTGTCCTTCGCGATCTTTAACGATCTGGGTGGCGAGACGCGGTTGCTGTCCTCCGCAGCCGCCACCTCTGTTCTGACCATCATCGGTGTGGCGATCCTTTTGTCGCCCGTGCTGGTGCGCACCTGGCGCGATTTCGGAAAGGCGCGGTAATCTGATGTCAAAAGCCACCCAACTTTCCCCGACAACCAAGACGATTGCCTATGGCTTCCTTGGCCTGTGGCTGATCATGGCGGCCTTTCCGTTTATCTGGACCCTTTGGGGGTCGTTCAAAGTTGAGGGCGACTTCTTTTCCAAAGCCAACTGGGCCAACTCGATCTTTGGCACGCTGACGCGGGTGGAAACCGGCGGCAGTTTTACCGGTGACGGCTACTATGGTGCCTGGATACAGGAAGAGTTCTGGCGGGCGGCACTGAACACGGTGATTGTCTGCGTCTGTGTTGTCACCATTTCGCTGACTTGCGGCACCTTGGGTGGTTATGCCCTGTCCCGATCCA
>JBCAZI010000282.1:0-1817 GCA_038533095.1 Pseudomonadota bacterium
ATTCCAACAAGACGATGGGTGCCGCGCGGTGTCGCGCCATCGCCTTCTTTCTTGCGCATGGTATTATCACAGCAGGAGCCGCTGTGCCCGCAACTGCGCAGCAGATCAATGGAGCATCGGTTTCTGTGGCGTCTCAAAGTGTTGAGGGCGAATTTATAGGCGATTTCGACGCAACAAGCTTTGCCGCTGGGCTTGATTTTGGCATTACGCCAACTTTCGCAATTGGTGGTGCCATTGAAAGCGTTAATAGCGATGAATTTGAGGACGATATCTTCGTTGCCACCGCACGCGGTATGTACACAAGCGGCGCAGGTGCGATAGGCGCCTACTATTCTTTGGAGAGTTCTGGCGACTCTGACACGACGCTTTACGGCGTCGAGGGCGCCTATAGGTCCGGGCTAAGCAGCTTCGAGGGTTACTTCGGCGCGGTCGATAGCGACCTCGGTGACGATATCACCAGCACCCTGGGCTTTTCATTTGAGTTTGGCGTTGGCGCTGGCTTTTCCCTAGGGGTGGACTACCAGGCCTTCAGAGTCGATGACGGCCTGATAGTCGTAGACACTGGTGAAATTGTAGATGCAACTATTGGCGACACCGCGTTACTCGCGCGCTACAGCTTTGTCAAAGGGGCGTCCGTCTACGCCAAGGCTGGCCGTATTCGCGCCTTTGGCGATGGCGAAGATGATTTCACACGTATTCTGGGCATTGAAGAAAGCGAGTACATCACACTCGGTGCACAGTATGATTTTCAGGGCGGCTCGCTCTTTGATGCACGTACGCTCTTCTCATTTGGTGGCTAAACCCACTTCATAGAACCCGATCAAAGGCCCGCTACATGCGGGCCTTTTCTTTTAACGCCCGCCGCATTAGATCAGCCCCATGGCACAGACACTCAACATCATCGGCGGCGGTATGGCCGGATCAGAGGCCGCATGGCAAGCCGCGAATGCGGGCCTACAGGTAGTCATCCACGAAATGCGCCCCAAGGTCGAAACCTTTGCGCATCGCACCGGCAATCTGGGCGAAATGGTCTGTTCGAACTCTTTCCGCTCAGACGATCATGAACAAAACGCCGTGGGTCTGCTGCATTGGGAAATGATGCAGGCCAATGGGTTGATCATGCAGACTGCCTATCGGCACCGCTTGCCAGCGGGTGGCGCATTAGCCGTTGACCGCGACCCATTTGCCGAAAGCGTGACAGCCGCACTGAAAGCGCATCCCAATATTTCCGTGTCTTATGAAGAGATTACAACCCTTCCTGATGACGGCCATTGGATCATCGCGACAGGTCCGCTGACCTCCGGCAGCTTGGCCGCCGCCATACAGGCCGAAACCAGCGCTGAAGCACTGGCGTTCTTCGATGCCATCGCCCCCATCGTTTACCACGAGAGCATCGATATGGATGTCGCATGGATGCAGTCGCGCTATGACAAGGGCGAGACCGAGGAAGAGCGTACCGCTTACCTGAATTGCCCCATGACCAAAGACCAATATGAGGCGTTTATCGATGCCCTCTTGGCCGCTGATAAGACCGAATTCAAAAAAGGCGAAACGGCAGGTTATTTTGACGGCTGCCTGCCGATTGAGGTGATGGCAGAGCGCGGGCGCGAAACGCTGCGCTTTGGTCCGATGAAGCCTGTTGGGCTGACCAATGCCCATGATCCTGACAACAAACCCTATGCGGTGGTGCAACTGCGCCGCGACAATGCTTTGGGTACGCTTTATAACATCGTCGGCTTTCAGACGAAGATGAAGTATGGCGCGCAGAAGGATGTTTTCAAAACAATTCCTGGGCTAGAGAATACTGAATTTGCCCG
>JBCAZI010000283.1:0-1816 GCA_038533095.1 Pseudomonadota bacterium
GCCCTTGGTGCGCTGGCTGGAGTGCTTACGACGACGCTTGACGAAGTTGATGGTCTTTTCGCCTTTGATCTGGTCAATCACCTCTGCCTGCACGCCTGCGCCTGCAACGGTTGGTGTGCCCACCGTAGAGCCGACCATCAGAATCTCGTTGAATTGAACTTTGTCGCCTGCTTTCGCAGCAAGCTTTTCGACACGAAGTACGTCGCCAGAGGCCACTTTGTACTGCTTGCCGCCGGTTTTGAGAACCGCAAACATCTGATCTTCCTTTATCTTTCGCGTCTTACGAGGCCCCGGTTCGATCCGGCGTTTGGTACCTGTGGACAGCGCGCCCTTGGGCGAGTTTTCGCATATGTTCCTGCAAATGCCTTGCAGAGATGGCGCTATATCTGACCAATGCACCCATAAGTCAACATAAAAAGAAGGTATAAAACCCATGCGCTGGCCACTGATCACCATTCTTCTGACCGCCGCTTGTTCACAAGAGGCAAATCATCTGGGCAACCCGCTGCTTTTGCCTGTGTCCGGCATCAGCACCGTGATCGGTAATGCCGCCTATGAAAAGCGGCGGGGCGAGGTCGAAGTGATCGTGAAATCCAACTATGACGAGATAAAGGGCGATATTCGTGCTGGCGGCGGCCCGGTCCTGACCAAGGCAATGAATGCCGCACGTATCCCGGATACAGACCGCCCTGCCCGGATCATTCAGCTACAATCCGATATGGGTCTTTACGAAACCACCCCCGGTGCATTGGTCACAGCGCTGATGGTTTATGGCGGTTAGAAATCCGCCAGCAGGCTGTCTCGTCTGGCGACCAGATCCCAGAAGGCTTTGGATTTGGCGATCTCATCTGCAACATCTGCGGGAATGCCGCGTGCGATCATACGGTCGTACATGGTTTGCGGGTAACCGGCTGTCACTGGTGGCACGCTGACCATCGCGTTGATATCGGCCGGAATGCCTGCGGCCTCTGGTGGGCAGCCGCGGGTTGGGTTGCCGCTGACAGCGCGGCCTTCGGCCTCTAACTTTGTGACAGCTGCAAAATAGATCGTGCATTCCGCCTCTAGCAGCTGGGCCTGACGCGGATCATCGGCCGGCAGATCGGGTTGCGGGGCGATAGGTGACGTCTGATCACAAGCGGCAAGCAAGCCAAGCGCCAGCGCGGCGTATTTCAAGGATGACAATGGGTAAGGTCCTGGTTTGTTTAGATTTGGGCACAGAATAGCTACCCACGCTTCAATGCCAAGGGCGGATCGTCAGAGTTCCTGACTGATCATGAAGCGTGATGAGGCCAGCCCCAAGCCGCGCGAAATATCGTCGAACATGCCATCAAAAGCAACGAAAAGCGCATCACCCATATCCTGCCCCGCCTCGGATTTTGAAAACGCGATATGGGCGGTCAGTTCATCATCCGTCAGCGGCTGATAGGCCATCATCAAAAAGGAATAGACCCATTCGGTCGTTTCATTGCGCACCTCAGGTTCCCGCGACCAAACATCTTGTAACGCGCTTTCGGCAGTCACACCCGCAGGCATCGCACCGCCGTCAATCAGCCCGGTATAGAACGCATAGCTAGAGTTCAACGCACCCACGACATTGGCCTCGATCAGGTCGTTTACTTCAACGTACTCCTGCACCATCAGAAAACGCGGGGTCTCATCCATCTTGGCAATGGCTGCATTTTCCTTGCTGGCCTCTTCGACAGCCTCATCCAGCAACGCACGGCGGGCGCTGACCTCGAGCCCGACGATTTTGATCCCAGGCTCGGTCGTGAAGAAATCCAGCATTGTGTCGATGTCGTCGCCGGCAATCGCCTCG
>JBCAZI010000284.1:0-1792 GCA_038533095.1 Pseudomonadota bacterium
TGCATAGCGGCGGTGTTTGCGGCCATTCGTTCACCGCGCAGCATGGATGATCAGGGCAACTCACAGATCGCTGGACAAAGCTGGCGTTCTCATCGGTCGCGCCAATGTCCGCTTTCCAAACTTCGCTTTTATTGCAGGCGGTCGTATTTTGAGCTGATAGAAACATTGGAGGTTTGACCGTGAACTGAAGCGCAGGTCTTCCATTCTGTCAGCCACTTGCAGCATCGGGCGAGTTTTCCAAAGACAGCGCCCGGAAACTCGGCCCCATTGCCGCCATGACTTTGATCAGAGCATCCAGTTTTCCATCTATGTCCTCAGGGAGGGTTCCGTCAAAGTGATCCGCGATGGCCAGTTCAGACAAGCCGTGCACAAGACCCCAGGACAGCATGTCGCCGGTTGAGAGGTTTCCCTTTCCCGAGGCCGTGAACATCGGGATTTTTTTCGATTGCTCGCGGAGTTCTGGCGCGTTCGGATCAATCTGCCCCTTCGAAAACATCAAGCGAAACAAGTTGGGCTCACGCAGTGCAAACAGGACGTAGCCTTCACCAACCGCGCGAAACTTCGCCATCTCAGACGGCCCAGCTTGCGCCTGCCTGTCCTCGATTGTCTCGGCCATAAGCGCAAACCCCTTGGCAGCCATCGCGGTTGCGAGGCTACGCTTGTCCTTAAAGTGGCGAAACGCGGCACCAGGCGAGACCTGCACGGCTTTGGAACAGGCACGCAACGATAGGGAGTCGATTCCCTCTTTCCTGACATGGCGCAGCGCTTCGTCAAGGATCGCTTGCCTGAGATCGCCGTGGTGATAGGGTTTCTTTTGTTTATTCATAACGCTTTATCCATTTTTAGTGATCGTTGATTACATTTTTCGTTGACCGGAGCAAGGCCTTTAGGCATTAAGTAATCAATGATCACATAAATCTGGAGAAGTCCAATGTTCAACACAATCATCATCGCAGCCGCAGCAACCGCAATCGTCGCCACAGCAGGCGCTTTTGGACTGGCAGCAAACGCGCCCGAGAAAACCATTGAACAATCATTCGTAGAGCGGATGGCAAATGGCGGCGCAACGCTGGCCATGCGCGGCATCGCTGCCGGGTACTACGCAAAGTCCGGCGTTGCCGTGCAGGAGGCAGAAGGCAAACCTGTCATGCTGCAAGTGAACTTCACCGTGGTGCAGGACCACGCGACATTCGTTGAAGATATGGATGGGTTTGCCCCCTTCTTGTCCCACGTGCCTGGCCTCGAGTGGAAGCTGTGGAGCTATGACCCAGAAACGGGTGAAGGCAATGGAACATACCTGTTCGAAACGCGCGCGCACGTCGACATGTATCTGAGTGAGGTGCTGCCGGTGGGCATGATGAATGACCCGCGTTTGGCTGATATGCAGATCAAAGTCCTCGATGTCCTGACCGGCCCATCCACTGTCACGCGCGCAGTGTCGTCGTAGATTGTCCCCCCTAAGAAAGAGAACGGTGCCGACTGATGTCAGTCGACACCGAATGGGTCATTCGATTTGGAGGCACAAACCAATAGCAAAACTCGGTGGGGTCTCGCCCAGACTTTTGACTAAAGCCAAAGGAAGAAGACCTTCGTGTAAGCTGCAGCATCAAGCAGTTTGGGCTCATTGCCGCCCAATGCTTGCGCGGCAATGCCTTTGCGGCACGCAGACCAACACCTGACATCTAACCGGTTGGCCAAGCCTCTGAAATCGCGGTTGTCGCTGCCTTGAGCATTCATTGGCTGATCCGCGGCTGACGTTCATGCTCTGGGCGGCGAAACTTCATCGTGAGCC
>JBCAZI010000285.1:0-1767 GCA_038533095.1 Pseudomonadota bacterium
CTCGCCAACAGGAGTTCTCCCGTTCAGGAAAACCTCTAGCCCGACCTGATCACTGCCGCCAACCCGTGCGACTAGGTCTTGTGCGGATAAACTATCGGCGTTTGCCGGTAGCGGAGGATCGTCCTCCATCCAGTTCTCTGGTTCTGGATCTGATTCGGACGTGGAGGAGAGTGATTCCTCACTGCTATCCCCGTCAAGTGGTTCTCTTCGAGCCAATCCTTCCTCATTAAGAGAAGTTCGTCGGTTAGCTCCTGGCTGCCCGTCTCCGCTCGACAAAGAAGAGGAACTCGTAGATTCCATCATCGCAACCTAAGAGATGACTTTGTCCCCCTGAACGCAACCAAAGAACAATCGCAAGTACCCAAATATAATCAAGTTAAAAAAACAAAGCCCATTCACGAAGAAAGAGATGGCAGTTTACGTAGAGGCAGGTGTGCAAGAGCAGTGGGAGGGGTCTCACTTGAGCGGTAACACTGTTGACCAACACATGGTGTGTCTCTCTGGAAAGGAGAAGATAAATTCACCAGGGGACAGGCTGTTTAGACAACAGCCAAGGATATAAAAAGTGTGAGACAGGCTCGAATAACGAGAACTTTTCCAACTCAAGCAACTCAAGATGAGTAGTTGTGCCAACCGTGCACTGCTTGGAGAGGAACTCTGTCATTGGCAAGTGTCGCATCAAGCATGAGATATAGTATCGCCAGTTGTGAGAGAAGGCTTTTGTAGATGCCCGCTTCGGACTAGCACGTTCATGAAGGCTGAGCTGGAGGCTCAAGAGGGCCTGCGCAATGCTCACCGCAGAGAAACGACCACCATTGTCGATGAGGCCGTTGCCGCACAGTTTGCTGCTTTTGCAGTCGTGCTGCTTTTGCAATACAGTGATTTTCTTGCTGCCTTTTGACAGCAGCAACAACAGCAACATCTTTTTTTTGACTCCAAACCGAGTAGTAAGCGCAGAGGGTAGGGCTTAAGGGTAGAAAGAGCGCACCATGAAAATGCGGTCGTCGTCACCGATCTTAAGAAAGACCACGGTAACTTTTCGTCAAGTCCAGGATCAGGATCTTTCGACGCAAAAATACGAGTAAAGAGACTCAGCTCTTTTTTTGTCTGGTGCAGTTGGACGATAGATTATAGCTCGTTCGAAAAAGTGAGAATTGCAGTCCTGGTACGCACAGAAGTGTTGGAGAATTGACTTTAAACAACAACAAACAACAACAGACCTTTTACTGGCTTCAAAGGTAGTGAAGAGCCTATGCTGGTTTCCATAGAAGCCTGTGGCTCCATCAACAGCCCGGCCGTTCGAAAAAGTGAGAATGGTGGTCCTGGTATGGACAAAAGTTTAGCAAAATTGACTTCAAACAACAACAAACAGCAATAAACAACAGACGTTTGATTGACTCCAACGGTAGGGATGAGCCGATGTTGGTTTCTGTAGAATTTTATGGCTACATCGACAGCCCAGCCGTACGATTCCTCCGCAACTTCGCTACCTCTAATTCTAGCCTCTCTGGTTCCCTTTGTGATTGCTTGCGCAAGCAGCTGCAATAGAGGGTTTTGTGCGATCGCTCTGTCTTTCCTGAAAAGTACTATGCTTCCACGCAAGCGTTTTAGCGCCCTTGTATCTTTTTGTTGTATCTTTACGAACAACCTCAGTATGTGCACAGACTCCTAATCGAGGTATGGGGCTGGAAATTTGAGCTCCTCATAGACGCACAATTGAATTCATCCGATGGGAGCTCGATAGGATTCGATGGCGGCGTGAAAAAG
>JBCAZI010000286.1:0-1744 GCA_038533095.1 Pseudomonadota bacterium
TCTGACATCAAACTGTCATTCAAGGTTTCTAGGTTAGCCCGGCTTGTCGGTCACTGACCACTCTCGACGAAAAGGATATCACCATGGCTGATCACATCAAAATCCGCCCTGCCACTGGCACCTGGGTTGTACGCGCGGCGGGCGCTGTTATCGGTGAAAGCACCAATGCGCTTGAACTGAGCGAGGGTGATTATCCGCCAGTGATCTATTTCCCGCGCGCTGATCTGGCGATGGCCTTTCTTGAACCAACCGATCTGTCGTCGAAATGCCCATTTAAGGGCGAAGCAAGCTATTTCACGATCGAGGCGAAAAGCGGGCCTATCGTAAATGCCGCCTGGTCATATGAGGCCCCATTAGACGCTGTTTCTGCGATCAAGGACCATATTTCTTTCTATTCGTCGGAAAAGGTTGCGGTTGAGCGCGTTTAAGAATGCTCTTCCGCCGCAGTTTCTGACAAGGCCCGGTTCATCGCCCGCAAAGCATCGACCTGAAACAAGGCGCCCCATAGTTCGGGTGGGGCATCCTCGCCCCCCAGTGTCACCACTGGAATAAAGCGGTGCCCTGCGCCATCGAAGATGGGCATCGCCTGCTCTAGCGTGGCGTTCCCATCGACATAGACGCCATCGCGCACCAGGTTCCAGCATTCTTCTTCAGATGCAGCGTTCTTGGCCTCCATGTCACGCATGATCGAGGATACTTTGAACGTCGCCAAAAGATAGGCCTGCGGCCCCGCCGCCAGGTGCACATTGCGCCGTTCCAGCTGGGTCAGGAAGAACGACCGATCCACCAAGCGCGAAGATAACGCCGTCGACAGCGACACGGCGACCATCACTGCCAGGCCGGTTTGCCAGTCACCTGTCAATTCGAACACGATCAGCGTGGTCGAAATAGGTGCACCCAGCACAGCCGCGGCCACAGCCCCCATGCCTGCCAAAGCATAAAGTGTTTCACTGCCCGACACGGTGGGGAAGATCGGTGTCGCGATCAGACCGAATGCCAGCCCTGTCAGCGCACCTACCATCAAGGACGGTGAGAAAACGCCGCCCCCCATGCGCCCGCCCATGGTGACGGCGACCGCAATGACCTTAAGAATGACGAAGACAATCGCCTCATACAGTACCAGTTCACCCGTCAATGCGGCAGATGTCGTTTCATAGCCGACCCCGATGATATGCGGCCACCAGATGGCAATCGCCCCCAATATCGCGCCCGCAATCGCAGGGCGCAGATAACGCGGAATGCCGGTTTCGCGTTGCACGTAATTGCCGAAATCCTCGGCCCAGAAAATCGCCTTCATCAGGGCCACCGCTACAACCCCGCAAACCAGACCCAGGATCAGGAATGCAGGCAGCTCCACATAAAATCCAAGCGCGTTTTGAACCGGCAACATGAATTCTGTCACATCGCCAAAGACAAGCCGGTTGATCACCGTGCCCACGGCAGAGGCAATGACGATTGGCGCAAAGGCATGAACGGCAAAGTGGCGCAGCACGACCTCTAGCGCGAACAGTGCCCCGGCAATGGGCGCGTTAAAGCTGGCAGAGACAGCCGCCGCCACCGCACAGCCCAACAAATCGCGCCCAGTTATTCCGCTGGCATTGATCCAACGGCATACACAGGTCGAGATAACCCCCGCCAAATGCACAACCGGGCCTTCGCGGCCAGATGACCCACCGGTGGACAATGTGATCATGGAAGCGGCGGCAGAGGCCAGCCCACGCCGCACCTCGACCCTTCCCTCAGC
>JBCAZI010000287.1:0-1729 GCA_038533095.1 Pseudomonadota bacterium
GCTGCGACCTGCATTGAAGCACTGACACAAGGGCAATCATTGGGTCAGGCGATGGCAACTGCCGACGACACCCTTGATCTGGGTGCGGTGCTGGGGCTGCTTCTGGCCCAAGGCGCTGTGAGTGAAATTTACTGAAAGGCCATCAATATGACCACCTCACCCCTCACACAGATGGCCCACCCCATCAATCGCGCTGGCGACGAAGTCTTGCCAATTCTTGCCCGATTTGTCTTTGCCGGCGTATTGTTCATGTACTACTGGAACTCTGGCCTAACGAAGCTGGGCGACGGCATCTTTGGCATCTTACAGCCATCATCCGGCGCCTACGTCCAGATATTTCCCAAAGCGATGGAGGCAGCGGGATATGACACCTCGCAGCTAACCATCTTTCATTGGG
The DNA here is from genome assembly GCA_038533095.1 of Pseudomonadota bacterium. Classification (GTDB taxonomy): domain Bacteria; phylum Pseudomonadota; class Alphaproteobacteria; order Rhodobacterales; family Rhodobacteraceae; genus Yoonia. The sequence continues at coordinate 398 of JBCAZI010000287.1, forward strand.
CGGTTGTCACCGGCGGCACGATTGCCGAATTCATATTGCCGATCCTGATCGTCATCGGGTTGTTCACCCGCCTCGCAGCCTTTGGCATGATCGGGTTCATCGTTGTGCAATCGCTGACCGACCTTTTCGGCCACGGCGGCATCGCGCATGAAGGCACCTTGGGTGCTTGGTTTGACCGTTTCTCAGACGCGCTGATCCTTGACCAACGCGCATTTTGGGTGCTGTGCCTGCTGATCCTTGTATTCAAGGGTGCCGGCACAATCTCAATCGACCGTGGTCTGTTCAGAAATGCGCCTTAGGTTCATCCGGCTTACCGGCGGCAATCCCCAGAATGCCGCCCAAAGCCACGAAACCAATCGGGAACATCGTACCGACATTGAACCCGAAAGCAGCATAAAAGCAAAACGCGCTGATCAGCATCAGGATACCACCCCATAGGGCGCGGGCCTTTGCCATGGCCCCGCCTGCGATGGCAAGTAGCGGCGCCATGAAACTGGCAAATTGGATAAAGCCAGGATTGTCGAAGACGCCAAAAAGCTCACCCACCTCGCTATGACGCTCTGACAGTTCGACATAGCCGTAGCCAAACAAACCAACAAAAATGCCGATCAGGCCACCGATTATTCCCAGCATGCTCGCGGCGTTGCGCATGGGTCTTCTCCTTACTGCTCTGTTCGTCACATAAGCAGTCAGGCGTCAGTCGCCAAGGTATTTCGCCTGAACATCCGCTTTCCAACCAATGGTCCAGATGCCATCAGCCTCGATCACGGGGCGCTTCATCAGTGTCGGATGGGCCGCCAAAAGTGCCGCAGGATCGCCCGCTTTTTCGGCGTCAGACAGCCCTCGCCAAGTGGTCGACGCCCGATTGATCGCGGCATCGCCGAATTCCGCCACGATGGTTTCCAAATCGCCCGCCGACAGGCCATCGGCGCGCACGTCAATGACCTCTGGCGTATGACCCGCGGCGGCCAGAGCTTTGAGCGCCTTACGGCAAGTATCGCATGATTTTAGGCCAAAAAAACGCATTTCGCCTCCTTTTTGAGCAAGAATTATCCGGATATCGCCAATGCGACGACGTGTCATTTGCCTTTTGCATAAATCAGACAATTCTAAGGATATGAAGGCCAAGGGAAGTCCGCTTGTCGCGGGGCCCAAGACCTGCCCAGCCCTACGGGGTGCGATTATAAATAGGAGAGCGGACCATGCCAAACGGCACCGTGAAGTGGTTTAACACAACAAAAGGCTACGGATTTATTGCGCCTGATGACGGCGGCTCTGATATCTTTGTGCATATTTCAGCGGTCGAACAATCGGGGCTGACTGGGCTTGCTG
>JBCAZI010000288.1:0-1719 GCA_038533095.1 Pseudomonadota bacterium
CGGCCGCCGGCCTGTACCCAGATGCCGATAGAGGCTGACTTCAGCCCCGGCATATCCTCGGTGACGATGCGAAAGCCGTTGGACAGCGTGTGCAGTTGGATGGTCAATTCGAAATTCGCTCCCTGATGACCGCCTGGATCGCGGCCAGATCGTTGCCGACGCGTGTGACACGCTCTGATCGGTCATACAGGTCTGCCATGCGCGGGGGAAGGGGTGCGGCGACACCTGAGGCCGCTTTCACGGCGTCGGGGAATTTGGCCGGATTTGCCGTGGCCAGCGTGACCATGGGTGTGCTGCCAAGATGCGCCTCTGCCACATGGACGCCGACGGCGGTGTGCGGGCAGAGTAACTCGCCATGGTGCAGGTGATAGGTCTTGATCGCGGCATGGGTTTCATCCTCAGACGCGCGACCTGATTTGAAGGTGTCCTTCAGCATTTGATAGGCACCTTGGCTGATCTGGAAACCGCCTTGCTTGAGGTCTTCCATCTGCCCCGCAACCGCTGCGCCATCGCGCCCATAGGCATCGAACAAGGCACGTTCGAAGTTAGAGCTGACTTGGATATCCATGGACGGGCTGATTGTTGGCTCGACACCTTCCTTGGTGTAGGCCCCTGTTTCTAGCGTGCGGTGCAGGATATCGTTGCGGTTCGTTGCAACGACAAGATCCGCAATGGGCAAACCCATCTGCTTGGCGATATAGCCTGCGAAGATGTCACCAAAATTGCCTGTGGGCACGGTGAAGCTGATGACGCGGTGCGGTGCGCCGAGAGAGACCGCGGCGGTAAAGTAATAGACCACCTGCGCCAGCACCCTGCCCCAGTTGATTGAGTTCACACCCGCCAGTTTCACCTCTTCGCGGAAGGCGAAGTCGTTGAACATGTCTTTGACCGCCGCTTGGCAATCGTCGAAGTCGCCGTCCACGGCAAGCGCATGCACATTTGCCTCGGTCGGCGTAGTCATCTGGCGGCGTTGTACCTCTGACACGCGGCCATGGGGGTACATAATGAAAACATCGACGGCTTTCAGCCCCCGGAAAGCTTCGATCGCGGCAGAGCCTGTGTCGCCCGATGTAGCGCCCACGATGGTGACCCGGTCACCCGAGCGTGTCAGCGCCGCCTGAAACATCTGCCCGATCAGCTGCATGGCGAAATCTTTGAAGGCCAGTGTGGGACCGTGAAATAGTTCCAACAGGTAGTGGTTGCTATCCAGCTGCACCAAGGGCGCGCGGGCGGCATGCCCGAAACCAGCATAAGCTTGGGTGATCAACCCGCGAAATTCATCGTCGGTGAAGGTATCGCCAATGAAAGGGCGCATGACATCATAGGCGACATCTTCGTAGGATTTGCCCGCCATTGCCGCAATTTGCGCGTGGGTCAGCGTGGGCACTTCCTCCGGCACATAAAGCCCCCCATCGCGCGCCAGCCCCGTCAACATCGCCTCTTCAAAGCTGAGGGTCGGAGCGGTGCCGCGGGTCGAGATATAGCGCATCAGTCTTGGGCGTCCTTTGGGCGCAATGTACGACGTATCAGATACAGGCTCATAATTGCCCAAACAGCGGCCAGCAAGAACCATGTCACCGCATATTCGAAATGATCGTTCTTAATGGTGGCCGTGTTCACCGGCAAAGGCGTCAAACGCGGGTCTGTAGGCGACGTTTGGGTGGCCACGACCATGAAAGGCAAGGTCCCCAGCGCTTCGGACATCGTATCGACATTGCG
>JBCAZI010000289.1:0-1708 GCA_038533095.1 Pseudomonadota bacterium
TTTCGTCGTCAGTGTCTTCTCGCCAAAGCTGACCTCTGTGCCCAGCGATTTACGGCTGGCAAGCACGGCAATCTCGTCGATCGGGAAGGCCCGCTCTTCGAGGATATTCAGCATTTCGCGGCCCACATTCCCAGTGGCGCCGACAACGACGATTCGATAGCCCATTTGGCTGCTCCTTGTTTCAGATGCGGTCGTTTAGCGCGTGGGTGGATAAAGGGAAAGGGGCGTCATGGATGATCGCCTTGCGCTGCGCGATAAAGCCCATGAACAGGTTCGCTTTTTCTTAATTCAGCTGAGGTAAGTCTTCTGAAAACAAGGAACGCTAATGAAGACGGCATTGTTCATCATTTTCGCCATGACCGCCACGGTCGCATCACCTGTCTTGGCGCTGGTCGCGCAGGCAAAACCGCAAAGCGGTGACCTCACGCTTGTGATTGCACCGCCATTTGGGATGTCGATAGACGGGATTCTTGCGGCATCGGGCATGACAGATATCTACCCTGATCGCGCACCTATTGGGGCCTTCGTGCAGCTGGAAGATACGCAAAGCTATGATGCCCTGATCGCAAACGGCGCATGGCTGGTTCTACGCGGAGAGGGAATATTGGAACTATGTTAGCACCTTCTGACGAAAGACTGGTCCAGCAAGTCACCAATTGGATATTGGCACCAATCCCCGCTGCGGCCGCCTTTTTCTTAAACGATTTGGCGACATGGTGGATTTTCGCGGCCATTGGCTTGGCCCTTGGGTTCGCGGTGAATGCAGTGTCCCTATTCTCGGCCGGGCTGCGGGACTATGTGGTCAGCTTTTGTTTTATCGGGCATTGTATTTTGCTGACCTCTGCACTGACAGGGCACCCCTGGCAGATCGATTCACATATGCTGTTCTTTGCAGCCCTCGCCATCATATCGACCCTGGGCAATCCAAAGGCGCTGATTTTCGCGACTGTCCTGGTGGCATTGCACCATGTCTCGCTTAGCATCCTACTGCCCAAACTGGTCTTTCCGGGCGGCGATATCGTCGCAAATCTGCAGCGGGCCGCGGTACATGCAGGTGTTGTTCTGCTTGAAACCGGTGTGCTTTTGCTCAGTTTGCTCAAACGCGCGGCAGCTGAGACAGCTTTGAAGGTCGAGCGGGAGGCGCTGCAAGAGCAGACAGGGGTAGCCAATGCATCGCGCGAACAGGCCAAGAAGAACCATGATGAGGCTGCAACCGTCGTCAACACGCTGCAAACACATCTTGAGAAGGTGTCGCAAGGCAACCTCGACTGCCAAATCGCAACCGCGTTCCCTGAGGAATACGGCCGTTTGCGCCAAAGCTTTAACGTGGCCATGAAACGGTTGAACGAAGCCATCGGGCATGTTGCCGGGGCCGCGAGTAAGATCACGACAAATGTATCCGGCATGAGCCAATCATCCGAGGACCTCTCCCGCCGCTCCGAAACCCAAGCGGCCACTTTGGAGGAAGCAGCAGCAGCCCTTGAACAGTTGACCGTCTCGGTCAACCAGGCGGCACAGGGTGCGCAAGAAGCCAAGACGATTGCCATAGACACACAAAAAGACGCCGAGGAAACCGGCAAGATCGTGGATGACGCCATCGCCGCGATGGAGGCGATCGAGGCATCGTCTGACCAAATCTCCAGCATCATCGGCGTCATTGACGATATCGCATTCCAAACAAACCTGCTGGCATTGAACGCGGGCGTCG
>JBCAZI010000290.1:0-1693 GCA_038533095.1 Pseudomonadota bacterium
GTTGATGTTCCACGGCGGCATCGCCGCCCGTCTGGTGAAATTTGCACAAGCAGCTGTCGGTGCTGTGCGCGGCGGGCTTGGCATTGTGAATGTTTTGTCGTCCATGTTATTTGGCGGGATCTCTGGGTCGGCTATCGCAGATATCTCTGCATTAGGGTCCATCTTGATCCCGGTGATGAAGGACAAGGGCTATGACGCGGATTACGCGGTCAATGTGACCGTCACCTCATCCATCGCGGGCATCATCATTCCGCCAAGCCACAATATGATCATCTACGCCATCGCAGCAGGTGGTGCGGTATCAATTTCCAAACTGTTTATTGCAGGCGTCGTGCCGGGCATTTTGATGTGTATCTGCCTTGCAACTGCCGCCTATGTCGTCGCTGTGAAGCGGGGCTATCAGGCGGAACAGTTTCCGGGATGGGATGCGTTATTTTTCGCGTTCATCGGAGCAATCCCCGGCCTTTTGACCGCTGTGATTATCGTGGGCGGAGTTCTATCTGGCGTGTTTACTGTGACCGAGTCTGGCGCGTTTGGCGTTATCTACGCCTTCCTGGTGACATTGTTGGTTTATCGTTCGATTACCTGGGAAAACTTTAAGATCGCCGTCAACCAGTCGGTCAAGACGACAGCCATGGTCATGATCCTGATCGCTTGCGCGGCCGCCTTTGCCTATATGCTGACCTATTACCGCGTGCCGACGCAGATGGTGACACTCCTCACCGGTATTACCGACAATCCAATCCTGATTTTGCTGATGATCAACGCTGTGCTTCTTTTGCTGGGCATGATCATGGATATGGCCGCTCTTATCCTGATTTGCACGCCGATCTTCCTGCCTGTCGCAAATGCACTTGGTATTGATCCGGTGCAGTTTGGCATGATCCTTTTGGTAAACCTTGGCTTAGGACTGTGTACGCCGCCAGTCGGATCCTGCCTGTTTGTGGGTTGCGCTGTCGGAAAGTTGCCGATGGAAACGGCCATCCGTACGATCTGGCCATTCTACCTGGCGATTTTTGTGGCACTGATGATGATTACATTCATCCCGGCCATTTCGATGACGCTGCCAAATCTGCTGTGGAATTAATCGACGCAGGCTACGTCAGGCTGGCCGGATCAATGGCAACAAGTGCCCCACGTTCCTGAACAACAGCTCTTGAAAGCGCGCAGGCATAGGCGATGCCATCGGCAATACTGTCCCCGACAGCGTGACGTGCGAAGAAACCAGCGTTAAAACTGTCGCCCGCCGCCGTTGTGTCGACCAGTTGGGTCAGGGGGGTGACGGCCACCTCTCCAGACGCGCCACCCTCGGCATAAACCACGGGGTCAGCGCCATTTTTGACAACAACAGTGACAACGCCCGCCGCAAGATAGCGGTCCGCGGTGGCCTGCGGGTTGGCATCTTTGAACCACACGGCCTCATCCTCGAACGATGGCAGGGCTATATCGCTGACGGCGGCGCCTTCCATGATGGCTTGGGTCATTTCATTTTCCGAGGTCCACAGGCTTGGACGCAAGTTGGGATCGAAGGCGATTGTCTTGCCGGCGGCGCGCGCTTTCCTCAGTGCAGTCAGCAGGGCGGTCCGCTTTTCCGGCGCGAGGATCGCCAAAGTGATACCGGAAAAGTAGATGAAATCGGATGACGACATCGCCGCATCCATAACCATCGGATCGTCAGCCAAGGTCTTGGCAG
>JBCAZI010000291.1:0-1672 GCA_038533095.1 Pseudomonadota bacterium
GCATTAAGCTGCCGAACCAACGTATTGGGAGGCACAGTATCGTCAGGCGCAACCGGGCTTTTTCAATGACAGGACCGGGCCAGTCTTTGACAGTCACGCCCGGGGCGCAGTGCAGGAGTTTGAACGATGCCGAGCCTCGGTTCAGGGATCTTGGTGGCGGCGATCTATGTCGCGCTTGTCGGTTTAGGCACGGCTTTGTTCCAATCGTTTACTGCTGAACCAGCCAGCATGGGTGGTGCCTTAGGTCAGTTGTTGCCCGTCCAATTCTTGGGTGTGTTATTCTGCCTTTATGTTTTGATCCGTTTCACAGGCTGGGCGCCGGCCGGCTTTGGACGAGTGAATTGGGGCGGCATGCTTTGGTTTGCACCGGCATGGGCGGTGCTGATCTTTATGGCTTGGGATATCACGCAAGCGCTGACACCTGCGTTATTGCAAGGCTTTGGGGCATTTGGATTTTCGATGCTGGTCCTTGTCACCCTCTGCATCGCGTTCGGAGAAGAGGTGGTCTTTCGTGGTGTCCTGCTGCGCGGCGCGCTCACGCGGCTGGCGGTGCCAGTGGCGATGCTGCTCAGCGCGGTGGCCTTTGGCGGGCTGCATACGGTCAACGCGCTGCTGGGGCAGGATGCGGGTGATACATCGCTTCAGGTTATTTTCGCGCTGCTGGTGGGTTTTTTTCTGGCCCCGCTGGCCTTGCGGATTGGCAATCTTTGGCCGCTAATCATATGGCATTGGCTGTGGAATATCGCGGTGATCCTGGGGCAAGTCACAGGCATTCTGCATCCTTACGTCTTGATCGGTATCGCTGTTCAAACGATCATTGCCATCTGGCTTTGGGCGCAGTTTGCCCGCCAAAAAGGCGCAACCTAACGCCCGACTTCGTGCTCTAGCCGCTTTTGTGCGAAGGCTTCGTTGCGGTCTGATTTCTGCTGATCTGACAGTGCGGTTTCCACAAAGTTCAGATGTGCCTCGACCGCGGCGCGCGCGCCTGCGGGGTCATGGCTTTGCAGTGCGTCATTGATCCGCCGGTGCTGATCTAGCAAGGTATCACGCGTCATGCGCTGTTTGAACATGATGGCACGGTTGTAGAACACGCCTTCACGCAGCAACTCATACATGGACCGCATCATATGTAGCATGATGATGTTGTGACTGGCTTCAATAATGGACAGGTGGAATTCCGCATCCAGATGCGCCTCATCTGCCGGGTTACGCTTTTGATGGGCGGTTTCCATCTTGGCGAAGATGGTGTTGATGACCTTGAGGTCTGTATCACTGGCCAGTCGCGCGGCCCGTTCAGCGGCCAACCCCTCCATATCGCGGCGAAAGCTGATGTAGTCGAAAACCGCCTCATCGTGGGTGGCAAACAAAGTGACCAGCGCCGGGGCAAAAGCCGAGCCCAAAACATCGGCGACATAGACACCGGCGCCCGCCTTTGACGCCAGCAGGCCACGTGTTTGCAAATCGGCCAATGCTTCACGCAAAGAGGGACGCGACACGCTCATCCGCTCGCTGAGTTCGCGTTCAGAAGGCAGCCTTTCACCCGGGCGCAGAATGCCGCGTAGAATCAATCCTTCGATCTGGCGGATCACACCGTGGGATAGTTTTTCTTGCTGGACCGGTTCAAATGGCATGAGATCAATCACGTTATATTGGTCAAATGATATGACCAAAT
>JBCAZI010000292.1:0-1671 GCA_038533095.1 Pseudomonadota bacterium
CTCGCGCACCAGTGTCACCGCGAACTCTCGCACCGTCGGATCGATCCGATTGTTCGACGCACGACCGCGCGCCTTGTGCCGGATCGCAGCCGGACCGTCGGATTGGAACTTCCTCAGAAGCCGGTGAACCTGTCTGCGGCTCAATCCCAGAATGTTGGCTGCGGTCGTCGCCGTCATCCGACCTTGGCTCACCTGGCTCAACACTTCGACCCGGTTCAGCTCGCGCTCGCTCATCAAAACCCATCCCATGCCCGCAACCTCTGCCTGTTCTCATTGGAGCAGAGTGTGACACTTCTACTTTGCAGATCTGGGACACTTTAACTTTGCGCGTACAAGCAGACGCCTCATAATAGGGATTATGTTAATTTATAGCCGCCCGCAGCACCCGATCCATCGCCCGCGCCGAAGCGGCCACCGACAATTGCGCTTCGAACGCGTCGGAGGCGGCCGCGGCCATGGTCTGGCGCGCGTCTGCGTCCTCCAGCAGGCGTTTGGCCTCCTGGCTCCAGACATCGACCGCGTTCGACAACACACCAGTCTCGACTGTGAAGAACGCCGCCGGCTCACCGGCATCCGAGGCCAGGACGGGCACCTGCCGGTCGAGATAGCCCAGAATCTTGCCAAAGGATTTGCCCCGTGAGAACGGCGCGTCCGGAGCCAGCGGCGCCAGACCAACCGCCACATCCTCAAGCGCCCGCAGGAACCCTTTATAGGGTAAGGCTGGCTGCCATTCGACGGTCACGCCGGGCGCGTCAAACGTGGCGGCGAAGCCCGGATCATCGCCCGGCTGGCGGTCAAACAGGCGCAGGGTGACCCCGGGACGCGCGGCCCCGAGCCTTGTGATCACATCCCGCACCCAGGCCGCCTCCCCGACATAGGTCATCGGCCGGGTCTGTGCCCAGGCCACCACGGGTGGACGCACGGTTTGCGGCGGGGCCGGGGGCCTGGTCACGGGCGCGCCGGTCCAGACCACATCGACCCGGGGCGCCCCGGCCGCCCTGCACCACTCTGCGATATAGCGCGACCCGGCGATGACACCCGCCACCTGCCCCATCGCGTCCCGCACCGGCCCGGCCAGATGCGGGAGGTGGAAATCGGCGTCATCCATGTCGAACAGGATGCGCTGGTCGGGATAAAGCGCGGGCCGGTTCAGCGCGTGCCGCGCCCCCTGCATGACAACCACGTCCGGGGACACGCGCCGCAGAAACCGCTGACGCTGCGCCAGCGTCAGGCGCCAGGGCAGCACCAGAGTACGCCATCCCTGCCCCCGCAACGCCTCGGCAATGCGATAGATCCGCAAGAGCGCCGCGCCTTCCGGACCATAGGCCGGCAGGAACACCGCCAGAGGCCCCCTGCCCTGCTGCAACAAACGGGCCGAGTGGACCGGGAGCGCACGGAACCCTTGCAGCGCGGGGCGTGCGATTCCCTTGATTGGTTCGGAAATGGGGACAAAGCGAGACGCAAGCATGGCTTCGCTATCTCTTAAGCATGGTTAATTTGGCATTAATCCGCCTATTGATTACGCATCACGAACTATTACAGCCGTATTTTGGCAAGAGTTCGCCACTCCTCTGGCAAGAAGCCTCCGAGCGGAAATCCCCCGTGTTATCAATAAGACAAAGGTGAACTAGGTCATCTACACGAAATGTTTCGGGGTCGTATCGAGTTGCC
>JBCAZI010000293.1:0-1642 GCA_038533095.1 Pseudomonadota bacterium
CACGGTTGTTCCGACGATCCTGCAGGACCGGATTGCACAGATCCAAGATAAAGGGGGCAGCGCGGTCGACGCCCCTATTTCTGGCGGGCCAGAGCTGGTGGCGGCGGGTGCTTGCGGTATTTTCATTGGCGGGGAGGAGCCGGCAGCCGCGCAAGCAACACAGACCCTCTCTGCCATCTCGAGCCGTATTTTTCATATTGGGCCCTTAGGCACCGGGCTGGTGATGAAAACGATCAACAACAGTATGATCCAATGCTATTTTACCGGTCTTGACGATATGATGCCCTTGGCCAAACGCGCCGGTATTCCGTTAGAGACAGCCATCGGCATTCTATCGGGTGGACCAGCCGGCATGCCGATGGTTGCGGACCGCACAGCCAAGATTCTGGGGCAGGATCAGACCGTCGGCTTTACCATTGCGTCCGCCCATAAGGACAATGACGTGTTCCAAAGGGTCGTGCAGGCCTACGGGCTAACATCACCCTCGCTCGCCCTGACCAGCACCCGTCAGAAAGTTGCACTATCCGAAGGGCTGGGTGAACAGGACCCGGCCGTGTTGGTATCGGCGGCCTACGCGCGTGGCTAGAATAGAAATGGGACCCCGCGCATGAGGCTGTTTGCACTCGTCACACTGACCATGTGCGCCTTTGCGGCTAACTCAGTGTTGAACCGGATCGGCGTCGCCTTGCAAGGCATGGACCCGATGATTTTCGCCACTGTGCGCACGGGCGCGGGGGCGGCGATGCTCTGGGCTTTGGTCACGGTGCGTCAAACAACGCGTCCGGCCGTTTTTGTGCCAAAGCGCTACGCGGGGGCGGCGGCATTGGCCATCTATATGATCGGCTTTTCCTGGGCCTACATCACGCTCGACGCTGGGTTGGGTGCATTGATCCTGTTTGGTGTCTTGCAAATCGTCGTCTTTGGCTGGGCCGTGATCGAAGGCGGGAAAATCCCCTTATTGCGCTGGATCGGTGCGGCCATCGCTTTGCTTGGGCTTTGCGTCTTGCTGTGGCCCTCTGGTGATACCCCCGTCCCCTTGAGAGGGGCCGTTGCAATGACCATCGCTGGTGCGGCCTGGGCAGCTTACACGCTCTTGGGCCGGGCAGAGGCCGATCCTTTGGGGGCCACGGCCAGCAATTTCCTGCTTTGTCTGCCGCTGGTGGCCTGCGCGATGATCTGGACAGGGATTGGGGCGATGCCGCTGCCGGGGGTGATCACCGCCATCATCGCAGGCGCCATAACATCAGGTCTGGGCTACGCGCTTTGGTATCACGCCCTGCCGGCCTTGCCGACAACGGTGGCTGGCATTGCACAACTCAGCGTGCCGGTGATTGCCGTGGTTGCCGGTGTGCTGTTCTTGCGCGAACCGCTCACGCTGCGATTGGTGGTGGCTGGCGGGCTTGTCCTTGGCGGGATCGCTGTTTCGCTGACTGCGCGACGTTAGGTTTCTTGGTATTGGGGGTTTTGCGACGGCCTGTCGATGTTACCTTATGGGTATGAGACTGTTCTGGGCATCCATCTTTGGCATCTTTGCCAGCACTGCCGCTGTCGCGCAGGAATGCGTGGTAATGCTGCATGGATTGGCACGCACCGAGATTTCCTTCACCCCGCTTCAGCTGGTGTTGGAAGACGAAGGATATAT
>JBCAZI010000294.1:0-1598 GCA_038533095.1 Pseudomonadota bacterium
ATCGTTCGAGCGATTTGTCGGCGCTAACTGAAGTGAGTGATGACCTAGGGATTGCTGATTGGCAGTCGGTTTTGGTTGAGACTGCGACAGAGGATTGGTTGGGTGCGATCGCTTCTGTTTTGCCCCTTAAAGGGTGACAACATGACTATACATCATGTGTCATAAGGGACAGGGCGGTTAATCCACGCTGAAAATAGAGGCGTTTGTGAGGCTTGCAAGCCATCAATCTGAAGGCTAAATCAGCCCATAATTCCATGCCAATTATCCATCGTTGGCCATAGAGACCGAAACTAAAGTCACTATGGCGCGGTGTCTTATCTGTGTGTTCTTGGATACGACCAGCATAGGTTTCTATCCGTAATGTCCGCATTTCTCGCCCCTGCATAGTGGCCAAACTATAGGCGATAGCAATCAGCAAGACCAACACTAGAAATCGTTGTTCATTCACCCGGGTGTCTTCTAAGTGATAGCCGCCTGTCTTGCAGTCCTTGAAAAATTGTTCAATGCCCCAGCGACAGCGGTATACAGCCAGCGCTTGTTTGAGTGAAGGGAGATTGGTCAGAATATACCAGGGTGCTTTAGAGCCGTTATTGCGATACTTTCGCTTCCAATAAACGGCGATATTGAAAGGACCAAGACCTTCGGATTGATTGCAACGTACCGCTCGATAAAATGCTGACATTCCCGGCTTAAACCCTTGATGTTTAAGACACTGATAAGCAGTGCTATCTTGAGTTTGAAAGTGCAGGCTTTTCTTCTGACGTAGTGCAAAGTAGACACCTCGGCTATCCAGCCAAGCCGCTAGTTTGGGGCTATGAAACTCGCGATCGCCTAGCACTAAGACGGATTGTTTTTTAAACAGCTTTAGTACGACTTTCAACAAACGCTTTTGGGTGACGAAAGAGCTGCTGCCCAATTGGTCTAAGGCCTCCCAATAGAGCGGTAAGGCATGGGTGCCCCACACCAGCGTTACCACAAAGAGATTGCGACTCTTCCACTGCGTACGGTCAATAGCAATTAGCCAATAGCCATACTTCTGATGTTTTTTTTCAGCACTCGTCGCTGTGCTCGATTCAGCCCATGACCTGTTCGCGCTTGACGCAGCCAATATTTAATCAACGGAAACCACAATAATTTGAGGCTGAGCTGCGGCAACAATAGAAATCGCTGTAGATTACGTTTTCGACTGGAATACTGAATCGGCTGCGGAAAAACACTTGCCAGTGTGGACAGCTTGACTTGTCGATGCGCTTGTATCAATAGCAACAGCATCTCCAGGGTCAGATACTGAGACTCGCTCAGATGCTTACGGAACAGCGTTTGGTATACTGAGGGCAACATTTAATTTTTTGTGGGGGACGTATGTACCCCTATTTTTTTGATTTTTGATTTTCTCAGATATTGACTACATATGGCTTTGAAGTGCTTTGTCACCCTTTAAGGTCAATCATAAGAAATCACTTATTCAGAGAGTCAACCATAAGAGATCAATCACTCAGAAATCCAACCACAAAGATTCATTCACCCAAAGATTCAATCTCTTGCAGCAACGCATCTATCTGTGTCAATCGAGTCAACACATCAGGGGCATCTAATAA
>JBCAZI010000295.1:0-1598 GCA_038533095.1 Pseudomonadota bacterium
GGTACAACACGGAATCTAACCAAACAGGAGAAGGGACAAATCTACAAATCGGCACGAAAGCCAGTGGATGATTTAATGGAAGAATATAAACAACTACAGGAGGATCGACGAAAATATTTTCATAATCTACCATCATCATCTTCCTCCGTTGCAGGTTCATCCTTTCCGGAGGAGGCACGGAAACGATTGTCATATATACGTGACGTTTTACTTCCATCGGCACGAGAAACAGCGCGGAATGTCATTTATCAACGTATGAACAGTGTCGGGATGATGGGTGTCAGTATTATGGACGACCATGACAACGACGATCGTAGTAGTCCAAGTCATGGTACCATACAGGTGGACTTTCATGGGCTACACGTCGATGAAGCGAAGCAACAATTAGATGAACACATCTTACCCATCCTATCTACGGTTGGTAGTGTTATTATCATTACTGGTATCCGAGCCCGTCAACGACAGTTGTCACGTGAAGAAATCCAGGATGCAAAATTAGCAGCCGAATTGTCGAACGAACAAGTGGACAATATCTCAACTAAAATATGTGTCGCCACGGGGAAACTTCGGCCGGCCCTTCAACGTTACATTGAACACCATCCAAATCCAGAATATAAAGAACGGATCAAATTCGAACACATCGTTGGTAATGAGGGTTGTTTTCGCATCGTTTGGAAGTTCTTAATCGATTTGACAATCAGTGATGATGATGATGATGATGATGATGATGATGATGGTGATGATGATGGTGATGATGATGATGATGGTGAGGAGGAGGGGAACAATGGGCATGAATGATGTCAACTGATAGTATAACTACAACTTTCCACACTTGTATGGACATGTATTGTCTGACTGTGAACATTACTCGTTGGTGTGGATCCTAGCTCACACACCTACCAACCCGGTGGCCTTGCATGCGCTGTCCAGATGCATGAGTGATTTACAGTTGCTGTAGCCACACATATCAGCACTCTCATCAAAGTACGGACCCACCCCCAAAGTTCCTGAAACGTATTAAACAGAATAGACATGAAAAGCAGTTCATGTTATCATTGTTTGCTCTAAACTTGGCGTTCTACTCTCCACTGGAGCGGTCGGGAATTCAAGTCGAGTCCGGTACTGAAATTCTCGCGTTTATCTCGCGCGCGAACACGAGAATAACGCCGCGCCAACACGAGAAAAACGCCAGAATAACGCGAGAATAACGCCAGAATAACGCGAGAACAAATCCACGCATTTAAAATTCACCTAGCTAATCCCAATTTGACTAGTGGAGTCGCTTAGAAATTTCTCGCGTTTAGCTCGCGTTTAGCTCGCGTTTAGCTCGCGTTTATCCCGCGTTTGGCTCGCGTTTAGCTCGCGTTTAGCTCGCGTTTATCCCGCGTTTTCTCGCGCCACGAGATTAACGCGAGAATTTCAGTGCCGGATTCCCGACCGCTCCAGGACTCAGCACGTCATTCGACGTGCAATGCCCTACGTAAAAGTGTCCCCTACCTAATAACTTCGACTATTAGTACTAGTACCAACCCACAACAATCGTAAAGATTCGGATGGGGGGTGATGGTACAGTACTTGTTGTCATGGGATCCAAGGCT
>JBCAZI010000296.1:0-1581 GCA_038533095.1 Pseudomonadota bacterium
CCAGATGACTTTACCGGTAATATCAGTTGGTTCTAATGCAGGCATATCGCGCTCCTAAAATGTAATAGGACATGCTTAGGGTCAGGACCCATTAAATCCAAGGCGTCAGCGCCACTTTCACGAAATATCATTGGTTTGGAGCGCGCCGGCCATAGTTATTCTACGGACAAGCGGTCCACGCCACTGAGATGAAGTGAAAGTGGCGCCTTCCAGGTTTGGCGGATTTGCCGCGTGAGCATCGTTGCAATGCCTTGAAGTAGAATGACTATTGCGGCAGTATCGCGCCTCGTCACGCGGCAAATCTGACAAACTGACGGCGTGGATTTAATGGGTCCTGACCCTAGGCCACTGGACCTATCGCATCAATGCGGCGATGCCAAAGAAAAACGCCGCTCTGATCAGAGCGGCGTTTTTAGTGTCAGGTCGATGGTTCCGGTTCCATCCCGCCATCACCTGATGCGCGGGGTTTCTTCGGCTTTGTTTTCGGGATCGCGGTGACCGAAGGCGTGCCACCAGACGGCGGCGTATCATCAGCATCATCGCTTGCATGCGGCGGTTCACCCGCCATGACGCGCTTGATCTCATCACCGGTCAACGTTTCATATTCCAGCAGACCTTGTGCCAGACGCTCAAATTCTTCGTTCTTTTCGGTGATGATCTGATGGGCGCGTTCATATCCTTGTTGGATGAAGTTGCGTACCTCTTCCTCGATCAACTCTTTGGTATGGGCCGATACGGACAGACCAGCGGTATTGCCAGAATAGCCTTCATGCGCTTCTGAGTAGTCGATGTTGCCCACCTTGTCGGACATGCCCCACCGCAAGATCATCGCGCGTGCCAACTGGCTTGCCTGCTGGATATCACCGGCAGGGCCATTGCTGACCTGATCTTCACCATATTTGATGATCTCGGCAGCTTTACCCGCCATCGTCATGGCCAAACGCTGATGGCATTCGTCCTTGAACATATTCAGGCGGTCCATCTCTGGCAAGCTCATCACCATGCCCAGCGCGCCACCACGCGGAATGATCGTCGCTTTATAGACCGGATCACATTTTGGCAGCGTGATGCCGACAATCGCATGGCCTGCTTCGTGATAGGCGGTCATTTCTTTTTGCTCTGCGGTCATAACCATCGATCGCCGCTCTGCGCCCATCATGACCTTGTCCTTGGCAGATTCAAAATCGACCATCGTCACAAAGCGGCGCCCAACGCGGGCGGCCATCAGGGCGGCTTCGTTGACAAGGTTCGCGAGGTCCGCACCAGAGAAACCCGGTGAGCCGCGCGCGATGATCCGCAGATCAACATCGGGACCCAATGGGATTTTGCGTGCATGTACGCCCAAAATCTTCTCGCGGCCTTTGATATCGGGGTTCGGCACAGTGACCTGACGGTCAAAACGGCCAGGGCGCAGCAGTGCAGGGTCAAGTACGTCACGACGGTTCGTTGCGGCGACGATGATCACGCCTTCATTGGCTTCAAAACCATCCATCTCGACCAGCAATTGGTTGAGCGTCTGTTCGCGTTCATCGTTACCGCCGCCGATCGCGCTTTGTTTTCGCGAAGTTGCTCACGTGGAGA
>JBCAZI010000297.1:0-1579 GCA_038533095.1 Pseudomonadota bacterium
CCAGCAGCTAACGGTACCGTCTCCTGCACCATGTTTTATACACCACGAATAGTGATAATCCTGATGACATAAGCCACTGATGCACTAGCGCATCGCTAGTGCATCAGTGGCTTGTTATAAATACGGAAGTAAGATGATTCTGTGAATAACTGTGTTGTCTGAGGCCTTTCAGAAATGTGAAGAAAGTGTGATGAACTGTAGTTTTTCCCCGTCAGGAATTCGAGGTGAACCTTACGGGATCGCTCTAAATAGCCACAGGTTGTTCTAATTGTTGTAGATATGTTCGGTATTTACACCAGAGAAAGCGATAAAGTAAGTGTGAAATCTCAAGTGTTTGGTGGTGATACCCCCTTGTGGATACCTAGAGGTAGCTGCTTGAATAAAAAGGTATTCACAAATCTAAGGTTTGGTTGAGTTTTTCCACGGAACTTTGACTGCGTTGCTTAAAAGCTGTCCGTACTTATGACCGAAAGGCTCCAAAAGCTTCTATCTAAAAGAGGTATTGCCTCTCGTCGCCAATCTGAAAAGCTCATTTTGGCTGGTCGGGTAACTGTAAATGGCACAGTCGCTGAGATTGGTCAGCAAGCGGATGCAAGCGTTGATTGTATTTGTGTGGATGGGGTAGAAATTGGCAAGCCTCCCCGCTTCGTTTATTTTTTACTTCACAAGCCTAGGGGCGTTGTTTCTACCTGCTCGGACCCTCGGGGTCGAAAAACGGTATTGGATCTATTAGAAGCTTCGTTTCAAACGGGGGCTGGAATTCATCCGGTGGGCCGCCTAGATGCCGACTCAACTGGTGCTTTGCTACTGACAAACGATGGAGACTTTACCTATCAGCTGACTCACCCACGTCATCAGATGCCCAAGGTGTATCAGGTCAAGGTTGAAGGTGTTCCGTCGGCGGCTACGCTACAAAAATGGCGTAACGGCGTTTTATTAGATGAGCGCCGAACATTACCTGCGGATGTTCGTCTTGTAAGACGTCTGCCAAACCAAAAGTCCAATCGGCAGGCGCTTTTGAGCGTAACGCTGAAAGAAGGGCGCAACCGTCAGATTCGTAAGGTCGCTGAGTCTTTAGGACACCCTGTGACAGCCTTACATAGAATACAAATTGGCTCACTGGCGCTAGATACTTTGCCCCGTGGCCGCTATCGTTTACTTACTGCTGAAGAAGTTGCTCAGCTTAAGCGCAACCCCGCTTAACTGTTCTTACCTAGTTCCTTGTTATCTGATCCCAACGTCTTGCCCAATCCCCGCCTTACCATGAAGCAGAAAGCTCGCATCAAAGAACCGACCGCACAGCAGTTGCAGCAAGAGCAGTTGCTATCTATTGGCAGTATGTTAAAACAGGCGCGCTTACAGCGGGGCCTGACGCTAGAGGCGATTGAAAAACTGACGTTGATTCGTCAGATGCTGCTGTCGGCTTTGGAGCAGGGGAAGATTTCTGAGCTGCCTGAGCCCATTTATATTCGAGCGCTGTTGCGACGCTACGGCAATGCTTTGGGCTTGGATGGTGAGGCAATCGCAAGCCAGTTTTTCACCCGCCCCATCGTTAGCCCGCCCCGGGCTTCTTGGAAAG
>JBCAZI010000298.1:0-1549 GCA_038533095.1 Pseudomonadota bacterium
GATGTATGCATTTGTTTGATAAATCAGAATAAAGATTTTTGTTATTCGACACTACTGATCAATATGGGGTTTGTCAAACAAATGCATACATCCCACCAAACGCTGCGCCGCCTTGTTTACTTTGCCGAAATTGCCGAGGCAGGGACGATCCGCGGTGCCGCAGCGCGGCTGAACCTTTCGGTTCCGGTTCTGTCAGAGGCCTTGTCAGAACTGGAGGCAGAGCTGGGTGTCTCACTCGCCACGCGAACGACACGCAAGTTTGAACTCACGGCGGCAGGCGTGGAAGTACATCGTGCGGCCCGCGATATTCGTGACACGGCGCAAAGTCTGGGCGATATCGCAAAAACCAACGCGCCCCTCAGTGGCACGTTGTCGATGACCGTTCCTGTTGAACTGGCCGGGTTCTGGCTGCATCCCCATCTCAGCGCGTTTCAGTCCCGTCATCCGCAGCTGCGATTTGACATAGATGTGACAGATAAGGTGGTTGATATGCGGGCAGGACCCGTCGAATTGGCCATTCGCACAACCTATGTGTCACCTGGTCAGAAAAGCACATCGTCAATCAACCTACCGCTGACCGTCGTGACCAGGTCACCTGTGCCTGTGGCACTGGAAGGTAGTGTCAATTTGCCCCTGATCGACAGTGATCTGGACCGGCAGCTGGTGGCGACATCACGGCACAGCGGCGTCACGACCGCGCTTGGATTCACGGGCACGCACCGGGTGACCAGCCGCCTTGCCGCGCTTGCCTTTGTGCGCGCAGGTATGGGGGCCGCCATGGTGATCCATGGTTCGGTCGCAGATGAGATCAAGCGCGGGGAGCTTTTTGAACTGATGCCCGACCACAGCTTTGGGTCAATTGACCTCAAAACACATTTCAGGGATCGGCTGCCCAGTCGGGCAGCGCAGGCCTTTGCCACGGCTTTGGCTTTGGAACCGCGCAAGTCATCCGCGGTCTGATATTTATTTTACAACTTGATTAATTAACTAAAAGGCTTAATACTAAACTCATGGATAGCTCAAACCAACTCGACGCGACATTCTCGGCCCTGGCCCACCCAACCCGCCGCGCCATCCTTGCACGGCTGGCCCAGGGCGAGGCGACTGTGAACACATTGGCTGAGCCCTTTGAGATGAGCTTGCCTGCGATATCGAAACATATCCGCGTGTTAGAAAACGCAGGTCTGATCAAACGGGGGCGCAACGCGCAGTTCCGTCCCTGCACGCTTGAAACCGCGCCGCTTCAGGCCATTGCCCATTGGACAGATCAATACCGCCACATCTGGGACGCACGGTTTGATGCAATGGACCGCATATTGATGAACATGAAGGACACCAAAGATGACTGACCAACCCAACTGGGTGCGCCTGCACCGCACTTTTGATGCGCCAATTGATGTGATTTGGAAAATTTGGACCGATCCTGACCTGTTCAAACAGTGGTACGGCCCCATGGGGATGAGCGTGCCGACAGCCGAAATGGATGTGACCGTCGGCGGCACGCGCAAGGTCAACATGGTGATGCTAACGCCCGAGCGCGAGATGAGCA
>JBCAZI010000299.1:0-1537 GCA_038533095.1 Pseudomonadota bacterium
GCCCAGGCATCACGCGCCAGATCAGCGTTGCCTTTGATGTCACCAACTGTGGGATTTAATTGCGCCATCGTGAGGCGTAGAAATTTTGTCATAGTTTTGTCCCAATGCACATGCATGCATGTAGCAGAAAGAAACGCGGGGGAAAGCCGTTTGGCGTTTGCGACAGTTCGTCGTTGTCAGGTGAGGCCTCCTCTCATAAGCTGCGCAGACTATGGATTGAACGGAGAAGATGATGACGATGTTTGGATTACCGAAAGCCGTGGCAGCCGCCATCATTGCCACCAGCATGGCATCGGGTGCCGCAGCCCAAGAAGTTCAAACAAAGCAATATGATGACGGTGGTATCTACGAAGGCACCTTCGTAGATGGCAAACAGGACGGCACCGGAACGTACCGCCTCCCCAATGGTTATGAATACACGGGCCAGTGGGTTGCAGGCGAAATTCGCGGCGAAGGCATCGCGACCTTCCCCAATGGTTCGGTCTACGAAGGGTCCTTTGTTGCAGGCAAACCTGAAGGTCAGGGCCGAATCACATTCGCCGATGGCGGCACATTTGAAGGTGAATGGGTCGACGGCAACATTACCGGTCAGGGGATCGCCCAATACGCCAATGGCGTTGTCTATGAAGGTGAATTCCGCAACGCACGCCATCACGGCACAGGCACGATGACCAGCCCCGGTGGTTACATCTATGAAGGCGCATGGCTGAACGGCGAAAAGGAAGGTGAAGGCAAAATCACCTATCCTGATGGTGCGATCTATGAAGGCACGCTGAAAGCGGGCGAGCGTGACGGTACCGGCACGCTGACCATGGCTGATGGTCTGGTCTATACCGGTGCTTGGGTCGATGGTCAGATTCAAGGCGTCGGCACGTTGTCCCAGCCAAATGGTGACGTCTATGAGGGCGCCTTGGTCAATGGCCGTCGCGAAGGTGAAGGTCTGGTGACTTACGCCAATGGTGACGTCTATGAAGGGACCTTTATGAACGACCGCCGTCATGGCACGGGCACCTTCCGCGGCACGGACGGATATGTTTACGTCGGTGATTGGGTCGAAGGTAAGATCGAAGGTCAGGGTGAGGTCACTTACCCCGATGGATCCGTTTATGCGGGCACATTCATGAATGACCTTGCAGATGGAACCGGCAAAATCACCTATCCCGATGGGTCAACCTATGAAGGCGCTTGGGAAGCAGGCGTGATCAACGGTGTTGGTGTTGCGACTTATGTGAATGGTCTGGTTTATGAAGGCGAATTCCTGAACGCCAAGAACCACGGCCAAGGCAAGATGACCTACGCAGATGGCTATGTTTACGAGGGCCAGTGGTCCGAAGGACAACGCAACGGTCTGGGCCGCGCCGTCTACGCCGATGGCACCGTCTATGTAGGCGAATTCCTGAATGGTCAGCGCAATGGCGATGGTGAGATTACACTGCCAGATGGCTTTAACTACGTTGGCCAGTGGCAAGATGGTGAAATCAGCGGCATAGGTCGCCAGACCTTCGCCGCTGATTTCACCATCTTGCCACTGGCCAAC
>JBCAZI010000300.1:0-1530 GCA_038533095.1 Pseudomonadota bacterium
CGTAGTTGGTCAACCCGTAAGGCGTGTCATTGGCAATTGCGACGGCATCCGCCTCATCCTCAAACGGGATGATCGACAGGACGGGGCCAAAAATCTCTTCCTGCGCGATCCGCATGTCATTGGTTACATCGGCGAAGACGGTGGGGCGCACATAGTAGCCTTTGTTCACCCCTTCCGGCAGGCCGGGACCACCAGCAACAAGGCGCGCGCCTTCATTCATGCCGACGGCGATCATGTCTTGAATTTTGGCCCATTGGGTTTTGTTGACGACCGGGCCGATATGGCGACCAGCCTCCGAGGCGGGGCCAACGGTGATCTTGCTGGCAATCTCGGCAGCCGCCTCAACCGTTTCATCATAGATCGACCGTTCCACCAGCATCCGCGTGGGCGCATTACAGGATTGGCCGGAGTTGTTCATGCAATGCAGCACACCGCGTTTGACGGCCTTTTCATCTGCATCGGCAAAAATGACATTGGCGCCCTTACCACCGAGCTCAAGCGTCACACGCTTGAGCGTTTCTGCAGCAGCAGCAGAGATCGCTTTACCCGCACGGGTCGAGCCCGTGAAGCTGATCATCGCCACATCTTCATGGCGCGACAGCTGGCTGCCGACGCCCGCACCATCACCGTTCACAAGGTTGAACACGCCCGCAGGTACGCCAGCGTCATGCACAAATTCAGCGAAGAGCAGCGATGAAAGCGGTGCCTCCTCGGATGGTTTCAACACCATCGTACAGCCTGCCAACATCGCCGGGATCACCTTCAGCGTGACCTGATTCATCGGCCAGTTCCATGGGGTGATCAGACCAACCACGCCAATGGGTTCCAGCGCAATGCGGTCATCAGGGGCATGGGGACCAAGGGGCCTGATCCATTCCATATGCTCCATCGCTTTGAGGGAGTTCTTTAAGTGCCAGGGCAAGCAAGGGGCCTGACTGCTGCGCGCCATATCAATCGGCGCGCCCATTTCCATGCTGATCGCCTCGGCCATTTCCTCAACCCGCGCTTCATATTGGTCAAGGATCCCTCTGACATAGCCCGCACGCGTTTCAGGGTCTGTCGCGGCCCAGGCAGGAAAGGCGGCGGTAGCAGCAGCAACTGCAGCATCCGTATCCGCCTGATCACCCAGCGAGATCACAGCACACGCATCCTCGGTCGAGGGATCAATCACATGATGGTCGTTGGCCTGAACAGGCGGCACCCATGCGCCGTTGATATAGAAATTGCGGGCTTCGATCATCACGACTCTCCTTTGCTTTCCCAATTTTGTGGCACCGCAACCGGCGTTCCGCAAGCGGATGTGGTGTTGCGCCGTTAT
The DNA here is from genome assembly GCA_038533095.1 of Pseudomonadota bacterium. Classification (GTDB taxonomy): domain Bacteria; phylum Pseudomonadota; class Alphaproteobacteria; order Rhodobacterales; family Rhodobacteraceae; genus Yoonia. The sequence goes on from JBCAZI010000300.1 coordinate 1,319, forward strand.
CGTCTCTATATTGCGTCCAGAATTCACATGGTAAGGAGCACGAAAATGGGTCTGCGCATCAACGATACAATCCCCGATCTCACGGTTGAAACCGATCAGGGTACGATGTCACTGCATGATTGGGTCGGCGATAGCTGGGCCATTCTGTTTTCCCACCCCAAGGATTTTACCCCCGTCTGCACGACCGAATTTGGCGCCGTTGCACAGCTGGC
>JBCAZI010000301.1:0-1515 GCA_038533095.1 Pseudomonadota bacterium
GGATCGCGCGCGATCCCTTGAGCCTCGGTCAGCGGGGGATCAAGCGACATGGTGCTGATCTGGCGCAGGATCGTGCCATCAGGGTCCAGCCATGTCATCCGCTCTGGATCATCCTCAACCATGATCACGCTGCCATCTGCATCAATGGTGATCCCTTCGGTATCGGCCCATGCCATCTGAGATTGAAATGGATCAGCCAGCGCGGTGCCATCCTTGGTGATGCGTTGGAACCCACCAAAGCCGTCCGCAACCAGCAGATTGTCCCCTTCTACCGTCACCGCTTTGATCCGGGTCAGGTCACTGTTAAACCGGCGCAACTCATCTCCCTGCAAGGTCACAAGGATTACTTCGGGCCCTTCATTCGCAATCCAAAGCCCGCAGAATGTCGGGTCGTAGTCCAGGCTGGCAGGGCGGTTCAGATCATAGCTGGTTTGATAGGTCAGCTCGAGCGCTGCAGCCGGGGCTGCCAGCAGTGTTAGCAAAGTGATGGCTGCGCGCATTGTCATCCTCCTTGTTCCTTTTTGAAGTGGCGCTAGGTCCCGCTAAGTCAAAGGAGAAATACATGCGCGCATTGGTGATTGGGGCAAGCGGGGGTATTGGGTCTGCCGTTCAAGCGCAACTGAAAGGTAACGGGTGGGATGTGACGGGGCTATCACGCTCGGTCGATGGATTTGATGTGGCCAATGCCGCCTCGGTCGAGCGCGGATTGGCCCTGCAGACCGAACTATTCGATTTGATCTTCACAGCTGTCGGCATTTTGGCCCCGCTGTGGGGCACACCAGAGAAAGCGCTTTCCGCGATAAAACCCGAAGATATGGCGCGCGTTTTTTCCGTGAACACGATCGGGCCGGCGTTGATCCTGAAACACGCAGCGCGGTTATTGCCCAAGGACAGACGCGCGGTTGTAGCAACCCTTTCTGCTCGCGTTGGGTCTATTGGCGACAATCAGATCGGCGGGTGGCATAGCTATCGTGCCTCAAAGGCGGCGCTGAACCAGATTGTGCATGGGGCAGCGATTGAATTGGGCCGGTCCCATAAGCAGTCTATCTGCGTGTCGCTGCACCCCGGAACGGTCGAGACACCCTTTACCCGCGACTATGCCGGGCGGCACAAGACCGTGCCAGCGGATGAGGCCGCTGCCAATCTGCTAGCTGTCATCGACAAGTTAACGCCAGAGCAGTCGGGTGGGTTTTATGATTATGCAGGAGAGGAGATCGCCTGGTGAGGTTGGTTCTTGTTCTCGGTGATCAGCTTTCGCTTGGTCTGTCGGCCCTTTGCAAGACGGATAAGGCAACAGATGTGGTTGTGATGGCAGAGGTCGCGGGTGAGGCGAGCTATGTCCCCCATCACCCCAAAAAGATCGCTTTCACATTTTCGGCGATGCGCAAATTCGCCGATCACCTGCGTGGTGAAGGATGGACCGTAGCCTATACCAAGCTGGATGACCCCGAAAACACAGGGTCGATCACTGGCGAGTTGATCCGCCGCGCGGCCGAATATGATGCGGCCGGTGTG
>JBCAZI010000302.1:0-1514 GCA_038533095.1 Pseudomonadota bacterium
CGCAGGGTTCAAAACCAGCCACGGGTCACTGGTGGGTGGCGAATTCAAAGACCTGCGCCGCATCTATGGCTGGACCAGTGCCGCAATCCGTATCTCGCTGCTTGCGCTGCTGGAACGGGACATCGAGAACGAACGCTTTTTGATGGACGGGCTTTTTGTCGCGCCCGAGGCACGGGGGCTGGGCGTCGGCACAGCCCTGCTGGACGCCGTGGTGGATGAGGCGAAACGGCGCGGCTATACCCAAGTCCGTCTTGATGTAGTGGACACCAATCCACGGGCGAAAGCGCTTTATAAACACGTTGGGTTCAAGGAACTCAAAACCGTGAAGATCGGCCTTCTGAAGCATATCTTTGGGTTCAGCGCGTCAACGACGATGGTGCGCGACGTTTAGCGCGACACGACAAACAAACGAACCACCAGACCACAGATGCAGGGCAACCCCTATCCCGGGTCCTCGTTCTTGCCGCGATACGTCCGCGCATTGTCCTTTTAGAGCAGATTGCAAAGCCCTGAACCATTCGTTTGGTCAATTTTTCAGACCGACCGCGACAGTCAAGCGACCCGGCAAATAAACAAACTGAACCGATCAGTTCATTTTTCTCTTGCAATCTAAACTGAACTGTTTAGTTATGACTCACGATTAGAAATTCACAAGAAGGAAACACAGCATGTCCCGTATCCTCTTCGCAGTTACCGTAGCCGCTTTCGTGGGCTTCGCAGGGTCCGCCTCTGCCCTGTCAATTACGGTCAACTTCCCAACGCTGACCTACCCACCACTGCCCGCACCTGAGGTCAGCCAAGGCTGCGCCGACTTGACCACACTTTCTAGCGAGACTTGCACAACACCTGCCAAGTAGCGCTGGTTTAGCGATGGGGCCCCTCATCCCCTTTGGCCCCATCGCTGCTATCTCCTTGCCGTAAGTGAACTGATCAGTTTATAGTGAAGCCCCGAGGAGGAGCAGCCAATATGCCGGACGGCACAATCGAACCCAAAAAAGGACGGAAGTTTGATCAGGTGCTGGAGGGCGCCAGACAAGTGTTTCTATCCGACGGTTTCGAAGGCGCCTCGGTTGATGACATTGCCAAGGCGGCTGGTGTCTCAAAGGCGACGCTTTACAGTTACTTCCCCGACAAACGCTTTCTCTTCATGCAGGTCGCCAAGACCGAATGTGCACGACAAGCGGACCATGCGATCGAAACGATCGATATGGACGCACCCGTGCAAAAGGTCCTGTGCGATATCGCGATGGAGATGGTCGATTTCATCACATCCCAGTTCGGCAAGCGCATCTTTCGCATCTGCGTCGGCGAAAGCGACCGGTTCCCTGAATTGGGGCGCGAGTTTTATGAAAGCGGGCCAATGCTGATCCGCAACCGGCTGGTGGAATACTTCCAAAAGGCCGTCGCCCAAGGTGAATTGAACATCACCGATTTCGAACTGGCGGCGGAACAATTCCACGAATTATGCAAAGCCGACCTTTTCCCGCGGATGGTTTTCAACATGACCGAAGAGT
>JBCAZI010000303.1:0-1513 GCA_038533095.1 Pseudomonadota bacterium
TTCACCGACAGCCGTGTGATCGCGTCCCAAAAGCTCGGTCATCACCGCAGGCGATGTGCCGAGGTGATTGTATTCAAATGTCAGTTCAACCTGCGGGCCGATCACGCCCACAGTTGCGCCACGCGACCAAGCCTTACGCAAGCGTGCGTTCAGAACCGGGGCCTCTGTACGCGGGTCGGTGCCGATCAGCATGATCGCCTCTGCCTCATCGATATCTTCGATGGTGGCAGTGCCCACATAGGCAGATCGGTTGCCCGCTGGCAGCTTCGCCCCGTCGGTGCGGCATTCGACGTTGCCGCCCTGCCCTTCGACCAGTTGCTTCAGCGCAAATGCGGCCTCAACCGGGGCCAATTCACCAACCAGACCGGTAACCTTTTTGCCCTTCATGGCAGCGGATGCCGCCGACAGCGCCTCTGGCCAGCTGGCTTTGCGCAGTTTGCCGTTTTCGCGGATATAGGGTGTGTCGAGACGCTGACGACGCAACCCGTCCCAGACAAAGCGGGTTTTATCAGAAATCCATTCTTCGTTCACACCGTCATGGTTGCGGGGCAAAAACCGCATGACTTCGCGCCCTTTGGTATCCACGCGGATGTTGGCGCCAAGCGCATCCATCACATCGATGGATTCGGTCTTGGTCAACTCCCAAGGACGGGCGGTGAAGGCGTAAGGTTTGGACACCAGCGCACCAACCGGGCACAGGTCAATGATGTTGCCCTGCATATTCGAATCGAGCGTTTCACCCAGATAGCTGGTGATCTCTGCATCTTCGCCACGGCCCGTCTGGCCCATCTGGTGAATGCCTGCGACCTCTGTTGTGAAGCGCACGCAGCGAGTGCAAGAAATGCAGCGGGTCATATGGGTTTCGACCAACGGACCAAGATCCAGATCTTCGGTCGCGCGCTTCGGCTCACGGAAGCGGCTGAAATCGACGCCATAAGCCATCGCCTGATCTTGCAAATCACACTCGCCCCCCTGATCGCAAATCGGGCAATCCAGCGGGTGGTTGATCAACAAAAACTCCATCACGCCTTCACGGGCCTTTTTGACCATGGGCGAGTTGGTTTTGACCACAGGCGGCTGGCCTTCGGGACCGGGGCGCAGATCCTTGACCTGCATCGCGCAAGATGCAGCGGGTTTTGGCGGGCCGCCCACAACCTCGACTAGGCACATGCGGCAGTTGCCTGCGATCGAAAGCCGTTCGTGATAGCAGAAACGCGGAATTTCGATCCCGGCCTCTTCGCAGGCCTGTATCAGGGTCATGGCCCCGTCAACTTCGACCTCATTTCCATCAATGACGACTTTGCGCAGATCAGACATGGCGTGTCCTATGTGTTCCCTCTCGCGCTTAGATCGCAGAGGACCACACGCGTTGCTCCGCGTTCTAACGCGACAGGCCCCGCGACGCCAGTCAGATCGACAAAAAAACGATCAAATTTCGTGTCTTCGACAGTGTCTTAGCGCAACAGCCAGCCTACGCGTGTATTTGCGTCGATTTGGGCACGGCCAACCGCAC
>JBCAZI010000304.1:0-1493 GCA_038533095.1 Pseudomonadota bacterium
GTTATTTCACACAGACCTGCAACAAAGCTGGTATGTTAGAAGGCCTCACACGGGGCACCATTTATGTTGTGCAATAAGGCGTATAATGTGCTCGTTTAGTCCAAAAAGGGTTATTATCAACCGTCTTGAGGGGCGGTTGCTAATAACCAGAAATTTAATAAAATGAAACGGGGCACCACCTGATAAATCAGGAAAAAGGACTAAATGGCATAATCAGTCTCAAAATGGCTGTTGTTCGATGCGTGCCAGCCTGTGACCAGGTGTGGCGCTATCGAGCAACAGAGAAGATGTGAGTCCGAGCACAGACCTCTTCAACCAGCCAATGTTGCAAAACTGTATAAAATAACCACAGACAACTTCTCTCATTAGAGTATCAGAATTTATTAACACAAATATTTAAAGGCACAAACACTTGAATTAAGATTCTGATATCTACTGGCTAAAAGATGACTAAACTAACAGAAGCAAATCAAACATTCAAAGGAAAACAGTGTGAACCTATATACACGTGTGTGTGTGTGTGTGTGTGCGTGTGTGTGCGCGTGTGTGTGTGTCTGTGTGGATGGGTATGAGAGGGGTGTTTAAGATGGCCGCCGGGTCTCGTGGTAAAGCGCCCAAGATGGCGGACGGAGTCACGACGTGGTCCCGCCTTAACCAAGATGGCCGCCGACTCGCGAGACAGGCCGGCACAAGATGGTGGACGAGATCACGTGGTGTCCTCGTCCGAAGGTGTTAGTATGGAGACAGAGAGAAAAGGCAGAACAAAGTCCACGAATAAAAGTGATTTCTAGCCACAGCGGTGATCGCTCTGAGGATTTCCGCAGGTCGAGGAGCGCGGAGCAACTCTGCACTTCTCTCCTGACTGTTGTTTGAAATCACAGCGCGACCAGCTGATGGCGAGGAAACACCGCGATCACGTGGACAGACACGCACCGGCGAGGACCGGTGGGCTCAATCGTAACCAGTAACTGGTGATTAAGTGAGTAATTCGGTGACCAGCAACCGCGACCCGTCGCTCTCACAGATACAGCAGTGTGGATCACTCCAGAGAGCTGCTCTGGTTCTGAACCGAGAACGGCGAGCGGGGTTGCTGCCGGCAATGATACAGTGTATGGATTACGGCGGACCGACGGTCCGGTTCTAACATGTACAAACACAAGAAAACTGTATTGGTAAACAGCTAACTAAGCTCTGCCCAGAACACTAAAGCCTCTTACTTGTTCGCTCTGGGAAGCGATCGGTGGCGTTGAAGTGTCCGGGGAAAAGGTGATCGTGCTTTGGGGCGGCTTCGCCGGTCTTTTGTTTTACGCTCCGGGGGTGTTCCGGAGCGGCTCTGCTTCGTCCGGGCCTGGTTCCTCGGCTCCAGTGGGGGGTGCAGGCGGCAGGCTCTCGCCGCGACCGATCCTCCGTTCAGGCGATTCTGCAGCAGCGTCTCCCGTCGGTACCGTGCCTCTCTCACGCCGATGCGCGGGTCACTTCTGGTACAGGTATGG
>JBCAZI010000305.1:0-1491 GCA_038533095.1 Pseudomonadota bacterium
TGCACAACTGGAACAATTCTGGCAGCATAAGGGACACAACACATGTGAGATGAACAGATTCTACGCTCTCCTCTGCGAGAGTGCGAACGTTGTTCTCAATACAAGAGACTTGTTGCGAAGTAAGTAGCTAGGTGAAATTAAGTATAAAACGGTCTAAGGCATAATCACCGCGCTGACTACGGTCAATCATGCCATCAACAATAGCCTCAGCCAATTCGTCTTCGTACTCAAACATCCGACCGGCTAATTCATGTGTTTTGAGCTGATGCCACTGACCTTCAATGGGATTGAGTTCAGAGCAATAGGGCGGCAAGAACAATACAAATAGCCCTTGCGCCTGCCACTTAGGCCACTGCTGTTGAACCAGTTGGCTTTTGTGAATCGTACAGTTATCTTGAACAACAAAGGTCAGTTGCTGGGTCTCGGCATAGGTCTTAGCCGCTTTCGAGGCGAGCCAGTTCATCACCTCCAAATAGCGTTCGCCATTGAAACCGCCGACACATAGAGCGTAGTCAAAGCTTTCATCTGGATCCCAGATGCCTAGAATGCTGACACGCTTTCCGCGACGTGAGGTTTGTTCAAACCGCTTTTGTTGGCCCACCTTGCTGTAGCTATAGCTCTCAGGCGTCCACTGACAACAACCGGTCTCATCGAGATATTTCAAGGCAATCTGACCGGTGGCAGCTAGCGTCTCTAGCTGAATCAGTTGCGATTGTGCTAGGGCTTTGGCCTCGGCGTCTTGTCGGCTTCGGTGGCTTTGGCGGGTGCGTTTCCAGCGATAGTTCTTTTTTTTAACAAACGGCGTATTCGGTCGGCACTCAGCTGCACACCACGCTCCTCCCACAGCTTCACGGCCAGTTGGCTACTGTTGTAGGTTCGCTCTTCTTCATTCAGGCACGCTATCAGATAGTCGAGGTCGGCAGGTTGCCACTTCGCTTTGCTGCCACGACCTTCCTTATCCCATAAGCCATACAGCCCTGCGCTATTCCACTGCTTGATCGTCGTGCGCACCGTATGCTCGTGGCACTTGAAGGCTTGCGCTAGCGCCGGTGCATTCCAGCCCGCTGCGCTCATCAGCACCATATGCGCTCGGTCTCGCACTCGATAGGGCACGCTATCTGCGACCCGCAGGTCTGAGAGCATATCCTCATCTACGGGGTGCAGTACTGCGCGAAGGGGGGCTGGCATCTTAAAGCTCGATTGCGGCTTCTCTATCCTACAAAATATTGCACTGACCTACTTATGTCGTCGTCAATCTGCTACTTGAAGACTTGCCTGAAACAACTTTATAAGATAGTGGTCAATCCAACTGTGAGAGCAAACTAGATGATTCTTTGAGGGTCACTAGGCTATTGGCACAAAGGATGCCTGAGGCCGCGACCGCTGGTACGCCAATCCCAGGAAGGGTGCTATCACCGACAAGATAAAGGCCTTTAATAGGCGTTTTACCACCTGGAAAGCGGCCTTCTTTAGCAGCGATCGCAGGCCCAT
>JBCAZI010000306.1:0-1468 GCA_038533095.1 Pseudomonadota bacterium
AGAGCAACTGATTTGTAATCAGTAGGTCCGCGGTTCGAGTCCGTGTGGGGGCACCACTTAAATACCAGCCAAACTCCAGTGAAATAAGATTTTTCCTCAATTACTTGAGGTGCTTACGCGTTTCTCGGTTGGGTTTGATATGGGTTAGAACGTTGGCGTGCCCCCATCGGGTGGTCCGATTTGATTGTTAGTGCATCGTGGGCATCTGGTCCATTGGCACCATGCTTTCGGGCGCAGGCGGACGATAGCCTAATGAGCTATGCGGCCTGACTGTGTTGTAGTGAATGCGCCATTGCTCGATCAGGATTTGCGCTTCGCGTAGGGTGTAGAACAACTCGCCATTAAGAAGCTCATCTCGGAACCGGGCGTTGAAGCTTTCACAGTAGCCATTCTCCCAGGGTGATCCTGGTTCGATGTAAGCGGTCTTGGCGCCAACGGCGGCGATCCAGTCCCTCACTTTTTGAGCGATAAATTCTGGCCCATTGTCGGATCTTATGTATTCCGGTGGTCCACGCAGGATGAACAGGTCTGTCAGCGCATCCAGCACGTCCGTGGAGTTGAGTTTGCGATCCACGCGGATCATCAGCGCCTCTCTGGTGTATTCATCGATGATGTTGAGCGTCCGATAGACGCGCCCATCAGCGGTGCGGTCCTGCACAAAGTCATAGGACCAAACGTGGTTCGGTCGTTCTGGTCTGAGACGCACGCATGACCCGTCGTTCAGCCAAAGCCGTCCCTTTTTCTTCTGATTTTGCGGGACCTTCAGCCCTTCACGCCGCCATATCCGTTCAACACGCTTGTGGTTCACGCACCAGCCTGCGTTGTTGAGCAGACCCGTCACCATGCGATAGCCATAACGCCCGTACTGGTCGGCCAGCTCGATGATGTCGTCAGTCAAACGCTGCTCATCAGCACGGCCCTGCGGAACTTTCCGCTGCGTGGATCGGTGTTGCTCAAGTGTGCGGCAGGCACGGCGCTCAGATACGCCAAGCTTCCGCCGCACATGGTCGATGCATTTGCGGCGACGCGAAGGGCTTAGAAGTTTCCCTTCGCTGCTTCGCTCAGGATGAGCTTGTCCAACGTCAAATCAGACACCGCCCGCCGCAGCCGTTGGTTCTCTTTCTCAAGCTCTTTTAGCCGCACAAGTTGGGATCGCTGCATCCCGCCGTATAACTTACGCCAACGATAAAACGTCTGTTGCGTCACGCCGATCTGACGCACTGCCTCCGCAATCGTAGCGCCTTGCCCCTGTAGCACTTCAACCTGCCGAAGCTTCGATACAATATCTTCCGGCTTTTCTCGTTTTCCAGCCATCGCTGATCCTCCAATTTGCGGGACAATCTATCCCAGTTGGTGGACCACTTTCAGGGGGCTATTCCAGATTCGAGCTACGTTTTGGCCGGACATACCGTGATAGGCTCGTGAAAGGCCTGTTCCTAGAAGAATATTTTGATGCAGAGATCGTTAC
>JBCAZI010000307.1:0-1452 GCA_038533095.1 Pseudomonadota bacterium
TTGATACAGCATGTTGACCGTGGTCAGCGCATCGCCAGGCCATTTTTGGGCGAGGGTTGGGTTTGATCCGAGTTCAACCGGATTGGCTGCGAATTCCTGCTTTTGCGGGATGACGGTGTTGAAGATGTCATACTCGCTGTCTGGATCTGCCGCGCCTTCGCGCATCGCGTCGAGCACGATGCCCTGATGCGGTGAGCCGTCATATTTGGTCGCCAGCACGACTGGCCGCGTGTTCAAGCCGCGCTTTTTCAGACTGTCGATAATGTCGCCAGTAAAGAGGTCGAGACCGAGGGTTGACATGAAGTCTGGAATGGTGGGGACGATGATCAAATCCGATGCGGACAAGGTCGCTTCGGTCATTGCCGAAATGCCTGGTGGGCAGTCACAAATGATGATGTCATATTGCTTGCGCAAATCGGTCATGTCTTGACGCAGGCGCAAACCCACCCGGCCTTCGATGGCCGTCATCGAATAGCCTTGCTCGGTCAGGATGTAGATCAGTTCGCGCTCGGCCCGGCGGAGGCCTGGGGTGGCTGGGACCAATGACAGGTCCAAGGGCTTGCCCATAAAGGTCACGTCGCTCGCGTGCGGGACGATAAATTTCGTCATATGCGCGAAGCACTCGCCGAGGAAATTCTCGCGTAGGTAATCAGAGACATTGGTGTAATTGTGGATGGCGTCATAGAGGCGCTCATCACCATTCTCACCATAGATGAGAAGCGAGGCATTGGCCTGGCTGTCCAAGTCCACGACCAGGGTTTTGTAGCCTTCTGCTGCAAAGGATTCAGCCAATGAGACTGTGGTGGTGGTCTTACCGACACCGCCTTTTGAATTGGCAACAGAAATCACACGTCCGAGCATGAAGCCCCCTTACAAGTAACCGCGATATGCGAAAAAATTTTACCCCAGGATCCATTGGCAATGCGGGGATCCAGGCCGCTCTTTCCCCTATAAAACCCCTGAAAATCTTAAGAAATTGGAAACATATCCGACGGGCCAGCAGTGACCGTAGATTCCGATGCGATGATGCATTGAGAGGTCAAACGGCGCGCCATGAAATTGCCTTGGTCAAAACCCGAAACGAAAACCGCGCCGCCGCTGGTCGCTTTGGCGCAGCTGCCCACCGCAGCTTGGGGGCGCGCCGATCCAGCCGCGCTCGTCCGCGACGGATATTTGGGAAATGCGGTGGCCTATCGCTGTGTTCGGCTGATTGCAGAGGCGGCTGCGTCGATTGCTTTTGTGTGTGACCCGGACGACGTTGCGCGGCTGCTCGCTGAGCCGTCGCCAGACCAAGCCGGGCCCGCTTTGCTCGAACGTCTGTATACGGATTTACAGATCACCGGAAACGCTTATCTCGAGGCTGTTGCCATTGCCGGCGACCCCCGGCCGCGCGGACTATATCCCTTGCGCGTGGACAGCGTCCGTGTGCGCGAAAATCAGCGGGGTCAACAG
>JBCAZI010000308.1:0-1450 GCA_038533095.1 Pseudomonadota bacterium
GTATCGGGGGCGTCGGATTATCTGAAGGGATGGTTGCGGAAGACGAAGGCAATCGCGCGAAGGGAGAGAGCTCAGAAAAGAACGTTTGAGGAGCGCAGTGCGAGAGGAGAGTGCTTCGACGTTGACCAGTACCAAAGCGTTCTTCAAAATATATACGAGGAAATTCAAGGTGAGAGCATCATGACAAGGAGCAGGAGTCATTGAGGGTCTGAGAGGTAGTCTGTTGCCCTTTGAGCGCCGTCGGGACCCCCATCGGAACCGGAGGAAAACTAACCATTCACCTCTTCCTCTCGATTTGGCTTTCTTTGTGTTTTTTCAGCGCTTGTTCTTAAAGTGAGGGACAGCGCAGATGAGAACGAGATGGGGGATCGCATCGGAGAAGCGCAAGAGGGAGGCCTGCGGTTTTTCCTCCAGAGATTGCAGATGTACCTGATGAGTGCCCTGTGGCTGGATTGCGCGGGGCAACGGGCAGAATTCTTCGATTCGGTCAAGTGTGACAACTTCAAAATCTACGTTCGAGAGGAAAGGGGATGGACCAGAAAGGGGATTCTCTCTCGGAGACTCGTGCGTGAGTACATAGGCGGAGAGCAGCATGACACTGTCCTGTTATTCATGAAAGTGGAGGGGGAAAAGGTCATCAGAAAAGATGCATGGCCGGGTGTACAGCTCGACTTGGCGGTGGCAGACGCTCTTATTACGTTGAAAGAAGGTAAGGTTGTGGCAAGTGGAGGGGTTAAGTATTTTGAACTTGGAAGGATTCCCTACTATGGCTGACGTTTTCTTGTTATGCTCTTTCGATATCGTTTTCAACCCTCCTCAGAACTTGACCGGTACCGGTCCAAGCATAGGATCCGTGGATCCAGTTCCAATGAGGGGGATATTTTCCTCCACACAAAGTTTTTGTTTGAAAGTAAGCGAATGGTTCATCTGGAGCGCTACCACTGGAAAGGGACTGCCCAACGCGTTTTCAACGAGCTCACGAAAGAAAAGAGGCCGGCAACGAATTTTGGCACACAGATCCTCCGAAGAAATTTCGCGCAGCACAAGATGGAGCTTTGGTACCGGGGAAAGATCTGTCAGGATCTATCGGCAGAAAGATTCATGGAAGCTGTCGCACTCATGATGAATACGTCCATAGACTCCCTGAAGAACAATTACCTGACCCTCGGCTCAACTGCTGCCATGGACCATACTTACCGCGTTCGAAAAGCAATGCGGATGAAAAGCGCGGCTCATATATCCACAAGCCGACCCAGAAGAAAAGGTAGCGGGGACGGCTCAGATTCGGACAGGCAAGAGGAGGACGACAGTGGGTTCTGGGAAGACTACCCGCCGCCTTTGTCACAAACCAGCACAGGAAGTAGCCCAGAGCATTCCTTGACTGAATGTCCAAGGTCTTGGAGAGAGGGAGAGAGAGGGAGAGAGAGAGGGAGAGAGAAACAAAATGAGA
>JBCAZI010000309.1:0-1434 GCA_038533095.1 Pseudomonadota bacterium
CCAATGGGTGAAGTTTGAACGCCTTGGCCTTCCTTTTCAGCGAGTTTCCTGAGGTTCTGGGCGGTTGCTGCGAGCTGGAACTGTTCGTATGCGCCTTTGGGTCCTCGAAGTCGCATCATTGGCACGCCGATGTATCGCTTCAGGTGGGCGAAGAGCATCTCAACTTTTCGCCTTTGGATGAACGAGGTCATGTAGGCATCGGTTTTGCGTATCTCGCGGGCGACGTCTCGAGCCGCTTCGTGGACGGATCGCATCACGCGTCGGCCTGGGTCACCAGGGCAGCATTGCGGTTTGAGCGGGCATGCATCGCAATCATGCTTCGAGGCGCGGTATCGGATGTGAGCTACCCCCCGAAATTCGGACACTGACGTAAGCTATGATTTGCTGTCTGCTGATCTTCGACGAAGAGGAGATCAGAGATGTCGAAACGGAAGAACCACAGCCCTGAGTTCAAAGCGAAAGTTGCGCTGGAAGCTTTGAAGGGCGAGCGCACGGTGGCTGAGCTTGCCAGCCAGTTTGGCGTCCATCCGACCATGATCCACAGTTGGAAACGGGCGCTGCTGGAAGGTGCATCCGGCGTGTTCGAGCGGGGCGGTAAGAAAGCACCGGAGATCGACGAAGGGCAGATGAAAGAGCTCCACGCCAAGATCGGGGAGCTGGCGGTGGCCAATGATTTTTTGTCACGAAAGCTCAAGCCCTGGGGCCTGAAGTGAGGCGCGGCATGATCGAGAAGGACAATCCCGATCTGTCGATTGGCAAGCAGTGCAAGCTGTTGTCGGTCTCGCGGTCGTCGTTTTACTACCACCCCAAGGGCGAGACGGCGCTGAACCTGATGCTGATGCGCCAGATCGACGAACAGTTCCTGGAAACACCGTTCTTCGGTGTCCGCCAGATGACCTGGCACCTGCGCAACGACGGGCATCTGGTCAATGAAAAGCGCATCAGGCGGCTGATGCGGTTGATGGGCCTCATGCCCATCTATCAAAAACCCAACACCAGCAAGCCTGCAAAGGGCCACAAGACCTATCCCTACCTGCTGAAGGGGCTGCACGTGACAAGGCCCAATCAAGTCTGGGCGTCTGATATCACCTACATCCCCATGCGACGCGGGTTCTTGTACTTGGTGGCGATCATCGATTGGTACACGCGTAAAGTGTTGAGTTGGCGGATATCAAACACGCTGGAGGCCGACTTCTGTGTTGAGGCACTGAATGAGGCGATGGCCAAATATGGGATGCCGGAGATAATGAATACCGATCAGGGATCGCAGTTCACGTCCTTCGCATGGACAGACCGTTTGCGCCGATCCGGCGTGCGCATCTCGATGGATGGCAAGGGACGCTTCTTGGATAACATCTTCGTGGAGCGGCTCTGGCGATCCCTGAAATACGACTGCGTCTACCTGCATGCTTGGGAAACCGGCTCAGACGCTCG
>JBCAZI010000310.1:0-1421 GCA_038533095.1 Pseudomonadota bacterium
GTCACGGTGGTGCCCTTGCGCGCTTGCGCGACGATATCCAACAGCTGCTCAAACCGGGGGCGGTATGTGCGGCTTCCAACCCATGCGAAACCTGCGGCCATCATACGGCGCGGCGCATCGGCCTTTTCCAGATCCAAGGCAGCGGGGGCAAACAACAGATCACCGGCGTCCTGCCGCACATGCTGTTTTGCAAAATCAAGTGCAGCTGCTTGCAAAGAGATATGGGCCGCTTGCATATGGTCAATCGTTTGCAACAGCCGCTTGCGTGTCAGCCCCAACGCCTCAAGCTGCGTAAACATTTGCCGCGCGCGGACCCGGTCAAAGCGCGGGTCATCGTTGCTGGGATCATCGCACCATGTGATTTTCTGGTCGGTCAGCCATTCGCGCAGATCTCTACGTGCGCATCCCAATAGCGGTCGTAGAATGCGCAGCCCATCGCGTGTGGTTATCGGGTACATCGCCCGCAACCCATCAATGCCTGATCCGCGCGCAAGACGCATCAATACGGTTTCGACCTGATCATCCTCGGTATGGCCCAGCCAAACCTCACGCAGATTATGCATCAAGGCCCATTCACGCACAGCCACCCAGCGCCCAGCACGGGCGGCGGCTTGCAGGTTGCCTTTGCCGTCCCAGGCCCAGTCAACCACATCATGCGCGATGCCAAGCTGGCCTGCTTCTTGCGCGACCAATGCGATTTCATCTTTTGCTTCGGGGCGCAGCCCATGGTTGATGGTGATCGCGCGCAGTTTGCGCGGATGGCGCACCTTTGCGGCAAGATGCATCAGCGCAATTGAATCGCCCCCGCCCGAGACGGACAGCCCGATTGTGTCGTCAGTTGCGGTGGTAGCATGCGCGAGCGTTCTTTGAAACGCGGCAAAGACGTCAGCCGAAGCTGTGTTTACTGACATCCCAAGGCTTGCATTTCCGCCTGCGCGTCAACCACAGCCGGATTGCCCGGAAAGCGGACATTCACCTCTGCCAAAGTCAGGCAAGCATCCTGCGTCTGTCCGATCTTGCCCAGTGATGAGCCCAATTTGAACAAAGCATCCGGTGCTTTCGGCCCCGTGGGATCGCCCGAAAAAGCCTCAAGATAGGCGCGGGCCGCTTCGGTTATGTCGCCCAGACCTTCTAATGCTTCGCCACGCAGGTAGTTGGCATCTGCGGTCAGCGGACTACCCGGGTAGGTCGCGACAAAGGTCGTAAGCTGGTCAACGGCGCTGCGAAAGTCACCAGAGGCGAGCGCCCCCTGCGCCCGCTCAATATCTGATTGTTCGCCAATCGCCAAAGCAGGGCCACCCGTGGGTGCCGCCGGTGCAACAGTGCCCGCCACAGGACCGGGGTCGATACCACCCAGCGGCGTGTCATCCAGCGTGCCGATATCGCAGCCCTCTTCCAATTCGCACAGGCGGAAGTTCAGA
>JBCAZI010000311.1:0-1418 GCA_038533095.1 Pseudomonadota bacterium
CGTATGTCAACGATCCGCGCGGTGTCACAATCCGCAACGGGCAGGTCACGGTCTCCCGGATCTATGACTGGTTCATCGAGGATTTCGGTGGCAACGAGGCTGGCGTACTTGCCCATCTGAAGCAGTATGCCAAGCCGAAGCTTGCCGCGGATCTCGGCCGGATCGGCGCCTTGGCGGACACGGAATACGACTGGTCACTAAACAGCGCCCGCTAGAGCATTTTCGTTTCAGATTGAATCGTATGGGATTCACAGACGATTGATTTTCTGATTCAGCATGTTTGCTGGATGAGGAGGCCAGCATGCATGGCTCAATACCTTTCCGAAGACCTTCGTATCCGCGTGATTCAAGCCATCGAGGGCGGGATGTCGCGCAACGCGGCTGCGCGTCATTTCGGTGTCAGCATTGCGAGCGCGGTACGATGGATGGACGAATACCTGCGCACAGGTCGCACGGCACCCAAGCCCCGTGGTGGTGACCGGCGATCTGGCCGGATCGAGGCGCAGGCTGATTTTCTGTTGGATGCCATCGAAGAGACACCGGACATCACGCTGGCCGAGTTGCGTCAGCGCCTGATCGAGGAGCGAGGGGAACCCTTTGCCATTTCGACCCTTCATGACTTCTTCCGCCGCCATGGGATCAGCTACAAAAAAAGACAGCTCATGCCAGCGAGCAGGCGCGCGAAGATGTAGCAGCGCGGCGCGAGGTCTGGTTCGAGCTACAGCCTGATCTTGATCCATCAAAACTGATCTTTCTGGACGAGACCGGTACAACAACCAAGATGGCCCGCCTGCGCGGACGCAGCCCACGTGGCGAACGCTGCCGGGCCAGCGTCCCGCACGGGCACTGGAAGACAACGACACTCGTCGCCGGGCTCCGGCTGGGCGGCCTGACAGCGCCCATGGTTGTCGATGGCGCAATGGACGGAGAGCTGTTCACGGCATACGCCGAAAAGATCCTCGCACCGACGCTGAACGAGGGCGACATCGTCATACTCGACAACCTGCCCGCTCACAAAGTCAGCGGCGCTCGGAACGCCATTGAGGCCAGAGGTGCCAAGATGCTGTTCCTCCCGCCGTACAGCCCGGACTTCAATCCGATCGAGCAAGCCTTCGCCAAGATCAAATCAATCCTTCGGAAGGCCGCTGCACGAACCATTGGCGCGCTGGAAGCAGCCATCGCCACAGCCCTTGATGCTTTCAGCCCGGCTGAGTGCGCAAACTACTTCACAAACTCGGGATACGAGCCAGATTGATCCGAAAATGCTCTAGCGGGGGTGTGTCTACGCCCGGATCCTTAAAATTCACCTAAAATTGCAACGCGCGCTGGGTGTCCATTGGCGGGCCTCTGTTGCGATGGGTGCGTCACGGACGCACCCTACGCGCGCCGGGTCAGGCGATGAAAATCTTGCCTGCGGC
>JBCAZI010000312.1:0-1411 GCA_038533095.1 Pseudomonadota bacterium
TTTGGGTGGCGGAGACGAAGGGATTCGAACCCTCGAGACAGTTTCCCGCCTACTCCCTTAGCAGGGGAGCGCCTTCGACCACTCGGCCACGTCTCCGCCGATGCGTCTAGCAGGAACAAACTGAGGATCACAAGTGATTTCTTGATTTATATGTGCATTGCCGGGTCGCGGCCGTGCTGATCAACTTGGCCTGCGTCGTATGATTGCGGAAATTGCAATGATGGTATAGAACAAAAAGTGAACATTAAAATGGATTCGGTGTCTGGTGTATGGGT
This sequence comes from Pseudomonadota bacterium, assembly GCA_038533095.1. GTDB lineage: Bacteria > Pseudomonadota > Alphaproteobacteria > Rhodobacterales > Rhodobacteraceae > Yoonia. Next base: position 276 of record JBCAZI010000312.1, read on the forward strand.
TCGCTGCGTATGCACAAAGCTTTGGCCGGGCAGGGAGAACGCCCTGCCGTGATGCCCCATACCCTGGCGGAGGTTTTCCCAACCCATCCCACGGACGCCAGCGCTGTGGGTTTTGCCTTGTCCCGTCTGCCTCGCACCCATGCCCCGATCCTCTGGGTGCAGGACAGGCTGTCGCGCAAAGAGGCGGGGCGGCCTGCGCTGGCAGGCCTACCTGCCAATCACCCCATCATCATGGTCGATCTGTCGCGCGCCGCCGATGTGCTTTGGGCGATGGAAGATGGGTTGCGCTGCCGCGCCTTGGGCGCTGTGATTGGCGAGATCTGGGGCGATCCACCTGCTTTGGATTTCACCGCGACCAAGCGGCTGGCCCTGCGGGCCGAGGCGGCAGATGTATCGTGTTGGCTGATCCGCCGTGCTGCCAGCCCCGATCTGAGTGCGGCCCGCGACCGTTGGCGCGTCGCCAGCCTGCCTTCGGCCCCGCATCCGCACGATGCGCAAGCCCCCGGCAGCCCACGCTGGGCGCTCGATCTCTTCCGCTCGCGTCGGTCCAAGCCCGGCCAATGGGTGGCGACCTATGACCGGGCGGCGGATCGTGTCGATCTCGCTCCCCCAGCTCGCGATCGAGCGGTGGAGCCGGGTGATGGAACGGCAGGGCGACGCGCCGCCGGATGATGTGCCTGTCGTGCTGGCGCGCGAGGGGCATCATGGCCCGGTCATTCACGCCGCCAACCGCACCGCCCGGATGGATGGCATCCATCCCGGATCGCGGGTGGTGGATATGCGCGCGATCTGCCCTGAGCTTCAGGTCGAATACGCCGATCTGGCGGGGGATCACGCGGCGCTGGATCGTCTGGTGCTTTGGGCCCGCCGCTGGTGCCCCTGGACCGCGCGCGATGGCGATGATGGGATCATTCTGGACACGACCGGGGCAGATCACCTCTGGGGGGGGGAGGCTGCGATGCTGGTGGAGATGGAAACGCAGCTTTCGCTGTTGGGGCTGACCGCACGGTTGGCTGTGGCGCCGACATGGGGGGCGGCATGGGCCTTGGCCCGCTATGGTCCGGTGCGGGAGGGCTGGGGAGCGGTTGAGGGGTGGTTCAAGGGGGGTGCTTGACCGGTCGCGGGGCTGCGGCTGG
>JBCAZI010000313.1:0-1388 GCA_038533095.1 Pseudomonadota bacterium
CACTACCTGGTGGTGGGGGAGAATGCCGGTCAGACCTGGTAGGCCCAAACGTGTAGTGAGGGTTTGCTGGGAACGTCTGGCAGAGGAACCTGTCAGAAAGATCTTCAACTCGCACCTCCGGCAGAGCTTCAATCACATCCCGGGGGAGGCGGGGGACATTGAGTCTGAATGGGCCATGTTCCGCGCCTCCATTGCTGAAGCGGCTGACCGGAGCTGTGGCCGTAAGGTCGTCGGTGCCTGTCGTGGCGGCAATCCTCGAACTCGGTGGTGGACACCTCGGGTGAGAGAGGCCGTCAGACTGAAGAAGGAGTCCTACCGGGCTTGGTTAGCTTGTGGGACTCCGGAATCAGCAGACAGGTATCGGCAGGCCAAGCGGGCGGCGGCTTTGGTGGTCTCTGAGGCGAAAACTCGGGTGTGGGAGGAGTTCGGTGAGGCCATGGAAAAAGACTTTCGATCGGCTCCTCGGAGATTCTGGCAAACCGTCAGACGGCTCAGGCGGGGAAAGCAGTGCTTCACCAACACTGTGTATAGTGGGGGTGGGGTGCTGCTGACCTCGACTGGAGATGTCGTTCGGCGGTGGAAGGAATACTTCGAGGACCTTCTCAATCCCACCAACATGTCATCCGTGGAGGATGCTGAGCCTGTGGACTTAGAGGTGGACTCGTCCATTACTGGAGCTGAGGTCGCTGAGGTAGTTAAGAAGCTGCACAGTGGCCGGGCTCCGGGGGTGGACGAGATCCGCCCTGATTTCCTGAAGGCTCTGGATGTTGTAGGACTGTCTTGGTTGACACGTCTCTGCAACATCGCATGGAAATCGGGGGCAGTACCTCTGGATTGGCAGACCGGGGTGGTGGTTCCCCTTTTTAAGAAGGGGGACCGGAGGGTGTGTTCCAATTACAGGGGAATCACACTCCTCAGCCTCCCTGGTAAGGTCTATGCAGGGGTGCTGGAGAAGAGAGTTCGATCGATTGTCGAATCCCAGATTCAGGAGGAACAATGCGGGTTCCGTCCTGGTCGTGGAACACTGGACCAGCTCTATACCCTCACTAGGGTCCTGGAGGGAACATGGGAATTTGCCCAACCAGTCCACATGTGTTTTGTGGACTTGGAGAAGGCATTTGACCGTGTCCCTCGGGGGGTCCTGTGGGGGGTACTCCAGGAGTATGGGGTGCTGGGCCCGTTGTTACGGGCTGTCCAGTCCCTGTACAAATGGAGTGGGAGCTTGGTCCGCATTGCCGGTTGTAAGTCGGATTCGTTTTCAGTGGGAGTTGGACTCCGCCAGGGCTGCCCTTTGTCACCGATTCTGTTCATAACGTTTATGGACAGAATTTCTAGGCGCAGCCAAGGAGCGGAAGGGTTCCGGTTCGGTGGTGTCGGGATCTCGTCTC
>JBCAZI010000314.1:0-1380 GCA_038533095.1 Pseudomonadota bacterium
ATGTCCTTGACACCTATGCTGACATCGCCGCTGCGAAATACGCTGACAGCCTGAGCACGGCGCAGATATTGCAGACCGCCGTCAACGCATTGGTCGCAGACCCTTCAGCGGAAAATCTGGAGGCTGCGAAATCTGCCTGGCTCGCCGCCCGCGTGCCTTACCAACAGACCGAGGTGTTCCGCTTTGGCAATGCCATCGTCGATGATTGGGAAGGTAAAGTGAACGCCTGGCCACTGGATGAAGGCCTGATCGACTATGTTGACGCCTCTTACGGGGGCCCCACGGATGAAAACGCCGCCGCAACCCTGAACGTGATTGCAAATGCATCATTCACTTTGGGTGGTGAGACCATCGACGCATCCACCATCACCCCTGCCCTGCTGGAAGACACGCTGCAAGAGGCAGACGGCGTCGAAGCGAACGTCGCCACCGGCTATCACGCGATTGAGTTCCTACTCTGGGGCCAGGATCTGAACGGTCATGGCACAGGTGCCGGCAACCGGCCCTGGACGGATTACGCCGCAGGCGATGCCTGTACTGGCGGCAACTGTGACCGCCGTGCAGAATATCTGGTGGCCGCCACCGATCTGTTGATCTCTGATCTGGAATATATGGCCGGTGCCTGGGTCGATGGGGGTGCCGCGCGTGCTGAATTGATGTCTGATGCCGACGCGGGCATCGCCGCCATCCTGACCGGTATGGGCTCCTTGTCCTATGGTGAAACAGCCGGTGAACGCATGCGCCTCGGCGTGATGTTGAACGACCCCGAGGAAGAGCATTCCTGCTTTGCCGACAACACGCATAACGATCACTTCTACAATGGCGTGGGCATCCAGTCGGTCTATCTGGGCAGCTACACGGGTGTCGACGGCACCATCACATCAGGCCCCTCCTTGTCCGATCTGGTGGCTGAAACCGATGCCGCACTCGATCTTGAAATGCGCACAAAGCTGGCCGACGCGGTGCTGGCCCTTGGCCGGATCAAAACCGCAGCCGAAGCTGGGTTCACCTACGATATGATGCTGGAACGCGGCAATGACGCGGGCGAAGCGCTGATCATGGGCGGCGTCAACGGACTGATCGACCAGACACGATCCATCGAACGTGTGATCGCGGTGCTGGGCGCAGACGGGATCGAGATTGAAGGCTCCGACAGCCTGGATGATCCAGAGGCGGTCTTCCAGTAAGCCGCCCCCTTCCCTAAATACCAAAGGCAGCTCCGGGATGGGGCTGCCTTTTTGCGTTGGAGCCCGGCATGTCAAAAACACCCAGCCCCTGTATCGATGTGTGCAAATACAAACGCCAAGGCCATTGCATCGGCTGCGCGATGACCAAAGCGCAAAAGTCCGTGTTCAATGCGCGGAGAATAGAGGGCCTCGG
>JBCAZI010000315.1:0-1368 GCA_038533095.1 Pseudomonadota bacterium
ATGGGCTGCTTCAGGACAATTTGAATCAGCAACAGTTTCTGACCGGAACGCTGACGATTAACGGCTTTACCTATCCGCCCGGAACACAGGTTCAGAATGAATTCATTCTGGAAACTGACGTGCCAGACCCTGATGGTGGTTTTGTGCAGATCATCGTCCTGCGATTCAACCCGCCGGGTGCCGGTAACAGTGATCTGTCAACCACCGCCTACACGCTGACGGGGCCGATCCCGGAAGGCACGACATTTGATATCACTGGGGTCATCAATAACTCCACAGGTGCTGGCGCTCCACCTTACCCATCTTTCATTTGCTTTGCTGCCGGTACGATGGTGCAGACCGATACCGACGACAGGCCTATTGAGGGTTTGAATGTCGGTGATCTTGTCATGACCCTGGACCATGGATTGCAGCCGATCCGGTGGATTGGCACACGCAGATTGAATGCGACAGAACTAGATGAAAACCCGCATCTTCGCCCCATCCGGATTAACGCCGGCGTTTTTGCAGAAGGTGTGCCGTCACGTGATCTGATCGTATCGCCGCAACACCGTATCTTTGTGCGATCAAAGATTGCGATGCGGATGTTTGATGAGACCGAAGTCTTGGTGCATGCCAAACACCTATTGGACCTGCCCGGTGTCGCGGTTGCCGATGACTTGTCCGAGGTCACCTATGTCCATGTGATGTGCGAGGATCATGAGATTATCGTGGCCGACGGTGCCTTTGCAGAGACGCTTTATACCGGGGTCGAAGCGATGAAATCTCTGCCCCCCGAAGCGCGGGCAGAGATTGAAGCAATCTTTGGTGAGCTCCCTTATCTGGAACGGCCAATGGCACGACCGACGCCCAAGGGGCGGCTGTCTAAGAAACTGGTCGCGCGTCATGTGAAGAACGACAAATCGTTGCTGCATGAGGTCTAGGGCGGGCCGTTGAAGACCAGCAGCCGGGTCATTGGGTCGGTCAAGACCTTCAAAGGGTTTGCCTTGGATATCCCCGACGGCGTCGATCTGGAAGCCTACACCACTGTCGTCGTTTGGTGTGAAGCGTTTTCCGAGTTCATTGCGGCGGCGGAATACAGATAGCCCTCAGGCTTATATTTCACTCTGTCGTTCTTCGTGAAACCCGACCCCGACGGAAGGCGCAACCCGACGCGTTGAACCCATCATATCTGATGACAATAGGAGGACACGGATATGAAACGTTCAACAACGATGCTTGCCTTGGTGACGACTATCGCAATTCCTTTCACCGCTTTACCTGCCGCCGCTGACAGCCATATCAACCTTGATCGTGTTGAAGACCGCATTGACCGCCGGGAAAGCCGCCGGGATGAACGCGTGGATATTGGCCCGCGCGATGTGATTG
>JBCAZI010000316.1:0-1360 GCA_038533095.1 Pseudomonadota bacterium
GCTGGCGCGGTGGTTTTCATCAGGAACTCCTTTGGGGACAGGTATCCGAGCGCCGAATGCGGGCGCTTGGTGTTGTAGTGGCTTCGCCATCGTCCGATTTCTTCGCGGGCGTGGTGCAGGGATCGGAACCAATGCAAGTTCAGACACTCGTCCCGGAACTTGCCGTTGAAACTTTCTACGAAGGCATTCTGCACTGGCTTGCCCGGCTCGATGAAGCGCAGACGCACACCCGTTCGCTCGGACCAATCGAACATGGCCTTGCTGGTGCCTTCAGGGCCGTTGTCGAGGATGATTTCTTCTGGCAAGCCGACCCGCTGCGCCAGGTCGTCGAGGAACCGGGCAACGCGTGCTCCTGGGATTGAAACATCGACAATTTGGTCCGGACAGAACCGGCTGTGGTCATCCACGATGTTCAGCACGCGGAAACGGCGGCAGTCAGCCAACTGGTCGCTGACGAAATCCAAGGACCATCTCTGCATCGGCCTTTCTGGTACCTGCGGCGCGACGCGATCGCGCCTGGGCAGCTTGCGGCGTTTTTTTGTGCGTACCTGCAAGCCATGCTCAGTGTAGAGCCTGTACGTCCGCTTGTGGTTCACGACCAGGCCTTCCCGGCGCAACATGGCATGAAGGCGTAGATAGCCGTAGCGTCGGTTCTCAGACGCCAGCTCCTTCATGCGTTTGATGGCGGCTTCGTCATCCTTGGGCAGAGGTCGATATTGTTGCACTGACCGCGCAAGACCAACGATCCGGCATGCGCGCCGCTCGCTGAACCCGTGCTTGGTCATCAGAAAGCCCACGGCTCGTCGCTTCGCCATGGGCTCACCAATGTTTTTGGAGCAGGTCCTTCATGGCGGACATGTCCAGCATCTGATCCGCGACGATCCGCTTCAGCTTGGCATTCTCTGCTTCCAACGCCCGCAGCTTCTTGGCGTCGCCAGCTTCCATGCCGCCAAACTTCTTCCGCCAGCTATAGAAGGTGGCCGAACTGATGCCATGACGCCGACAGATGTCGTCCGTCTTAGCTCCCGCCTCGCTCTCTTTCAGCACGCCAATGATCTGTTCTTCTGTGAAACGCTTCCGCTTCATGGGTCTTCCTCCTTCGTCCATTCAAAGGTGGAAAATTCCAGTTCGCAATGGCCAGGATATCGGGGAGAAGGTCACTGCGGGCTTGATTTCATAGCATCATGATGTTTCGCGGGCCGAACACGGTGAACGTTCAGCACCTATTGCGTTATCCGAGTATCGCTATGGCCAAAGTTTACCTCTGGCTGTCGATCCATTTGGACATGCGTACCCTGTCACGGAAACATTCAGGCGGGATCTCACTGCGCCTCCGCCTTGCAAGGGCTTCCGCGAATTG
>JBCAZI010000317.1:0-1359 GCA_038533095.1 Pseudomonadota bacterium
AGGGTTACATCTGGAACATTCACGCCCTTGCGGTTGGAGATGGTGCCACCGACGATGACCTCGCAATTGGCAAAGTCTGCACCGCAGTCTTTAACCCGCAGTTTGATCTTACCGTCGTTGACCAGCAAATGCGCGCCCGGTTCAAGCGCGTCAAAAATCTCTTTATGGGGCAGCTTCACGCGGGTGACGTCGCCCTCGGCATCATCCAGATCAAGGCGGAAGGCCGCACCCGGCACCAGCTCTTCCTCGCCATTGGCAAAGACGCCGACGCGCAGTTTGGGGCCCTGAAGGTCAGCCAGAATGGAAATCGGGCTATCGAGATCTTTTTCGACCTGACGAATAATCTCATGCCGGACCTTAATCTCGGCATGGTCACCGTGTGACATATTGAGACGAAACACATCCGCACCCGCTTCGTGCAACGCCCGGATCATCTCGTAATCGTTCGAGGCTGGGCCGAGTGTGGCGACAATTTTCACGTTGCGGTGGCGTCTCATATCAATTCCTTCGTCCATCGGGGCCGTTAGCGGTAACAGCTTGGGTTGCGCCCTTATTGCGCAATTCCATTCCGCCTACAACTAGCCTAAAGCTCGTGTCAAAGGAATGACACGACAATGATGCACGAAGCATTCGAAATCATAGGGTCAGATCGGCCCGGCCGGTGGTTGGTCAGCTGTGATCACGCGACCAACATCATCCCCGATTGGGTGCATGGTGGCGATCTGGGCCTGCCCGCTGCCGATATGGGCCGCCACATCGCCTATGACATTGGCGCGGCTGAGGTGACCCGGCAGTTGGCGGGTTTGCTAAATAGCCCTGCAATCCTGTCGCGGTTTTCGCGTTTGGTGGTTGATCCAAACCGGGGCGAGGATGATCCGACGATCATGATGCGTCTTTATGATGGGACGATCATTCCGGGCAATCGCAATGCGGATGAGGCGGAAAAGGAACAGCGGTTACAGCGGCTTTATGGTCCCTACCACGCCGCTTACGCCGATCTGGCGAGCAAGATGATAGATCCGGTCATCTGCGCAGTGCACAGCTTTACCCCGCGCTTGAACGGACGCGACCCGCGCCCATGGGAGGTTGGTATTCTTTATGCGGATGACACCCGCTTAGCGGCGCCGGTTCTGCAGGCATGCCGCGCCCAAGGCTGGTGCACTGGTGACAACGAACCCTACGCGGGTCATTTGCCGGGTGACGCAGTGGACCGGCACGCCTTGCAACATGGGCGTCCGAATGTGCTGATTGAGCTACGTCAGGACCTGATCGCCGATGCGGCCGGACAAACCCTTTGGGCAAACAGACTTGCCCCCCTATTATCAGATGTATTGGCCCAATCGGGCCTTTGAAAGGACA
>JBCAZI010000318.1:0-1343 GCA_038533095.1 Pseudomonadota bacterium
CTCCACGTCGTGATCATATCTCACCAGTCCTCATTGATCTGCACTGGTTGCCCATCAAAGCAAGAATAGTATACAAAATCTGCACCCTAGCATTCAATGCACTGCGCACAAATAGACCAGCATATCTTAGACAGCTTCTGGTGGTTCATTCTCCAGGAGGTAGTGCTGCAACAAGGCTGCACACTGACGGTCACAAGTTGGTTGAGCCCAGATGTCTAAAGGCCCGTTTACACTATGGCGGATACGGCTTCCTCGCATGAGATCGTACCTATTACGGACGTCCGCTGCTGAACGTCCACCAAAAAGGTGGGAGGATCTGGTTGCTCCACCCCTTTTTTTGAGCGTATCATGACCGACAATTACGTGAAATATCGTATGAATAGCGTATAAATGACGGACGATACTTGACGATATCGTAATAATAACGTTAGAATATCGTCAAGAATTACTGACACCAACGGATATTTACATAGTGGATACCAAAATTTACTTTAACGTTCGCGGAGCTTAACGGATAACATCATACGAAAACGTAACAATAACTGACAATAACGGACAATAACTGACAGTAACGGATAGCTGCGTGCATGCAAAGACGGACAGATCTCGGACAAGATCGTTCTGTGGGGGAGGCCTAGAAATGTGGGAGGAGTCACAGGAGATCCACACACCAAAAGCATTTACACGTGGATGTCCGTTTTCATACGTTTTCGTACGTTTTTGTACGTAGTTCTTCCGTAACTTGTACGTTTTTTTGCGTGTTGGTAACGTTTTTGTCGGTCACTGTCCGTCCAAGAAAGAGGTTTGGCTTCAGGTTACGCCCTAAAAACGCCCATTTTTGTCCGATATTGTCCGTTATTCTTGCGCAATTCTCGTTTACACTATGGTTTTTCTCCGCTTGCGGAAGATTATCGTACAAACGGGGTTCACAAGGGCATGGGCACGGGCCCACGTGTCCAGCTGTCTGTCTGTCTGTCTGTTTGTCTGTCGTACTGACTCCACAGAAAACGGCTAAGAAAACTTATTATTTGGATGACTACAGTGTTTTGCACTTTAACTTTGAACAATGTGCATTGATGATTGACGTAATTAACAAAGGATTGTCAAAGAATTCATAGTACATACACATAATTTTGCTTGTCTGCCTGTCTGTTTGATTGTTTGCGTTTTTTCTCTCAGAAACTACTGGACCAATTCTAAATTATCTGTGCCAATCAGTGATTTTCTCAGAAAATAAATAATTGGATCGATTCCCAAGAAAAGTTTTGCCCAAAAACAAAGATAGGTATTGACCCCTTAAATGTACCGAGATTTTGTACTTATTGAAACTATGAATAGCACGC
>JBCAZI010000319.1:0-1228 GCA_038533095.1 Pseudomonadota bacterium
GCCTGTGCCGTGACCATTCAAATCCTGGCCCCAGAGCAAGAACTCAACCGCGTGATAGCCGGTGGCGACATTCGCCTCGACACCGTCCGCCTCTTGCAGGGTGCCTTCCAGCAGGGCAGGGGTGATGGTGGATGCATCAATGATCTCACCACCCAAAGTGAAGGATGCATTGGCAATCACGTTCAGGGTCGCGGCGGCGTTTTCATCCGTGGGGCCACCGTAAGAGGCGTCAACATAGTCGATCAGGCCTTCGTCCAGTGGCCAGGCGTTTACCTTGCCTTCCCAATCATCGACGATGGCATTGCCAAAGCGGAACACCTCCGTCTGCTGGTAAGGCACGCGGGCGGCCAGCCAGGCAGATTTCGCGGCCTCCAGTTTTTCCGCTGATGGATCTGCGACCAATGCGTTGACGGCGGTCTGCAAGACCTGCGCCGTGCTCAGGCTATCGGCGTATTTCGCAGCGGCGATATCGGCGTAGGTGTCAAGGACATCTGTGGCTTCAACGGCCAAGGCGGGTGCAGTGAACGCCGTGCAAAGGGCCGTTGTGGCAAGAAGGTTCAGTTTCATCGAAGTTTTTCCTGTTGGTTTAGTGAAGAGTAGGATGTGGTTGAGCGGGCACTTCGGCCATCGCGCGGGGTGCGGCCAAGTTCATTTGTTTCAAGGCAAGGCCAAAATCAGTAGCCAGGCTGGTGACAATCGGTGCCACATCCGGGCGCACCAGATGGATTGCAATCAACATGGCGTCGTCACGCGCGCCATCGGCGGCGGATGCGATAAAATGGGCAAAGCTGGCCTCATCCGCGCCAACACATTTGCAATGCAGCCCGTGCCTGCACAAAGGGCGGCGACCATGCGTGATACACATGCCGCAAAGCTCCCCCAGGGCTTTGATCGCTTTGCGGCCGCGCCCGAGCCCGAGCGTATGTGTCAGGTCATGCATCACGCTGGCCTGCGTCTCGGCGCTGTCGCACCACATCCGCAAATAGACAATGGACGCCGCAGCAACCGCGTCAAAGTCCTGAAGATAGCCGACGGTTGCTGCGCCGCGGTGGGAGGGGGCATCGGTCATTTTGTCAGGATCAGCTTTCCAGCGCGCGTGATCCGCAGCACATAAACCTGATCATCCAGAATAATCTGGGCCTGTTCGCCGCTCTTGATCAGATCGCGCTGGAAAGCTGATCCTGACAAAATGACCGATGCCCCCTCCCACCGCGGCGCAGCAACCGTC
>JBCAZI010000320.1:0-1158 GCA_038533095.1 Pseudomonadota bacterium
GCCGCATGTAGCTTTATCTGCTTTTCGCGCGCCATCAATCTGGCCTGACGCTTCAGTTTGTAAATCGGTGATGAAAGCCTCATCAAGAACCTCTTATGTCGAGCGTGTCGCGCAATCCCTCCTTATGCGTGCGCTCGAACAGGTTGGGTTCGATGTGGTCTTGCTCTGCATGTCACATGCTGCCCCAGTGGAGGGTGGAGGCCCGAGCAAAGCCTGTAGATAACGATAGGACGGTTTGCCCCACAGGACAACGGCGTTCTACCAAGGCCTGGCCCCCTACCCCGCTGCGATATGTTGGATCGCGCTGAATCCTTCAAACTGCGGGCTACCTTCATGCAACTTCATCGTTTGGCCGGCGTTCTTATGTGCCGCACGAAAAGCTTCGCTGCGGGTCCACTTCAGAAAGACATCCTGATCCTGCCAGACGGTATGGGACGCATAAAGAATCGTACCATCCTCACCCGTCGGGCCTTTGAGCATATGAAATTCGACAAAGCCCTCCATCTGATCTAGATGGCTTTCACGGCCAAGCCACAGCTCTTCAAAGGCTGTGGCGTTCTCTTCTTTCACTGTAAAGCGGTTCATGGCGATATACATGTGGCGTTGTCCGTTTTGTCTGAGCTAAGCTTTGCCAACTTATACCTGACAAAAACACATGGGAAAAGAAAAACCATCCGTAGCCTGCGTGCCAAAGCCCCCTGCCCTACCACATTTAGAGATTTCGCTTGCCCGAATCTCTATCCTCGGTCAGATATATACGCTAAGAGGCATATATAACGACAAAAACCGTAACAAGCGGTGTCGGACAGAGGTATCACCATGACGGCCGAGCAGGACCGTATTGATTTTCTTGTGGGCGAGCATGCCCAAAAACTGTCAGAGCGTCTACAGGCGCATCGTGCGCAGTTGTTTCCGCCTGACGCCAAGCGTGAGCTGCGCAAGTTCACCAGTGGTGAGGCGGCAGAGCTGCTGGGTGTGAAAGACGCCTACTTGCGGAAGCTGCATCTGGATGGGCGCGGCCCCTCGCCCGAGGTGCGCACAGGCGGGCGGCGCTATTATACGCCTGAAGATTTGCAGGCATTGCGCGACATGCTGGAGGCAGGTGCGAAATCCCCCGGTACCTACCTGCCCGGCCGCCGTGAGGGCGACCACCTTCAG
>JBCAZI010000321.1:0-1139 GCA_038533095.1 Pseudomonadota bacterium
ACCGTTGATGCCAGCCTACTTGATGAAGGCATCCTTGTTGATTTGGCTGGGGGGATTGTTTCCCTAGGCACCACCGCCTTAGAGATCGACTCCTTTGAGTTTGTTTTAGGCTCTGGAAAAAGCGACACGGTCAGAGGCGACGATCAAAGCAACATCTTTGACGGTGGCGGCGGCAAAGACACCATCGAAGGTGGCGGTGGCAATGACCTAATCCGTGGCGGGGACGAAGTTGACGTTCTGCGGGGCGACGATGGCAACGACATCATTGAGGGTCAGTATGGTGCGGATCGCATCTATGGCGGGTCCGGTGAGGATCTGCTGTTTGCTTTTGATTTTGACGATGCTGGTAGTGACGCCGACGACGGAAAAATGTGGGGTGGTGCAGGAGACGATATCCTCGTTGGTGGTTCAGGCGATGATCAGCTGATCGGACAGGGCGGTGACGACATAATCTTTGGCGGCGGTGGCTCTAATGTGCTGGCTGGCGGTGGCGGACGCGACTACATCGTTTCAACTGGTATCGATGACATCATTATTGGCGGGGGCGGGAGAGACTGGATTAATGCTCTTTCCAGCGGCGAAAACACAACTGTGATTATTGATGGCGCTTCTGGCTGGGACTACATCAGCCAGGGCGAAGACGGCTACACAGGCGTCTCTCAGATCTTTATCGATAACATCGCACGCGATGATATGAAGCTGGTCTGGGACTATGAGGTACTGGAAAGCGTAGGATCAATTGACTTTGATCAACAGAATAAGGCTTTCGGAAGCTTCGAGTTCACAAGTGAGACCCTATATTCTGAGACGCGCGGTGGGTTCGCCTATCTGGTCACAGAAGATGAAAGGACCGCGATCAATATTGGATATGTTGAGGGGACGTTTGAACAGATTGTCGGCGAAGGACGGAACTTTGTAGTTGACCCTGAAACAGGTGCAAACCTCGGACTTGAGTGGCGCAACGAGTACAGAACGACTGCAAGCCTCGTGAACGATCATGAAATCTATCTCGACGGCGGCAACACGGTACTTGCACCCTTCATAAGCGAAAGCCTCAATGTCAAGACTGAAGGAACCACGATTTTGGCTGACAGTGGCGTGTTATCAGGCCAAGCGATCGATCAGGATAACATCCGCAA
>JBCAZI010000322.1:0-1136 GCA_038533095.1 Pseudomonadota bacterium
TTGCAACAGGGCCGCGTCGATGGTGCTCGCATCCAGCGTCTGCCCGCCTACGGTCAGGGAGGGGTTGGCGACGATGTTGGCCAGGAAGAACGCGTTCTCCTCGCTGTCCTCACCGTAAAAGCCCGTGTCCACGTAGTCGATCAGCCCCTCGTCGAGCGGCCAGGCGTTCACCTTGCCTTCCCAGTCATCGACGATGGCATTGCCAAAGCGGAAGACCTCGGTCTGCTGGTAAGGCACGCGGGCGGCCAGCCAGGCATCTTTCGCAGCTTCCAGATTTTCCGCTGATGGATCTGCCACCAATGCGTTGACGGCTGTCTGCAAGACCTGTGCTGTGCTCAGGCTGTCAGCATATTTCGCAGCGGCGATGTCGGCATAGGTGTCAAGGACATCTGTGGCTTCAACGGCCAAAGCAGGTGCAGCAAATGCAGTGCAAAGGGCCGTTGTGGCAAGAAGGTTCAGTTTCATAGAGGTTTTCCCTGTTTGACTAGTGAAGAGTAGGTTGTGGTTGAACGGGCATTTCGGCCGCCGCACGGGGTGCGGCCAAATTCATTTGTTTCAAGGCCAGGCCAAAATCAGTGGCAAGGCTGGTCACAATCGGTGCCACATCCGGGCGCACCAGATGGATTGCGATCAACATGGCATCGTCACGTGCGCCATCGGCTGCCGATGCAATAAAATGGGCAAAGCTGGCCTCATCCGCGCCAACACATTTGCAATGCAGCCCGTGCCTGCACAAAGGGCGGCGACCATGCGTGATACACATGCCGCAAAGCTCCCCCAGGGCTTTGATCGCTTTGCGGCCACGCCCTGACCCGAGCGTATGGGTTAGGTCATGCATGACGCTGGCCTGCGTTTCGGCGCTGTCGCACCACATCCGCAAATAGACAATAGATGCCGCAGCAACCGCGTCAAAATCCTGAAGATAGCCGACGGTTGCAGCGCCACGATGGTAAGGGGCATCGGTCATTTTGTCAGGATCAACTTTCCAGCGCGGGTGATCCGCAGCACGTAAACCTGATCGTCCAGAATAATCTGGGCCTGTTCGCCGCTCTTGATCAGATCGCGGGCGTCATATTGCGGCAATCGGGGTGCCGTTGGCTGCTGGGTCTCTACCACCTTTTGCAAACCCATCACGC
>JBCAZI010000323.1:0-1113 GCA_038533095.1 Pseudomonadota bacterium
ACCTGAATACGATTATGGATCACTACCGCGAAGACATCGTCTTTCGCTCGCAGAAAGCGGTGCCACTTGTCGGATGTGGTGAAATTCATGGGAAAGCGGCACTCAGAGCGTATTGGGCCGCGGCACTTTCTCGCCAACCTGACCTGAAATTTCGCGTTCAAGACGTGTTTGCCGGTCACGAAATGCTCGTCATTTCATACCTGAACCATCGAGGGGTTCTGGCGACCGAGACATTGTATCTCGATACAAATGACAAGGTATTTCTCGCTGCGGCATGTCACAAACTCTGACCAGCCCGACCAAACCACCACCAGGGCCCTTTCCCTAAAGCTGGCGCCGTTACCCATGTGTCTTAGTTACGAGAGACATAAGGACAACGTACATTCTTGATCCACATCAAAGATATTCCTCGCCAACCCCTTACAACCGATCCTGCGAACAGAACTCTAGCCTTGCAGGTCACCTATGTCCTCTAGCGAAAACCAACCGCTTTATGCGCCGCGCGAGCCGATCTTTCCGCGCCGCGTCAAAGGATTCTATCGGAACCTGAAGTGGTGGGTGATGGCGGTCACTTTGGGTATCTACTATCTGACGCCATGGATCCGCTGGGACCGCGGCCCGAACCTGCCGGACCAAGCCGTTCTGATCGACATGGCGCATCGCCGCTTCTATTTTTTCTGGATCGAGATTTGGCCGCATGAGTTCTATTTCGTTGCGGGCCTTCTGATCATGGCAGGGCTTGGCCTGTTTCTTTTTACCTCGGCCTTGGGCCGCGTCTGGTGCGGCTACACTTGCCCGCAGACCGTCTGGACCGATCTTTTCATCCTTGTCGAACGCTGGATTGAGGGCGACCGCAACGCACGGGTCCGCTTGTGGAATGCCGATTGGTCATTTCGCAAAGCCCGGCTTCGTATTACCAAATGGACCGTTTGGCTGCTGATCTCAGTAGCCACGGGCGGCGCCTGGGTTTTCTACTTTGCCGACGCCCCAACTTTGGCTGTCAGTCTTGCCACGCTCAGCGCCCCTCCCATCGCTTGGGCGACGATTGGCATTCTGACAGCCACAACCTTTATTTTCGGCGGCTTCATGCGCGAACAAGTGTGCAATTACATG
>JBCAZI010000324.1:0-1061 GCA_038533095.1 Pseudomonadota bacterium
AGAAAGACCACAAAAATGATCATTGTGAATGTTATTTGTAATCAACAAAATGTGAATTTGTTCACCAAACCCCTCTGCATTTCAAGCTATGACATCAAGCATTACTCATATAAGATTTAAGCCTTCTGCCTCAAATAGTTTTTGAGCAATCCTGACGACAGACGACGACGAAGACGGTCGTCGCTATCGACAAGTACGTGTAAACCGGCAGGCGGACAGTGATGCCACTTAAACTTGACCTTTGGGTCAATAGTTTAGACATTCCATAAAACTTTCATTGCAATCGGACAAGCCCTTCTGCTAGATGTCTGTGACCAAAAGGATTTGGGCTCCATCAAATTTAGGGGCCCCTTACGGGCGAACCGGCGGGGGGTCGGTAATGATATTTTGTATTTGTGATTAGGACGGCCTAATAATCATAGCCTGTAAATTTGGGTGCTGAGAGGCAAACCGGTGAGTGTTTGGCAATAATATTATGTCAGGTTATCCTCAGGAGGGCTTTGTGCTATATAGACACCCGGAGGGGATAGATATCAAAATTTCAAAAATTGTTTTTGTGCATTTCACGCTATTGTAAATGGAAATAGAAGTGTCCCTGTATGCGTTTGAATGTATATGGGTCATTGTTCTCCTCAGGAGGTCTGTGCTCATAGACCCCCTCAGGGGTCAGATATCAGTATGAATTTTGGTGGATTTCAAAGCTATGGCAGCTAGCATTACTTATATAAAATTTGAGCTTTCTATGTCAAATAGTTTTTGAGCAATTCAAAGTTGAATTTTTGATTTCCGTCGCTTTTGGCCCGTACGGGCAAACCGTTTGGCCGTTGGTGATGCCGCTTAAACTTGACCTGTAAGCTATTGGTATACACCTCCCATAAAATTTTCATTGCAATCAGACGATGCCTTCTGGTAGATGTCTGTGACGAAACCAAAAATTCGATTTTTCCCCGTACGGGCGAACCGGCGGGTGGTTGGCATTGCCGTTAAAACTCAATGTAGGGGCCATAGATATACACCTTCTATAAAAATTTTGTTTCAATCAGACAAGATCTTCTAGTAGA
>JBCAZI010000325.1:0-1038 GCA_038533095.1 Pseudomonadota bacterium
GAAATTTACAGTTTTCAGGGGACATCCTTCGGTCGAACCGTCAACACATAGGTCTGTGATAACACTATAGTGTTGTCCGGTATGGGTATCGATCAAATTTCTTTTCAATTCTATATTGAACACCAATTACACATTCGAGCATATTCGATCAGAATTATAGTGAAATTCACAGTTTTCAAATCTTCGCTAGGATGCCGCCAAAAAAAATTGATGCAACAAAACCGTTTCAAATTTTAGCAGAAGACTGTAGATAGTTTGGAGATATGGTGGTAAAACTAGACCCCTTCTCATGATATGATGTACAGTGATAAGTTGAGGAAAAAATATATTTAGTCGATTTATGTACCTTTCAGCTAATATTAAGAGGGGGGGGAAGAGAAAAATATGAGATCACTTCGGCAGGCCTGAGGTTTGGGGAGGATGAAATGGTGCCGAGGTAGCGAGCAGCTAGTCTGTAGTCTTCCGATTGGTCCTCCAGATCCGGAAGCTTGAACAGACGGACAGTCACAGAACTGAGACAAATCTCACTAACTTTCTCCGGGAACTGAAGAGTTATCGCAAATACACAAAAACAGAAGAAGAGAGGGAACGCAAAGCAGATCGTCAACACACGGAAATTCATGGAGAGAAGAGAACAAAAAAATCACAAGACAGACAACTGACACCCCCCCTTCCTCTCTCCATCACATACAACTTCCCTGTCGCAAACTAGCGGCAGAATCCTGTCCAGCACGTTCTCCCTCTCTTCTTGTTCCACACCTAATTCTTATTCCTCCTTCTCTCTCTCTCTCTCTGTCCGTACTGTCTTCACAAAACGAACGGAAGTCTTGTTGAAAGTGATCGGTCCACACGCTTACCACGTCTTTTTCGAGGAGGAAAGATCTACGTATACCACACGTGGGTCGCTGAAACCACACTTTTTCGCGAGAGAGATGAAATCGTTCCAGTACAACGCACTACTGATACACTCGCCACACAGGACGAAGTCATGGCGCAACTGTACAGGAGTCCTACGGTGCGAGTAGACGTCCGAAAAAT
>JBCAZI010000326.1:0-971 GCA_038533095.1 Pseudomonadota bacterium
GCGGAGAACGAATTGTCCTTCCCCAGGGACTGATCAAAGAAGCGCTCAAGATCGCGCATGAAGGCCACATGGGTGTGGCAAAAACCAAACGTTACCTCCGTACTTCAGTTTGGTTTCCCAAAATGGATGCCCTTGCGGAGCGACTTGTCAGGAATTGCATTCCCTGCCAAGCAGTTACACCATCCCCTCACAGGGAACCCCTGCGCATGACTCCGCTGCCGCCAGAGCCTTGGCAGCTAGTTGCGGCCGACATATTTGGTACCAACGCAGAAGGCGTTATTTCAGCCATGGACAAAATGTTTGCGGTCCACGGCATTCCAGACACGGTTCGCACAGACAACGGACCTCCGTTCAACAGCAAAGATTTCAAAGATTTTGCTAGGCGAAATGGCTTCCAAACTCAAAAAGTTACGCCGCTCTGGCCGGAGGCAAACGGTCAGGCAGAAGCTTTCATGAAATGCCTTGGGAAGGTTGTCAGGACGGCACACATAGAGGGCCGTGACTGGAAGAAAGCCCTGGACAACTTCCTTTTGGCATACCGCGCTACCCCTCATCCTTCAACTGGCGTAGCGCCAGCACACTTGATGTATCCTGGGCGGCGCTTCCAGACGCGCTTGCCATGCCATTCGGCCCCTTCTGTCTCTAAGGCGGCCGTTGAAGATTTCAACAAGAGGGCTATGGAAACAGCCAAAAGATATGCAGACCAAAAACGCCATACGCGTCAGTCGGACATTGCTGTTGGGGACACGGTGCTTGTCCAACAACGAAAACAAAACAAGCTTACTTCATTTTATGATCCCCTGCCATACAAAGTGATATCATTGAAGGGATCTATGGTCACTGCCGCACGAAAAGGCCACCAAATAGTGAGAAACAGTTCATTCTTCAAGAAGGTAATGCCACAAGATGTGTGCCCAGCAGATGCCCCAGCATCGCGCAAAGGAAAGGCGGAGACTCCAAGCCTTCCGGTG
>JBCAZI010000327.1:0-962 GCA_038533095.1 Pseudomonadota bacterium
CTTGGCACGCGGCAGGTAACTGCCCGAACTTTGCACCCAACTGGGCCGTGATGAACATGCAACGCTATTCGCTGGATATGTATCGCTCGCTCGCCGAAGAAGTCGACTATCCGATGAACTACCACGTGACTGGCGCGCTGCGTCTTGGTCATACCAAGGAACGCCGCCAGGAATTCGAACGCGTTGCGGGCCAGGCCAAGGGCATGGGGCTACCGCTGGAGATGATCGGGATTGATGAGGTCAAGAACTACAACCCGTTTGTTGAGACGCATGATCTGTCCGGCGTCCTTTGGGACCCATTGGATGGTGACATTGACCCCGCACAGTTGACCCAAGCGCTGGCCAAAGGCGCCCGCGATCTGGGTGCCAAGATCGAGCGTTTCTGCCCCGCGACAGGTGTGACCAAGAAAGACAGTGGCGATTGGATCGTCCACACGGATAAGGGCGATATCACCTGCGAAAAGGTTGTGAATGCTGCTGGCTACTACGCCGCCCGTGTGGGTGAGTGGTTCAAACCCTATGGTGGCCGCGATGTGCCGCTAACAGTGATGTCCCACCAGTATTTCCTGACCGAGGAAATTGATGAGATCAAAGCCTGGACCAAGGAAAACGGCAAAAAGACCCCGATGATCCGCGACGTGGATAGCTCTTACTATCTGCGTCAGGACAAGAACGGTCTGAACCTTGGACCGTACGAGCGGAACTGTAAGGCCCATTGGGTGACACCCGAAGACCCGATGCCGCATGACTTTAGCTTCCAGCTGTATCCTGACGATCTGGACCGGTTGGAATGGTATATCGAAGACGCGATGGAGCGTGTACCTGTTCTGGGCACCGGCGGTGTCGGCCGCAACATCAACGGCCCGATCCCTTACGCGCCCGATGGCCTGCCGATGATTGGCCCGATGCCCGGCGTGAAAAACGCGTTTGAGGCACACTCCTTTACCTTTGGCATTGTGCAG
>JBCAZI010000328.1:0-926 GCA_038533095.1 Pseudomonadota bacterium
AACGCCGTGAAGGTGGCTTTTGTGTTGGGCCGCGTCTCGAAGAAGGCGCTGTCGGTCGGGTTCGCGCCGGGCCAGCCGCCTTCGATATAGTCGAGGCCGAGGGCGTCGAGCGCCTTGGCGATTTGCACCTTGTCTTCGGTCGAGAACTGGACGCCTTGGGTTTGTTGTCCGTCGCGGAGGGTGGTGTCGAAGAGGTGGAGTTTCTCTTTGGTCATCGGTGCGCTCCGCTGCTCCGGGCTTGACCCGGAGCCTTGTCGTTGCCCCAGAGGTCCCGGGTCAAGCCCGGGACGCGGTGCGCGGTTGGACGTTTCTTGCGCCCTAGACAACCCTCGCGCCCCGGCTCCCGATCCGGGGAGTGAGCTTCGGCAAAGCAGACCGAGCAGCGCCCGGCCCGAGGGCGCTGCCCGGTCTGCTTTGCCTCAGCTGAGGCCCGGGACCGGGGTCCGGGGCACAACGGTTCCCCATGGCGCACCAAACGCCCAACCTCGCACCGCGTCCCGGGCTTGACCCGGGACCTCTGGCTGAGCGGTGAGGCTCCGGGTCAAGCCCGGAGCAGCGGAGCGAACCGATGACCAAAGAAAAACTCCACCTCTTCGACACCACCCTCCGCGACGGCCAACAAACCCAAGGCGTCCAGTTCTCGACCGAAGACAAGGTGCAGATCGCCAAGGCGCTCGACGCGCTCGGCCTCGACTATATCGAAGGCGGCTGGCCCGGCGCGAACCCGACCGACAGCGCCTTTTTCGAGACGCGACCGCACACGAAAGCCACTTTCACGGCCTTCGGCATGACCAAGCGCGCCGGGCGCAGTGCGGACAATGACGAGGTGCTTGCCGCCGTCCTCAACGCCAACACGCCCGCTGTCTGCATCGTCGGCAAAACGCACGATTTCCACGTCGACACCGCCCTCGGCATCACGCTTGAGG
>JBCAZI010000329.1:0-917 GCA_038533095.1 Pseudomonadota bacterium
ACAAGCCTTTCATTCGGCTCTAGAAGCCTTTCTCTGAGCTCAATTAGCCTTTCTCTCTGCTTTACAAGCCTTTCACTAAGCTCTGCAAGTCCTTCTCTCAGCTCTGCAAGTCCTTCTCTCAGCTCTGCAAGCTCCTCCCTCAGCTCTGCAAGCCTTTCCCTCAGCGCTACGAGCATTTCTATTAGCTCTGCAAGCTTTTCTCTCGGCTCTGCAAGCCTTTCTCTAAGTCTTTTTTCAAGCTCTGCAAGCTTTTCTCTCGGCTCTGCAAGCCTTTCTCTCAGCCCCACAAGCCTTCCTCTTAGCTCTGCAAGCCTCTCTCTCGACGCTGCACGCTTTCCTCTCGGCTCTGCAAGCCTTTCTCTCGGATTTGCAAGCCTCTCTGTCGGCTCTGCAAGTGTTTTTTCCGGCTCTGCAAGCCTTTTTCTCGGCTCTGCAAGACATTCTCTTAGCTCTACAAGCCTTTCTTTCAGTTCTGCAAGACCTTCTCTCGACTCTGCAAACCTCCCTGTCTAATCTGCAATCCTTTCTCTTAGCTCTCCAAAGCTCTCTCTCTCGGCTCTACAAGTCTTTCTCTTAGCTCTGCAAGCCTTTTTCTCGGATTTGCAAGCCTGTCTCCCGGCTCTGCAAACTTTTCTCTCGGCTTCCCAAGCCTTTCTCCCGGCTCTGCAAACTTTTCTCTCGGCTTTCCAAGTCTTTCTCTCAGCTCTGCAAACGTTTCTGTCAGCTCTACAACTATCTCTCTCAGCTCTGCGAGCCTTTTTCTCCGCTCTACAAGCCTTTCTCTCCACTCTACAAGCGTTTTTATCAGCTCTACAAGCCTTTTTCTTAGCTCTGCAATCATTCTCTCACCTCTGCAAGCCTTTCTCTCACCTCTGCAAGCCTTTCTCTCACCTCTGCAAGCCTTTCTCTCACCTCTG
>JBCAZI010000330.1:0-908 GCA_038533095.1 Pseudomonadota bacterium
CGGATGGACCGTGCGCAATCCGAGATTTTCTATTGGATCGCGCCTGCCTTCTGGAACACAGGTTTCGCGACCGAAGCCGTGCGCACCCTGATCGGCGCTAACCCGCATCGGTCTGACCGGATTTTTGCCGAAGTCTTTCAGGACAACCCTGGCTCTGCCCGTGTGCTGACCAACTGTGGTTTTGATTATCTGGGCGATGCAGAGGCGTTTTCTGTCTCGCGCAATGCGACGGTGCCCACATGGACATATACGCTCAAACTGGGGGCATGACCCTTCCAACATTGCGAACGCAGCGTTTGACATTGCAAGCGCCGCGGTTACGTGACGCACGTTTGGTGGCCAAGGCTTTGAACAATATCAACGTCAGTCGCTGGCTGTCAGCGGTGCCGTTTCCATATGGCGTCACAGACGCCCAGTGGTTCATCAACGAAAACCTGCGCGGGAATTTTCATGCGTGGTTCATTTGGCAGGATGCGGCGCTGATCGGCACGATCGGTCTTGATGGCGAGCTGGGGTATTGGCTGGCCCAAGATGCCTGGGGCCAAGGTTTTGCAACAGAGGCTGCGCGCGCAGTCGTGGATTATCACTTTGAAAAGCACGAGGCGGATCACTTGAAGTCGACGTATTTTGACGGCAACGCCGCATCTCGTAGTGTCTTGGTGAAGCTGGGCTTTGAACGGACCAGCGCAGATTTGCATTTCTCGGCTGCGCGTCAAGAAGATGTGCCCGTGCATTGCATGACACTGACACGACACAGGTGGGAGGCCGCGCGCGATGTCTAACCTGACATATCGCTCTTTCCGGCCCGATGACTTTGCCGATTTACACGCAATCGCCTCACATTGGTCTGTTGTAAAACCTTGGCCCCAGGCATCTTGGGCCAGCCAATACCCCAGCTCGCCATCAAG
>JBCAZI010000331.1:0-905 GCA_038533095.1 Pseudomonadota bacterium
CTATGGGGTCCTGTGAGCACGTTAAAAAAATTTGAATTACCCCGGCACGGCTGCTCGTTCAGCTACATGACTTACAAGGTGGTATAGTTTGACAATATTTCTAAACCATGTCAACTTTGACGGCTTCTGTAGGGCCATCGAAATTTTTTTAGACAATGCCAATTTTTTAAACGTCCTTTCAAGACCCTAAAAAAGGTACACAAAAAATTTCAAAAACATAACACCCCTACGTGATTCACAATTAACCCCCGTATTTGGTCAAAATACTCAAAAGCGAAAAGTAGGCCCTTTGCGACCCCGTGGTGCCGGTCCTTGGGGACCTCCGGCCCCTCAACATTTTGGGGCCAGAGACCCTTGGTGATAAACAACCTTCCCCTAAAAGGGTTAAGTTATATCATCATTCCTTCGTTCACTAGAGCCTTCTAAAAATAAGGGTCAAATGAAGCATTTGAAAAAAAAGTTAAAGTACCGAAAAAACCCCCACGAGACCCGGTCTCGTGGGGGTTTTTTCAGACTTTGCTGAATTGTGAGTCAAGGAGAAGAGGTATGAGTCTGAAATTTTTTGTGAGTGGTCCCTGCTAGAAGGAGAAGACGTACAAAAAATTTGGGTCTCCTGGTGTAGCCCCCTCGGCCTGGAACCGAGTCTCGGTTCTCGGTCTCGTGGGGGTTTTTTCGGACTTGTACTTTTTTCGAGAAAAAAACAAATGAGGCAATTTTTAAGATGGCTCTGGTGTAAGAACTAAAAGCCCTATGGCTTAACCCTTTTGGGTGTGAGTTGCCTCTGGCAAAGGGTCTCTGGCCCCAAAGTTTCGAGGCGCCGAGACGACCCTACGACTGGCACCGGCGGGCCGTAAATGGCGTTTTTTTCATTTTTGACGTTTTGGTCCAACTTTGAGGGTCGATTG
>JBCAZI010000332.1:0-905 GCA_038533095.1 Pseudomonadota bacterium
AAGAAAGAAAGTCATGGAGAACACAGACTTAGGCCCTTCAAAAAACGTGTAACCCTCTCCAGGAGACCTTTGAAATGTGGACTACTAAATATCAGATCAATAAGAAATAAGCTGTGCTTTATTGCAGAGACCTTGACGGAGCACAACTTGGACATCTT
Organism: Pseudomonadota bacterium; assembly: GCA_038533095.1. Lineage (GTDB taxonomy): Bacteria > Pseudomonadota > Alphaproteobacteria > Rhodobacterales > Rhodobacteraceae > Yoonia. The sequence continues at coordinate 159 of JBCAZI010000332.1, forward strand.
GTGTCTCACTGAAACTTGGCTGTTGTCTTCTGATGTTGCCGTTGTCGGGGCTGCCCTTCCTCCTTCTTATTCCTTTCATCATGTCCCTAGACCGATGGGTGTTAGAGGCGGTGGTGTTGGTTTGGTTCATTCGAGGGCTCTGGGAAATGTGAGAGTTGTTCCAAACCATATGGATGTGTCGTCCTTCGAGGTTTTGGAGATTACCTACAGTCTCCATTCTCAGAATATCAGAATGGTAGTTGTGTACCGCCCTGGTCATCCTGGAACTGACAGTGTTTTTATAGAGGAATTTGGTAGATATCTTGAATACCTCTCTGGATGTCAGGAGAGGTTGCTGGTGTGTGGCGACTTTAATTATTGGCTTGATAGTCCTTCCTTGAAACCATATACTGGTGACTTTTTGAGTCTCCTAGACATGAATAATTTGTTTAATCATGTTCAGAAGCCTACACATATCTCTGGCCATATTCTCGATCTGTTGATAACATCAGTGGACACTGATTTGTTGAATTGTGTGGAACTCTCACCTATTGACGGTAGGATCTCAGATCATGCCTTGGTCACTTTTGAACTTGATATAATGGGACCTGCCACTTACTCCAGAACAATAAGGTTCCGAAACTATCGACGATTGAATGAGCGTGAGGCTGTAAGCTTCATTGAGGGACATCTGTTGAGTGAAGTTGCTGAGGGTGGGACGGCTGAGCGGCGTGTTGATTCTTACAACAGGGGCTTCTCTCTGCTGAG
>JBCAZI010000333.1:0-880 GCA_038533095.1 Pseudomonadota bacterium
ATCTCTTTCACGATTAAATGGGTGGTGGTGCATGGCCGTTCTTAGTTGGTGGAGTGATCTGTCTGGTTAATTCCGATAACTAACGAGATCTCACCCATCTAACTAGTAGATGTCACTTTATGTGGCATTAAGACTTCTTAGAGGGACTAAGCACAATTAAATAGTGCTAGTGAAGTGAGGTTATAACAGGTCTGTGATGCCCTTAGATGTTCTGGACCGCACGCGCGCTACAATGATAGCTTTAATGGGTTAATTAACCTAAGCCGATAAGGTTTGGGGAAATCGTTTAAAGTATGTGGTATTCATAGTGGGGATCAACTATTGTAACTAGTAGTTGTGAACTAGGAATTCCTGGTACTTAGATTTCACCAAAATCTAGGGATTACGTCCCTGCCCTTTGTACACACCGCCCGTCGCTACTACTGATTGGACGGTTAAGCTAGATGCTGGGAGACTTTCTTTTGTGACTTCGGTCGCAACTGAAGGGCAAACAGTTTCAAGCTGAACTGGCTAGAGGAAGTAAAAGTCGTAACAAGGTTTCCGTAGGGGAACCTGCGGAAGGATCAGTGATCCATCTTACTCTTCGGGAGTAGCCTTCGAACCATGGCTAAATTGCGGCACTGAACGTCTTCAGCTAATCGATCTTTATCATGCTAGATAATTTTTTATCGGTGGTCTAGCGAGATATAAGTGATGAGAGGCTGGAGCATTGCTCGAAAAATTTAATTGGTGGAAAAAAAAAGATCAGCTAACGGTGGCTCTGGCTTGATCACGAGTAATGAGTTCGGTGTTGGTTCAGCTAGTTGGTATTTCCTAAAAAAAGGTCAGCTAATGGTGCTCTGGCTTGATCTTGATGGAGGTACTAACCTGCTGGATCACA
>JBCAZI010000334.1:0-863 GCA_038533095.1 Pseudomonadota bacterium
AGGGCGATTGCGGATGAGCCTTTGATGGGCGGCCTAATCCATGCTGGCGTGTTGCATCACAAATCCTTCGAAGGCGCGCTGGCTTACCGGATTTCGATGAAACTCGCCTCGCCTGAGATGTCGGAACAGATTTTGCGCGAAATCGCAGATCAAGCCTATATCGCCGCGCCAGAGCTGGTTGCAGCGGCCCGTGCGGATATTGTGGCGATCTATGACCGTGATCCTGCCTGCCACCGTTTCATGCAGCCGTTGATCTTCTTCAAGGGTTTCCAAGCGGTGCAGGCCTACCGCCTTGCCCATTGGCTCTACAACAATGACCGCCGCGATCTGGCCTATTTCATCCAGATGCGCACAAGCGAGATGTTTGGCGTCGACATCCACCCGGCGGCCACGATTGGGCAGGGGATCATGATTGACCATGCTCATTCGATCGTCGTGGGTGAAACCGCTGTAGTGGGCGACAATGTGTCGATGCTGCATTCGGTGACATTGGGTGGCACGGGCAAAGAAGATGATGATCGTCACCCCAAGATCGGCGATGGTGTCTTGATTGGTGCAGGCGCGCATGTGCTGGGCAATATAAAGATCGGCCATTGCAGCCGGATCGCCGCCGGGTCGGTCGTGCTGCAAGAGGTGCCGCCGATGAAAACCGTCGCAGGCGTGCCCGCCAAGATCGTGGGCGAGGCCGGGTGTTCGCAACCGTCGATGACGATGGATCAGATCCTGAAAACAGTGATGTAAAACGCAAAACGCCGATCCAATGGACCGGCGTTTTCTTTTTTATCAGTGGCTTACGCGAGCATGGTCATTGGGTTCTCAAGGTTGTCCTTGATCGCATTCAGCAGGTTCGCGCCCAGTGCCCC
>JBCAZI010000336.1:0-840 GCA_038533095.1 Pseudomonadota bacterium
CGTTATAATCATGGTATCAACATGAATTTTGATTTCTGTGCTCCTGGAGTTAATACCTACCTTGTATAAAAATTTCACGAAAATCGGTCGATTTTTACATTTTTAAGAATAAGTCCGTTATAATGAGGTCCGTTATAATCATGGTATCAACATGAAATTTGATTTCTGTGCTCCTGGGGTCAATACCTACCTTGTATATAAATTTCACGCAAATCGGTCGATTTTTACATTTTTCCGAATAACGACGCTTTTTTACTTAGGCATGCGCTGTCCGAGTGCTATTCATCGAATCAACATGAAAATGTCAAGGTGCACCTTCGGGTCCATTACCTATCTTGTGTTAAAATTTCATCGAAATCGGTCCAGTAGTTTCTGAGAAAAACGCGGACAAACATACACTTCCGAATAACGACGTTTTTTGTGTGTTTGTTTGTCCGCGTTTTTCTCAGAAACTACTGAACCGATTTCACTGAAATTTTAACACATGATAGATAACGGACCCGAATGTGCACCTTGACAATTTCATGTTGATTCGATGAATAGCACTCGGACAGCGCATGCCTAAGCAAAAAAGCGTCGTCAAAAAAAGCTTCAAAATAACGACGCTTTTTTACTTAGGCATGCGCTGTCCGAGTGCTATTCATCGAATCAACATGAAAATGTCAAGGTGCACCTTCGGGTCCGTTATCTATCTTGTGTTAAAATTTCATTGAAATCGGTCCAGTAGTTTCTGAGAAAAACGCGGACAAACATACACACATACACACATACAAACACACACACAAAAAAGCAAAAAACAGAGGCCCTTTTTTTTTTTTTTTTTTTTTTTTTTTTTTTTGG
>JBCAZI010000337.1:0-832 GCA_038533095.1 Pseudomonadota bacterium
AGTTCCGGTCGCAATGTTTTCCGATTTCGCCTGTCCGATCTGCCGCGTTATGGATGATCGGCTTGTGGATCTCGAAGAAAGCCATCCTGGGATGTTCCACATTGTACGCCACCAGCTTCCCCTTTTGGGCGTCGCATCCGAAGTCGCCAGCCGCGCCGTCCTCGCCGCAGATATCTAGGGCGAGTATCGAAAGATGCACGCGCGTCTTATGCGAACGCCTGCTGTGACAGATGAACGCTTTGTCGCTTCCATCGCTAAAAGCCTTGATCTCGACGCAGACAAGCTGCTCGAAGACATGCAGTCTGATGCTATCCTACGCCGACTGAAATTGAGTGCAGCCATTGCACAAGTCTTTGGCTTTTTCGGAACCCCGGCATTTGCGGTCGGACGAACCGTTTTTATGGGGTCATTGCCGTCAAATTCGCTCCGCAAACTGATCGAACAAGAGTAAGTAAATTCGTGTTTGGCGACCTAATTCGAAAACTCAAATGAGATCTCTCAGAGCTCAAGAGGGCGTACTAGTGGTTCAATGCGGACATTAAGATCACAGACTTGGATGGCAGTTTTGTCCCGCGACCTGTAAATTGGCCGGCTGAGAATTGCTGCGCGGCCAGCGAATGGCCGAACTTTGCGCTGCGTGGCGGCGCGGAATTTTACGCCCTTGCGGCATTTCTGGTGCTGCGAGTGCGCGCAGCGAAAAAATCAAATTCACAGTAAGGGCTCAAAGCCGACATTTGCTCCCCGCACGCAAACCATCTTGCACCCGTCGGCGCCACACGGCATCACCCTAGAAACGACGAAGGGGATACCCATGGGACAGATGACCGGCAAA
>JBCAZI010000338.1:0-799 GCA_038533095.1 Pseudomonadota bacterium
GCCCGACACACACGCGCCCGCTTCACGAAAGCTGATCTGACGCTTTACGAAGACGGACAGAACCGCTATCGCAGCCAGCGCGGATGGCTGGATGGCCGCCTGCCTGGGGCAACTCGGTCGGGAGGAAAGTCCGGACTCCACGAAGCGATGGTGCCGGGTAATGCCCGGCCGGGGAAACTCGAGGGACAGCGCCACAGAGAACAGACCGCCTCGCATGCGGGGCAACGGTGAAACGGTGGGGTAAGAGCCCACCGCGGACTTGGCAACAAGGACGGCATGGCAAGCCCCACCAGGAGCAATGCCGAATAGGGAACCCGCATGGACGCGCTTCGGTCCGGGTTCCGGGTTGGCAGCTAGACCCCGTTGGCAACGGCGGGGCCAGAGGAATGGTCATCGACCCCCAAAAAATGCTTTGGGGGAGACAGAATCCGGCTTATAGGCCATCCGCGCGCTCTCTCGTCTGTTCACACAGATTGAGATTCGGTTAACGTTGAAAAAGCGTAGTACCACCGTCCGCCCGCCCCTAATATCCGGCGGATTTCTTTAAGGTTTCATGAATTTTTCACCAACAGGTTCAACCTTTGTTGGGGACTGCTCCGATCCGCCACACCTCGTTGCTTTGTGTTCCGGGCCACGCTCCCTATGCTGTCGCGACAAACACATGCTGTTGCCAACAAGGAGTTTCGCTCATGAGTTTCGTACGCACATTGGCCACTTTGGCCGTCGGGTTCGCCGCCGCCAAAGGCCATGACAAATACAAGGACATGGGCGGGATGGCCGGCGTCAAGGACGCAATGGC
>JBCAZI010000339.1:0-772 GCA_038533095.1 Pseudomonadota bacterium
ACCGGTTTTGCGATCATAGTGCCTGACTTCCCAACCGGTGATATGGTGAATGCCGCCGCTGGCGTTGATGTGATCGTCAACGGTTTGAACCCACCCGCCTATCACGATTGGGAACGGACGATCCCAGCCATCACGCAACAGGTGATTGCGGCAGCCAAGGCCAGCGGGGCCACTGTGATCATACCGGGCAATATCTATAACTACGGCGATCAGCCGGGCGTGTTGGATGAACACACGCCGCAGACAGCCCAGACCAAAAAGGGCCGTATCCGCATCGCAATGGAAGAAAGCTATCGCGCCTCTGGCGTGCAAACCATCGTGCTGCGCGCGGGCAATTTCATTGATCCCGCAGGCAATGGCGACATCATGAGCATGCTGATCATGCGCGAAATCAAATACGGCAAGATCACAGCGGCGGCTGACCCCGACACATTGCAGGCCTATGCCTATGTCTCGGATTGGGCGCGAGCAGCAGTTAAACTGGCAGAGAAACGCGCGGAACTGGGCCAGTTCGAGGATATCCCCTTCCCCGGTCACGCCTTCACGACCGCTGACTTGCACCGCCTTGTGAGCCAGCACACCAACAGACAGATCAAGATCAACCGCTTCCCATGGTGGCTGATGACCCTGCTTGTGCCCTTCTGGGAGTTGGCGCGTGAGATGCGTGAAATGCGTTATCTTTATGCGATGCCGCATCAGATTGGATCAGCAAAGTTCAACAGGCTGCTGCCTGATTTTGAACCGACCGATCTAGAGGATGTGATGTTGGCGG
>JBCAZI010000340.1:0-762 GCA_038533095.1 Pseudomonadota bacterium
TTTCTATACTTGACGAACGACTTTTCAGACATTATCATTATTTGGTCAGCGTTAAGGGTTGCTCCTTTAATAGTGTGGTTTGTCTTCTTCTCCCAAACAAAGCGATGAAAAGTGCTAACGCATTTGCCGTGACCAGGATTCGAACCTGGGTTATTGCGGCCACAACGCAATGTACTAACCACTATACGATCACGGCGATGCCTCAGTTTTCCAAAACGATTAAAGAATTTTTTAACGCCTGAAATGTCGTCACTTTGTTGCTATTTTATGCCTACTTCTCTATTTTGAGCAACCAAAAGATTATCGGGGATAGGTCGATGAGTTGTAACAATACTTCGCAATCTACTTCTCGAGCCGCCTCCAGGCAGTCTAGGCTCCAGTAGCACAGTCGGTTAGAGCGTCGTACTTATAAGTCAGTACTGACAAAGAAATGCGAAGGTCGAGAGTTCGAGCCTCTCCTGGAGCAAGGGTTTTTGTTGTCGCGTAATCAGCATCAGTCTCTATTACTGGGGCATCACTGGGACAAGTACCTGTTCAGCTAGTTTTGATTGGCGACAGTAGCGCTTCTTCTTACGATGTTTGTGAACATGAGCCGTTTTCAGTTCTCGAACACCCCAAAGACATGGCCAGTGTGGGGGTCGAACCCACGACATTCGCGTTATTAGCACGACGCTCTAACCGACTGAGCTAACCGGCCTTGACATACATGGGAGTACCTTGAATTTTATTTACAAAAAACACCATTCCTCACAGAGACAAGCG
>JBCAZI010000341.1:0-731 GCA_038533095.1 Pseudomonadota bacterium
TGACTTTGAATTATTGTCGTGATCGTATAGTGGTTAGTACATTGCGTTGTGGCCGCAATAACCCAGGTTCGAATCCTGGTCACGACAGTATAATCTAGTCATTTCTAGTTAAAAATGCATTTTTCACTATTACTTTTTCATTTTCTGATAACACTTCATGTGCCTTCGTAGCTCAGGGGTTAGAGTATTGGTCTTGTAAACCAAGGGTCGAGAGTTCAAATCTCTCCGAGGGCTTTTAAAAAAAAGCATTTCCAAAATAACAATTGGTCCAGATGTAAATACACAATTACATTTTTACTACACAGGGTCATATTGTCGGCCGGTTAACTCAGTAGGTTAGAGTGTCGTGCTAATAACGCGAAAGTCGTGGGTTCGATCCCCACACTGGCCACTCCAAAATCTATTTACATGACCCGGGTGAGGCTAAAATATTGTACCTATCGTCGTCCCATTTACCATCTCAATAAACACTTTGCTCCAGGAGAGGCTTGAACTCTCGACCTTCGCATTTCTTAGTCAGTTGTCAGTATTGATATATAAGTACGACGCACTGACCGACTGTGCTACTGGAGCTAAGAAAGCCAACAAATGAAGACATTATATTGTGTCATAATTGGATATCATCGATGGTTTGATTATTTTGAACCTTAGCTTTGACTTTGAATTATTGTCGTGATCGTATAGTGGTTAGTACATTGCGTTGTGGCCGCAATAACCCAGGTTCGAATCCT
>JBCAZI010000342.1:0-728 GCA_038533095.1 Pseudomonadota bacterium
TTACACTGAAATTTGCGCGGCATGTCACGGCTTAGAATATGTCGCGTTCCGCAACCTGTCTGATGATGGGGGCCCCGGCCTTCCAGAAGATCAGATGCGTGCCTATGCAGAGCAGTTCACGCTTTGGGATTGGGATGCGAATCCGCAATACATTGATCCTGAAACAGACGATCAGATCACGTTCTCACCGGCAAATACCTTTCCCGCAAACGAAGCGCAAAATGCGCCAGACCTCAGCCTGATGGCAAAGGCACGCGCAGGCTTCAGCGGACCTGAAGGCACCGGGATCAACCAGTTCATCTATGGTATGGGCGGTGCTGAATATATCGCGTCCTTGATGACGGGCTACCATGAAGAGCCTGAGTGCGCGCTGGAAGGCGAGCCGATGGATGGCTTTTATAATGTTGCATTCGCAGCAGGTGGTTTTCCGGAAAGCTGCATCGACGAAAAGGGCAAGCACATGGTGCCCGGGTCCTGGATTTCAATGTCGCAGCCACTGTGGGGTGACGATGTTGAATATGCCGATGGCCATTCCACCGAGCTGGAAGATGTCGCAATGGATGTTGCCGCCTTTCTGATGTGGACTGCCGAACCCAAGCTGGTCGCACGTAAGGAAGCTGGTTTGACCGGTGTTCTGTTCCTGACCGTTCTGTCAGTGCTGCTTTACCTGACAAACAAGCGTTTGTGGGCACCGCATAAGCACAAAGACTAAGTCAGACTGACCTGAC
>JBCAZI010000343.1:0-712 GCA_038533095.1 Pseudomonadota bacterium
GTCACGCCCATACGCGCTGCCGCAGCGGAAAAGCTGCCCTCGCGGATAACATAGGCGAAGGCGATGAACTGATGGTGATTGGGGCGCATAAAGCCTCCTTTCGCGCAACTCATAGACCCCATCGGTTTCACTAATATGACGTCACAAAATTGTGGCTCAGCATCAGTAGCCCTGTGTCAACGAATGGGGGAATCGCATGGCTGGCCTGTCGATCTCATCGGTGACCAAACGCTTTGGTGACACCGAGGTGCTGAAAGGCGTGACGCTGGACGTCGCGGATGCGGAGTTCGTGTCACTCGTTGGGCCGTCAGGGTGCGGGAAGTCGACACTGCTGCGCATCATCGCAGGTCTTGAGGATCCGACCAGCGGCGACATTGCGATTGATGGCAAAGGCGTCACCGGGACGCGCGCGGCGGATCGCAACCTGTCGATGGTGTTCCAATCCTACGCGCTTTATCCGCATCTGACTGTGGCCGAGAACATCGCTGTGCCTTTGCGAATGCGGTCGTTGACAGCCGTGCAACGGCTGCCCTTGATCGGGCCCTTCCTGCCGGGTGCCAACGAACAGCGTGCCGAGATCGTTTCTGCGGTGCAGGAAGCAGCCGATATGCTGGAAATCGGCGCGTTGCTGGATCGCAAACCGGGGCAGCTTTCGGGCGGGCAGCGGCAAAGGGTGGCTCTGGGGCGCGCGCTCGTGCGGGACCCAGCTGCG
>JBCAZI010000344.1:0-698 GCA_038533095.1 Pseudomonadota bacterium
AGTGCCGAAAGCTTCTCAACAAGTGACAGCCATAGAACAGTGCTCCAAAAGAGATCAAAATTGAGCCACAGAATGTGCAGGTACATACAGCCGTATCATCCTTCCTGCGCTCTGCCAATCTGCCCCCCTTCTGAGTTGATTGCCCTCTAAGATCTGTATCCAACAAACAACAGCACATTTATTGACTCCTAAGGAAATGGCGAGCCAAGTGGGCGGGCAGGGAGGTTGATTAATTCATTGTCACGTAGCGGCACTAGAGAACTCCGGCTGATAGGAGTGGAACCAGCAGAGGCGCCGATAAGCGCGTTCCAGGATCGCTCCCGACGACCTCCATAAGACCCATGAGATCTCCCGCAGAAGCCTATTCCGAACCCCGGGGGCATGTTTAAGCTGACGATCCAGCCAAGAGGCCGACTTCGCATGGGTAAAACCGAACGTCTCCCAGACCAGGGGGAGGAAGTGGGGTTGGAGGCCTACCCCACCAGGCTGAGCCCGAACCGCCGAAGCATACTTCCTATGCTTTTGCTGGAACTTCATGTGAGCGGCTTTCCCGCGGCGGGCCTGTGTGCCTTCCAAGAAACTGGGGGCCGTGGGGCAGGTTATAGCCACGTCCACATAGGTGTCAAGTTGACCGAAGCCGAAGGACGCAGTTCAAACACGCCCACGTCACGGAAGAAACCAGCAGCGCTGACACCCGC
>JBCAZI010000345.1:0-696 GCA_038533095.1 Pseudomonadota bacterium
GCTGCTTTAGCAGCCAATCGGCCAGCTGAGTTTCCGGCCAATGCACGGGGGTGTAAATATCAGCAACCTGCGCGCGCACCTGCACGCGGTAGCGCCCGTCAATGAAAACACCCGCCACATCCGCCAAAACCGCACAAAACCCGGCAGAGTCTGAAAACCCAGTCAGCCACTCCAGCCGCGCATCGCGGGGGGCCACATATTCGCCCTGATGGGCATCCGCGCGGGGCACCAGAAAAGCGTCAAAGCTTTTCCGGTTCATCAAATCACGTAAAGCGGCCAGCCGCGGTGGGCCTTGTTCAGGTGAAGATTGCGCCTCAAACGTCTGAAACATATGTGAAACCAGCCTTCTTTCTATGTCCAATCAAACTTCCGCCGGAGGCATCTATGGCCACCACAAGCGGACCTGTTAGCTGGCCTGACGCATCCCCAAAACACGCGCCCGTTTGCGCGGGTCACTGTCAAAAAGGCTCGCCAATTGTTCTGTCATCGCACCGGCCAGCTGTTCCACATCCGTGATTGTTACCGCCCGTTCGTAATAGCGGGTCACATCATGCCCAATCCCAATGGCAACCAGCTCCACTGCCTTGCGCTTCTCGACCATCGCGATGACATCGCGCAGGTGTTTTTCGAGGTAATTCGCAGGGTTAACGGACAAAGTTGAGTCGTCCACGGGTGCGCCGTCTGAGATCACCATCA
>JBCAZI010000346.1:0-695 GCA_038533095.1 Pseudomonadota bacterium
AAGATCCGTGGTGTGGTTTGCGGTTCAAACATGCAACATCGCCTCGGCCACCGGGATGCTGGCGGGTTGGCCGACATCGCACCATTGCCCGTCATAGATTGTGCCAAAAAGCCCGTTGCGTGCCGCGATGATGTTCCACGCAAGGTTCATGGAAAAAGCGGTCTCTGCGATTTCGGATAGCACATCAGTGCGGATGATCTGAAGGCCCGTGTAGATCGCCTTTGGCGCGCGGTGCAGTCGCCCACTATCGTCCACTGCGAAGTCACCTTTGCCCAGATGGCCGTGAACGTTGTGTTTTTCGACAATCAAAAGCAGCGCTTCCATCTCTGGTCGCCAAGCGTCCAAAATACATTGCACGGGGTTGGGCCCGTGCCAAACGGCATCGGTGTTCATGGTCAGAACCGGATTGCCATCAAGCAGCGGTAGGGCCTTTCGCAAACCGCCCCCGGTTTCCAACAGCGCATCACTTTCGTCCGAGAAATCAATCGCCTGCCCTGCAAGATGATCTTTGATCATCTGACCGTGGTAGTGCAGATTGATCACCTTTTTACCGGTAACTGCCTCTGCCGCGATGTCCAATGCGTGGTCGATCAGCGGTTTGCCCGCAACGGGTATCAGTGCCTTGGGCATATTTTCGGTCAGCATGCCAATCCTGTTTTTCGCCGCAGGGCTGGGCACACGTATGGGCACGCTGA
>JBCAZI010000347.1:0-659 GCA_038533095.1 Pseudomonadota bacterium
GGTGAAAGATCAAGATGTTGTCCATGATGTTTTTATCTCAGTTCTAATTCCACTCCATTTCATCATCAAGGTAACTCATGCTGAAGATTCCCTATGAAAACTTTGCATTTCTGTCGTCAATCGCTGCGAGTAGGATTCGAACCTACGCGGGAAGATCCCATTTGATTTCTAGTCAAACGCCTTAACCACTCGGCCATCGCAGCTTACCCAGTCTAGAATAGCTCTGTTTGTCTCAATATCAACATTCATTTCAGTGTCAATCTTTGGACAAAGCCCAATATTCGCTGCAAGTAGGATTCGAACCTACGCGGGAAGATCCCATTTGATTTCGAGTCAAACGCCTTAACCACTCGGCCATTGCAGCCTACTGTACATTTACATGCTATCAGGGGTAGTGGGAAGGGAACAGACTGCTGTCATTTGGTGTATAGCTTTGGCTTAAACATTCGAATCGCGCTACGAGTAGGATTCGAACCTACGCGGGTAGAACCCATTTGATTTCAAGTCAAACGCCTTAACCACTCGGCCATCGTAGCTTACTACATTAACCACTGCCCTTCTACGATTCACGACACCAACACTAAGATCATGGACTTTCAAAAATGCACAGGCAGCTGCCGCGACCCGGGATTGAACCAGGGACCTTCAGATCTTCAGTC
>JBCAZI010000348.1:0-657 GCA_038533095.1 Pseudomonadota bacterium
CTCGCACCCAAAGCGAGAATCATACCACTAGACCATTGAGCCGCGATGTTATCAGTAGAGACAGTTTGTTTAATATCCAACGTTTGTTTGAATAATTGTTTTTTGTTTCAATGTGTTTCCAGTGAAAACTCGCCCAACGTGGGGCTCGAACCCACGACCCTGAGATTAAGAGTCTCATGCTCTACCGACTGAGCTAGCCGGGCTGCTACATTGCCTAAAGTCATATTTTTACTAAATTCTATTGAAGCAAATAATTTTCTATCAAACAAGTCAAAAACGCCTCTCAATTTTCGAACGAAAGTTTTTCAAGAAAAAGTTTTCAAACAAAGCATATTGGTTTGTTGAGTGGGCCTAGACAGAAAGAAAACTTGCTGTCCAGCCGAATTATTATTAGGCTGCAATGAAAGTTGCAAGTCATCTTTGCTGAACTGAGGACACTTTTGTTTTCTGAAAGCTCAGGGAATACACCTGAAGTGTACAGGCTCGTTCGGGCATTATTCTTGCAGATGTGTTTGCTGGAAATGCGGGTTTGTTGATGCGGGACTTCATTTCCTGATACCTCCTAGCTTGTTTCTGGGCATGGTCAGGATGTGGACTAAATTTTGATGGGCTCAACCGGGAATCGAACCCGGGGCCTCTCGCTTTGGGTGCGAGAGG
>JBCAZI010000349.1:0-656 GCA_038533095.1 Pseudomonadota bacterium
CTGGGAGGGCCTCAGAGCCAGCTGGAAGGGCTTCAGATCCAGCTGGGAGGGCCCCAAAGCCAGCTGGGAGGGCCTCAGAGCCAGGTGGGAGGCCCCAGGGGGGGAAGGAGAAACCAGTCCCCAAGAGGCATCATATCAAATGGTCAGCGGTTCCACTACTTTTTGGGCAGCGGCCCCGTAGGGGACGATGACCTATGGTACCACCACATACTATGAATGCTCCGTTATTTTCTCTTTTTTCTCCGTCCCCCTGCCCCCCCAGTGCCTCCCACCTGGCTCTGAGGCCCTCCCAGCTGGCTCTGAGGCCCTCCCGGCTGGCTCTGAGGCCCTCCCAGCTGGCTCTGAGGCCCTCCCCGCTGGCTCTGAGGCTCACCTAGCTCCCAGCCCTCCGAGGCCCTCCCAGTGCTGCAGCTTCCTCTTAGCTGGTTCTGAAAAAATGAAAATTTCCCTGTGGTGGTACCATAGGTCATCGTCCCCTACGGGGCCGCTGCCCCCTAACTACAAAACTAACTGAATAGCTAACATTTATGAAACTAATAAGGGGGCATGGGGAACCGCTGACCATGTAACGCTTTTGCGACTGTTGTTGTTGTTTTTTTTTTGTTGTTGTTTTTGTAGTAGAGGTTGTTGTTTCAAAAATAATTGTCAAAAATGAA
>JBCAZI010000350.1:0-653 GCA_038533095.1 Pseudomonadota bacterium
CGCAGACCGCGATGTTTTTCTTGCCGTCTTCGGCCAGGCGCGCGACTTCATCAACCGTGTAGGGTTTGAGCCATTCTTCGGGGCCGAAGCGCGACTGGAACGTGGTCACGATGTCTGTGTCCTGCCATCCAAGGCGTTCTTTCAGCAAACGCGTCGTTTTCTGGCACTGGCAGTGATAGGGATCGCCTTCCAACAGATACCGTTTCGGCACGCCGTGGTAAGAACACACCAGGATGTCGGGTTTCTTTTCGGCCGCCGCGTAGGCGCGTTCGATCGATTGTGCGAGCGCTTCAATATAGGACGGGCGCGCGAAATAGGCGGGCACCGTGCGGACTTCAGGCACCCATTTCTCGTCAATCAGTGCACGGAAGAACTGATCGTTGGCGGTCGCAGTGGTTGCGCCGGCGTATTGCGGGTACAGCGGGAAGAACAGGATCTTCCGGCACCCTTGCTCTACCAAAGCGCGGACCTTGGACTTGGTGGACGGATTGCCGTAGCGCATGCAGAAATCAACGACCACTCTGTCGCCATAGCGCTGTTCCATTGATGTTTTGATCTTGGCTGTCTGGGCCTTGGTGATCGTCATCAACGGGCTCTCACCCTCATCCTCGTTCCAGATCGACTTATAAGCTGCGCCGGATGTGAACGGACGC
>JBCAZI010000351.1:0-645 GCA_038533095.1 Pseudomonadota bacterium
CTCATGGACTGGTTCGAACAAATTGATGGCTATTGCGAGCGCACCGATTTCACCTATTGGTCCGAGCCGCTGAACGCGGTCACGAATATCGCCTTCATCATTGCAGCGGTCATCTTGTGGCGACGGAGTGCGCGGGTGCCAATTGCCCGATTGCTGACAGCAGTCTTGTTCATGATCGGCGTTGGCAGTTATCTGTTCCACACACATGCCACGATCTGGGCGCTGCTGCTGGACGTTACCCCGATTGGGGCATTCATCCTGATCTACCTTTTCGCCGTCAACCGAGACTTCATCCCAATGAAAGGCTGGATTGCCTTCATCGCGACGCTTGGGTTCTTTCCTTATGCTGTTGGTGTGGTCTGGCTCACCGCGCAAGTGCCCTTCTTTGCGATATCCAATTTCTACTGGACCGTCCCGACGCTTTTGGTGCTTTACGCGATCCGGCTGCGGCATGACCCGCAGATCGTCTCTGGCTTCTTGATCGGAGCGGCGATCCTGACCACCTCGATCACCTTCCGTTCGGTCGATGAAATGCTGTGCGATAGCATCAGCGTTGGCACCCACTTCATCTGGCATGTCCTCAATGGCATCATGTTGGGCTGGATGATCCATGTTTACATCCGTCATATGCTTGCGGCTGCCCCC
>JBCAZI010000352.1:0-636 GCA_038533095.1 Pseudomonadota bacterium
CAACTTTCCCTCACGGTACTTGTTCGCTATCGGTCTCGCCTTATATTTAGCTTTTGGAGAGGCTTATCTCCAACTTCAAGTTGAACTTTCAATCAACTCTACTCGCTAGATTGAGCCATGCAAATCGACTAACTATTTAGCAACAACATTGATACAGGATTGTCACCTTCTTTGATAACATTTTCCAATGTATCTACAATGCTGTTTAGTTAGCCAGGACATCAATCCAAACCGGACACCGGTTAATGTTACCATTAACCTTCCCGATGAGCTCATCCCTGTTCGCTCGCCGCTACTAAGGGAATCTCAGTTGATTTCTTTTCCTCCCCTTACTAATATGCTTAAGTTCAGGGGGTTCTCTCGCCTGATTCAGGTTATATTATAAATTTATTGATCATGAAAACAATTTTCAGATCAAAATAACCTTTATTCAAGTGAGTGCAGCCTCTTTATCCTCAAGAAGAACATTCCAAGTGTTCGACAAAACCAATGAAATATCTATGTGCATCGATTACCTAACTATCACATAAAACCTACCCTACCCTACCCTACCCTACCCTACCGTACCCACACGTTCAAAAGTCATTTCAATTCAATTCAATTCAATTCAACACTTTTTTTCGCGACCCACTGACT
>JBCAZI010000353.1:0-630 GCA_038533095.1 Pseudomonadota bacterium
CGCGGCCTTCTTCGTCGCTGGCTTGGCTTTTGGGGCAGCGGCCTGAGGCACGGGTTTCATATCCTCTGCTTTTGGCGCGGTCTGCTTTGCCGCAGGTTTCACCGTCTTTGGCTTTGGCGCGGTCTTTGCAACCTTGGCTGTCTTTGGTGCTGGTGCTTTCGCTGCTGCAGGCTTTGTTTTGGGCTCAGCTTTCGGAGCAACTTGCTTGGGGGATGTTTTGGCAACCTCTGCCTTTGGAGCAGTCTTCGCCGTCTTTGGTGCTGCCACCTTGGCGGGCGCTTTTGCCGCGACGGGCTTCACTTTTGGGTCTGTCTGCGGTTTCGCCGCCGCTTTTGGTTTGGATGCGGGCTGCGTGACCTTTGCCGCTGGTTTTTGCGCAGGAACCTTGGTTTTCACCGCTGGCTTTGTTTCAACCTTTGGCGCTTTTACGGCGACCGGCTTAGGTGTCGGCTTTTTAGCGACAGCTGGCTTAGTATCAGCTTTGACCGCGGCCTTCGCGACTGGCTTTGGCGCAGGCACTGCAGCGATCTTTGCTTTCGTTGACTTTGGCTTTGCCTTTGTCGCCACAGCTTTCTTCGCAACAGACATCTGCCGCACAGCGTGCGTTGGTGGCGCCATATTACGTGGCAC
>JBCAZI010000354.1:0-625 GCA_038533095.1 Pseudomonadota bacterium
CTTTGCCCGAACTTGGCCGGGACGGGTTCGACTATGTATTGATTGGGCGACGTGACCTGACCGCCGCACGTGACTTTGCCGAACTGCAGGCCGATCTCCGCACTGCGCTCGCCAAGGCGCATTCATGACCTTCGCCGCGCGCATCGTCGCCCTTCCGGTCAAAGCGTATCGGCTGCTCTTCAGCCCTTGGGTGGGACATAACTGTCGCTATCACCCGACATGTTCGGCATACGCTCTCGAAGCCCTCGAAAAGCACGGCGCAGTAAAGGGCACATGGCTCGCCGCCCGCCGCATCGCGCGCTGCCACCCGTGGGGCGGCAGCGGCGTAGATAACGTGCCGGACTGAGCCCTCTCGCTGAGTTGAAGATTCCCCTGGTCTTTCCGGGCAAACATAGCTCGGATCGAACCAGGGCAATCTTCAACTCAGCGAGAGGGCTCAGTCCGGCACGTTGTCTACGCCGCTACCGCCCCACGGGTGGCAGCGCGCGATGCGGCGGGCGGCGAGCCATGTACCCTTCACTGCGCCGTGCTTTTCGAGGGCTTCGAGGGCGTAAGCCGAACACGTCGGGTGATAGCGACAGTTGTATCCCACCCAGGGGCTGAAGAGCAGCCGATACGCTTTGAC
>JBCAZI010000355.1:0-612 GCA_038533095.1 Pseudomonadota bacterium
TTCCGACTGCCGCGATCCTCGGCGGTAATAGAGGATGAGAGGAAGAGGAAGAGGATGAGGAGGAGGAAAGGGAGAATGTATAAGAGGGAAAAGAAGGGAAGAGGAAGAGGAGCAACGGGACGATATGCGTTAAATGAGCCGTAAATTCTGAGTTAGTCATCTAAAAAAGAGCCTCCCCGGCGGGGAATCGAACCCCGGTCTTCCGCGTGACAGGCGGAGATACTCACCACTATACTACCGAGGACTGTGGTCGTTGAGGGCACAAACAGGGTTAGATGGACCAAGTATATGGGAAACAAAAGGAAAAAAAAAAATGGTTCCCGTGCGGGGAATCGAACCCCGGCCGCGGCGGTGAGAGCGCCGAATCCTAACCACTAGACCACGCGGGAGCTGGTACACGCTTTTCTCTGATTTACCAATTTATTTCCAATTCCTTTGCAATTTACTGTAAAATGTTCTCGCCCGGGATCGAACCGGGGACCTTGTGCGTGTGAAGCACACGTGATAACCACTACACCACGAGAACTTAGATACCTCATAGTGGATTATATGACGGGTCGCCTCTAAGCAGCCGGCGGTACGTACAAAACACAAGGTGCTGCCCGGTTTCGA
>JBCAZI010000356.1:0-599 GCA_038533095.1 Pseudomonadota bacterium
GACAAGGACCACGTCTTCCCACTAGGATTCAAATCGATGTGACGATCGACCACAAAGAGTTCCTCTTCGTAATAGTCGATCCTGGAGCCGACTCGCCGATGCGGACGATCGACGACAAAGAGTTCCTCTT
The DNA here is from genome assembly GCA_038533095.1 of Pseudomonadota bacterium. GTDB lineage: Bacteria > Pseudomonadota > Alphaproteobacteria > Rhodobacterales > Rhodobacteraceae > Yoonia. The sequence continues at coordinate 131 of JBCAZI010000356.1, forward strand.
CGTAATAGTCGATCCTGGAGCCGACTCGCCGCCATCGTTCTCCGTTCAGGAAGTCAGCAGCGAAAAGTCGCGAACGACAGCCGACTCTACGAACGCCGCGTGGACCCAGATCTTAGCCACTCTTGAAATGGGAGACGCTACGAAGAACGTCCTGGAATCGATGGGTCTGACCGATCCTAAAATCCGAGATCAAGGACATGGCGACACAAACCCCGCAGCTGTTCGACTTGCTGAAGGATATCGTCTTGGAGCCGGACTTTGACAACAAGGAGCGATTCCGTCAACTGCTCACAGAGGAGAAGGCTGGTGTTTCAAGCAGCAGCTGCAGGTCGGCTGCATTGCGCGGATGAAGACTGGGAGAGTGTCCTGGCAGAGCTTAAATTGTTGCACGAAACGACCTTCGACCCGCGCAACGGACTACCAAAGCTAAGAAAGGAGTGGGTCGATCGTCGAGAAAAGCGTGGCGACA
>JBCAZI010000357.1:0-595 GCA_038533095.1 Pseudomonadota bacterium
CGTCCATGCAGGATTTTACCGTCGCCGCTGCATAGGCAAAGACATCCGGATCGGGGTTCGTCGACGCCCCACCCATCCAGCGCCGGTGCGAGAACATGTTGGCCGTACCCCAGAGACAGCCGATAGTCTTGCCCTCCATCTTCGACAGGAAATAGTCGGTGATCTCATCGAGCCGGCTTAGGCTTTCGGCAAATGTCGCCCCTTCCGGCCTGACATCCGCGTCATGCCAGCAAAAGAACGGCTGGCCTAGGATCTCGAACATCTCGAACGCCACATCGGCCTTCATCTTGGCCCGCCCCATATCATCTTGGGGGTGCCACGGACGGATCAAGGTCTGACCGCCGAAGGGATCGCCACCCTCCCACGCGAAGGAATGCCAGTAGGCCACCGCAAAGCGCAGATGATCCTCCATGCGCTTGCCGCCCAGCATTTCAGCGGGGTCATAGTGACGATAGGCGAAGGCGTCGTGACTGCCGGGGCCTTGATAGGTGACAGGGGGAATGCCTTTGAAAAAGTCGGTCATGTCTTAGAGATCCAGGTCGATCCACGCGGCGTTGCGCGCAGAAGATTTGACGCAAGCTGTGACGAATTGAAC
>JBCAZI010000358.1:0-591 GCA_038533095.1 Pseudomonadota bacterium
CCCCCGGTTTCGCGCCAACAGGTCTTCCCAAACCCCCGAATCACAGCTATACGCGCGGCTTCACGGGATACGGACACCCTTGGAGGCCGGTCCCAGACACAATTTGGAGAAGACCCATGGCTGGCGAGATTCCTGATCTCAACGCCTTGGTGCGGACGGGGACAGGCAAGGGGGCCGCCCGTCAGGCTCGTAGAGACGGGCTCGTACCAGGCATCGTATATGGCGGCGGAACCGATCCGCTTCCGATCAACATCCCCTTCAACATCCTGTTCAAGAAGCTGAAAGACGGACGCTTCCTGTCGACCCTTTACAATATGAAGGTCGAAGGTCAAGAAGACGTCCGCGTCATCTGCCGGAACGTGCAGCGCGATGTCGTCAAAGACTTGCCGCGGCATGTCGACTTCATGCGCCTGAAGCGGACCACCAAGATCAATCTCTTCATCCCGGTGGAAGTCACCGGCGAAGATGAGTGCCCGGGCCTGCGTAAGGGCGGTCTTTTGACCATGGTGCGTCCGGAAGTCGAACTGGTCGAGACCTTCGACGCTGATCGTGATGCTCTCGGGGATATCGCCTGCGGTCACAACCAGTTCG
>JBCAZI010000359.1:0-589 GCA_038533095.1 Pseudomonadota bacterium
CAGTCACGATCGAGCACACAGTTGTGGCTAAGGATTTGGCCTGTTTTAGGGTTTAACCTGAGCTGGCAGAGTCGTCCATAGGCTTTTGTTTTGACGCGTCCGGTCGGGACTTCTCGCAGCACTTCGTTGATGTGCATGAAGTCATCAAATTTGGCAAAGTTGAGTTTGACACTGCCATCTTTTTCTACGCAGCCGTTGCCATAGTGCCATTGAAACCAAGCATCTGTGGTGCTGTCGGAAACCGTGTCGAGGGTTTCACGATCAACTGTAAGTATGCGAGTGCCGCGATTTCCTGCCCACTGTGCCGCATCGGCAAAGGCTTTTTTGTTCAATAAAATAGACGGGGTATCGACGGTGACTGGTGAGATTAAAAACACTAAATACGGACCTGCGATCGCACAACTGTGCACTAGCAAGACACCGTTGAGTGAGAGCTGTCGCTGTTTGATGAGATTGCAGTTGGCATCGCAGCGATAGATGCTCATCTTGCCCATCGGCGTTACGCCAATACTGTAAATCTCTTTACTAATCGGATCTCGCAAAGGGTGTGCCGAGAAGGGCTGTATGGTTCTCAGCCAGCCTAAAGATT
>JBCAZI010000360.1:0-586 GCA_038533095.1 Pseudomonadota bacterium
GGATGCGATCCCGATTGAAAAAGACGCCGTCATCCTGATGACCGGTGGTCTGGGCGGCATCGGCCTGACGCTGGCCGAGCGGCTTGGCCGCGACTATGGCGCCAAGATCGGCTTTGTCGCCCGCTCACCGCTTCCGCCCCGCGAGACCTGGGACGAGGTACTGCGCACGGTCTCGACCAACAGCGCCAAGGCGCGCCGTATTCGCGGCCTGCAGGCGGTCGAGGCCGCGGGTGGCGAGGTCATGGTGCTTGAGGCCGATGTCTCGAACCCGGTTGAGATGAACGCCGCGGTTGAAGCGATGACCGAACGCTGGGGCAACATCCAAGGCGTCATCCACGCCGCGGGTGCCATTGACGACGCGCCGATCCTGTCGAAGGAATCCTACAGCGTTGACACCGTCCTGACGGCCAAAGTGCAGGGCACGCAAGTGCTGAGCGATCTCTTCCCCGATGGCGCGCTGGACTGGATGGTCTTGTTCTCGTCAGTCTCAACCGTGACGGCCCCCGCCGGTCAGGTCGATTACGTCGCCGCGAACGAATATCTGAACGCGGTTGCGCAATCCCGGCAGGGCGGCAAAACCAAGGTG
>JBCAZI010000361.1:0-585 GCA_038533095.1 Pseudomonadota bacterium
GTTCACCATCTTTCGGGTCCCAACGTGGGTGCTCCCAGGTACTTGCCGGCGGACACCGGACCTCGCGCGGCGCGAGGCCGCAACGGGCCCGGGCCGCCTGGCGGCAAGTCCTCGGCCTGCGCCCCTGCACAGTCAAGGCTCAGACGTGGGGCCGCCGTGGCGGGCACCCTCGCCTGCCGTCGGCCGCCGCGCCGGGCCACGGCGCGCCCGGGGTTTCCCCCGGGACGACACCGCCCACGACGCGCGCGGACCGCCGGCCGGGGATCGGCCAGCCATCTGGTGGCTTACTTTCATTGCGCCTCCGGGTCTAGAGTGTCACCCTTCGACTCGCACCTCTGTTGGACTCCTTGGTCCGTGTTTCAAGACGGGTCAGGTGGGAGACCGATTCACCGTCGCGAGAGTCTCCTCGGGGGAGCCTCCTCGCAGTGTATGCCAGACGACCACCTCAGAACCGGCGCGGTCTTCGCCGCGGCCCCGTGAGGGGCCCCGGCTACCAATCCGTGCGCGGCCATCGGCGGATAGCCCGGCTGCTCGCGACGTGCTACTGAAAGGGGAGAAGTAAACCCGCGGTCCCGGTGCCCGACG
>JBCAZI010000362.1:0-585 GCA_038533095.1 Pseudomonadota bacterium
GATTATGCAATGCATTGCATAATCTTGCAGGTTCACAATCTCATCACCCAGCGCGAGTGCGACAACGCCCCACCAGCCGAAGGATAGAATGATCAGGCCAATGACGATGAAAATCTCGTTGAACCCTTTGAAAAGTTCAAAAGGTTCGTCGCCGGGCTTCAGGTTTTCGCGTGCGCCACGGCGGCTGTCAGACAGGCTGATCAGCCCAGCGGCCTGTCGTTCGCTGATCAGACCGCTGCCAACAGCAGCTTTCAGATCATCGCGTTCGATCATGCTTTGATGGCCTCAACCGTCAGATTGCCATTGGTATAAACGCAGATATCAGCGGCAATCGCCATTGCTTCGCGCGCAATGGTTTCGGCGTCTTTCTTAGTATCCATCATCGCACGACCTGCGGCCAAGGCATAGTTGCCGCCTGATCCGATGGCCGCGATATCATATTCGGGTTCCAGGACATCGCCTGCGCCGGTGATGACAAAGAGCTCTTTCCCGTCGCTGACGATCAACATCGCTTCCAGCTTTTGCAGGTATTTGTCGGTGCGCCAGTCTTTGGCCAGTTCAACTGACGCGCGGGCCAGTTGGCCT
>JBCAZI010000363.1:0-579 GCA_038533095.1 Pseudomonadota bacterium
CTAGAAGCAGCCATCCTTTAAAGAAAGCGTAATAGCTCACTGGTCAAGCGCTCCTGCGCCGAAAATGAACGGGACTAAGTAATGTACCGAAGCTGCGGACTTATTTGATAAGTGGTAGGGGAGCGTTCTATATGGGTAGAAGCAATAGCGGCGAGCAGTTGTGGACTGTATAGAAGTGAGAATGTCGGCTTGAGTAGCGAAAATATATGTGAGAATCATATACCCCGAAACCCTAAGGGTTCCTCCGCCAGGTTCGTCCTCGGAGGGTTAGTCGGGACCTAAGGCGAGGCTGAAAAGCGTAGTCGATGGACATAGGGTCAATAATCCCTAACTATTAAGTGGGAGCGTAGTCAGGACGCATGAAGGATAGCTACACCCTGATTGGATTGGGAGTTCTCCACGGAGAACGCGTAGTGAATGATAGTGCCAAGAAAAGCCGATTATGTGTTGAAAGCTAAGTACCCGTACCCGAAACCGACACAGGTAGGGAGGTTGAGTAAACTAAGGGGCGCGAGATAACTCTCTCTAAGGAACTCGGCAAAATGACCCCGTAACTTCGGGAGAAGGGGTGCCCTCTTA
>JBCAZI010000364.1:0-577 GCA_038533095.1 Pseudomonadota bacterium
CTTTTATATAGGATAACTTTTTATGCTCCCGACTGAGATTTCACACTTTTGGTGTGCCTGCTCCAGTGGCGCAATCGGTCAGCGCGCCGTACTTATAGGCAGTTAATGGTGCAAGATATGCGGAGGTTGTGAGTTCAAACCTCACCTGGAGCACTTTTTGGTTCTCAAAAAAGATTCTTCTATTATAATGTCCTTCAACCATTCATTAGATATGTCAGGATGGCCGAGTGGTCTAAGGCGCCAGACTCAAGGATAGATCCTTCCCCGAATAAATGGTGAGAGCATTCTGGTCCACGAATGTGGGCGTGGGTTCGAATCCCACTTCTGACAGCTTTTTATTTTTTGTTTGCTTTTGTAATAAGAATTGACTAAAAAAGTGCGTCAGCAGGGAATCGAACCCCGATCAACTGCTTGGAAGGCAACTATGCTAGCCATTACACCACTAACGCCTATGAATTGAAGTTTTTCAATGTCTTTCCAACTTGATCTGATGACAATTGCAAGTCACAACAAAATTGCGTCAGCAGGGAATCGAACCCCGATCAACTGCTTGGAAGGCAACTATGCTAACCATTAC
>JBCAZI010000365.1:0-576 GCA_038533095.1 Pseudomonadota bacterium
ACCCAACCAGACCAACCCGTCATTCAACAGCCCGCCACGCCCGAAGATCGCCAAAAGGCCAAGGACAGCCACGATAACAGGCAAAAGGAAAGGGGCACCGAGCAGGGTGATCAGCAATTGCCGCCCGCGGAACCTGCGTCGCGCCAAAGCGCGCGCAACGGGGATCGCGCATAGCACGCTCAACAGCGCAGATAGTAATGACTGGATAACAGTGAACCGGATCGCAGCCCAATCCGCCGGGGCCAATCCGCCGCCCCATTCCGCACGCCAGGCAACAGCGCCCAGGGTGCCAAGGGTCAGCACAAGCACCAGCGCCGCTGCCGCGGCACTGGGCCAACGCGCTGTTACTGGGACAGCGCTGTGCGCCATGCATCCAGCGCCGCATCACGCTGGCTTGCGGCCATATCAGGAGGCAACAAGAGCCAACCATCCGGGTCCAGCAGGGTTTCAAAACCATCTGGCAAACCAGCCTCTGGTATCACAGCGGGGTACATCCAGTTCGTTGTCGGGATCACGCTTTGGAATGCATCAGAAACCATGAACGCCAGAAATTGATCAGCCGGAACTGGCCGATCA
>JBCAZI010000366.1:0-563 GCA_038533095.1 Pseudomonadota bacterium
GACGCTGACCTAGGGTGAAAGTACGAAGGTGTGTTGCTGATTTGGTAGGCTATGGACGACCACCTGTTGATCTTTGAAGTGCACAAATTATGTACTAGAGAAGTCTGATCCAAATCTTTCGCCAGCACAATCGTTCGGCGCTGTGGCTTAGCGGTTAAAGCGCCTGTCTAGTAAACAGGAGATCCCCGGTTCAAATCCGGGCAGTGCCTATTTTGTTTTCTCATATGTAAATGCAGCTGAGGTGTCATATAGGCATTGCTTTCAATATTTTCCTTCTACAAAACAGTGATGAAAACTCTACTTTTTAAGTCTGTTTCATCAGAATAATATCATCTTTGGGCTACTCGATGAAAAGTATTTTTCTTGAAGACATGTCCCGTGTGGTCTAGTGGTTAGGATTTCTGGTTTTCACCCAGGCGGCCGGGGTTCGATTCCCCGCACGGGAGTACCACTTTCATGTTGCAAGTTCAACACACTACGTAAGGAGACGCTGACCTAGGGTGAAAGTACGAAGGTGTGTTGCTGATTTGGTAGGCTATGGACGACCACCTGTTGATCTTTGA
>JBCAZI010000367.1:0-563 GCA_038533095.1 Pseudomonadota bacterium
ATCAAATTCCGAAGGGCTGATCAGATAGATTTGCGGGTGATCCTGCGCGTCCGACATGGGGCGGTTTCCGTTTTCTTTCAATTGCCACGCGGTTTTAGCGGGGAACGCCGGGCTTGGCCATGGGTGTTCTTGTCTTGGCGAGCCGGGCGGCGTATCAGGCGGCACGCTTTGTTCAGGAGGCTTTTGATGCCCAGCGCCGACCTTCAACCAGCTTTCGTTCTGATCCGCCCACAGATGGGGGAAAACATCGGTGCGGCGGCGCGGGGCATGTGGAATTTCGGGTTAGACCGGATGCGGGTTGTCGCCCCTCGCGATGGCTGGCCGAACCAAAAGGCAGTGGCCATGGCCAGCGGGGCCGGGCGGCTGCTGGATGAGGCGCAAATCTTTGAGGATACCGCCGGGGCGATTGCGGATTGTGGCTATGTCTATGCCACAACGGCACGTCCACGCGGGCTGACCAAGCTGGTGCTGACGCCAGAGGCGGCGATGCAGGATGCCCGCAAACGTGTCGCTGAGGGCCAGAAGGTGGCGGTGATGTTTGGGCCGGAACGATCAGGCATGGA
>JBCAZI010000368.1:0-552 GCA_038533095.1 Pseudomonadota bacterium
GTTAAGTCCGGTTAACCGAAAAAAAAATTCTAATTTTTGGAATTTTGCAATTCTGAGGTCACCCAGTAGGTAATTTTTTATTTTAAAGCTTTTTTGTTCAATAAAATTTTTTGATAAAATGCATAGTTTTTGAGTTACGTGCGTCGCGTCACGCAAAAAATCGAAAATTTTCAAAATTGCTTTTTTGGCATTTTTGAGGGTGCCTAGTAGGTACTTTTCTATTCTAAAGCTTTTTTGTTCAATAAAATTTTTTGATAAAATGCATAGTTTTTGCGCTACGCGCAGCGCGTCTCGCTAAAATTCTATTTTTTTCAAAATTGCTTTTTTTGCAATTTTGAGGGTGTCTAGTAGGTACTTTTTGATTCTAGAGCTTTTTTGTTCAATAAAATTTTTTGATAAAATGCATAGTTTTCGCGCTACGTGCAGCGAGTCTCCGGGCGGTGCAATTCTGATAAGAATTTTCTAGTTTTTTTTTTTTTTTTTTTTTTTTTTTTTTGTGATATGGGAAGAGGGGGGGGGGGGGAAAGTGTGTAGAGAGGGGGGGAGGTGGGG
>JBCAZI010000369.1:0-549 GCA_038533095.1 Pseudomonadota bacterium
TATCAGCGTGCCAAGGGTGTGGAAGACAAACGCCCGTTTGGGACCCGGCAACGGGTTTACGACTCGGGGTATGAGTGGCTGACGCACTCAGTCGCGCCAAAGCATATCGAGGATTTCGACTTTCGCGTCACCATCGGCGGCCCGGACTGCAAGGCACCGTATGACGCGTCGCTCTACAACATCTCTGCCATGTCTTTCGGATCGCTTTCAGCCAATGCCATTTCGGCTTTGAACCGGGGGGCAAAAAAGGGCGGGTTTGCCCATGACACCGGCGAAGGCGGGATCAGCCGCTATCACCGGGAAGGTGGCGGTGACATCATTTGGGAACTTGGATCGGGCTATTTCGGGTGCCGCACCGAAGACGGGCGGTTCGATGTGGACAAGTTCCGCGAGCAGGCCAAAGACCCGCAGGTCAAGATGATCGAGGTCAAGCTGAGCCAGGGCGCGAAGCCGGGCCATGGCGGGGTGCTTCCGGCCTCCAAAATCACGCCCGAGATTGCGGAGGCGCGCGGCATTCCGATGGGTGTCGACTGCGTGTCGCCCGCGTCG
>JBCAZI010000370.1:0-547 GCA_038533095.1 Pseudomonadota bacterium
GCTAAGGCTAAATACCTAGTGGCACACCGATAGCAAACAAGTACCGTGAGGGAAAGATGCAAAGAACTTTGAAAAGAGAGTGAAAGAGGACCTGAAACCGCTGAGGGGGAAGCGGAAGACGTCAGTGTGCCTGTCGGCTGTCCAAGCGCCTTTTTTTTTGCGTTTGCAAAGGAGCGCTGTATCGGGCTGGCAACGGTGGCCACCGCGGGTTTCTGTGTGGGGGTGAGCGGCAGAGCTCGAAGTTTTTAGGGCTGTGCAGTGCTGCTCTGGCAGATACCGAGGAAGCAGTCTCCGCAAGGAGATGGCGGTGGGAAAATGGCGTCTTTCGACCCGTCTTGAAACACGGACCAAGGAGTCTAACATGCGTGCGAGTGTTTGGGTGGAAAAACCCGGGCGCGGAATGAAAGTGAGGGTTTGTTAGGAACTTTGTGCGTGCGTGCAGCACGGCCCGACCCTGCGGTGCTCCAAAGGGTTTGAGGCGGAGCAGACATGTTAGGACCCGAAAGATGGTGAACTATGCCTGAGTAGGGCGAAGCCAGGGGAAACT
>JBCAZI010000371.1:0-547 GCA_038533095.1 Pseudomonadota bacterium
ACCGCTGCCATTGTGTCACAGCACCTGAAAGCTGCGCCGATATTCGCTTGGCAGCGGTGATGCTCTTCACCCTGACACTCGGGGCATCGGTCAGACCAAATTGAATAAGGGCTAGGGCGATCAAGGAAACCATGACCGCTGCGCGAACAGGCACGATCTCTTCAAGCCAATCCGCACCGAGAACGCTGAAAAGAACCGGTCCACGACAAAACAGTGGTTACCCGACACCGCCACTAGAGCATCCGACCTAACACATGGATCACTTATTCGCTGCCTCTCCCTGCGGTCGAACGCGAAAAGTGATTTTCGATGTTTCGGGTTAAAGGTCGGACGCTTTAGATGGCCGTAGTGGAAGTGCCCTTCGACCACCGGTTCGGGGCACCTCGGCGCATCGAATGCGCGCAGGGGATGGCACCGGTTTGAAGGCCCTCGGCCTGACGATCAGGCCGAGGGCTGTTGGCTTAGACGAACATCTCTGTTTCGGATGCCTCCGCATCGTCTTCGAGATAGGGCGCATCTTCCGGCGCGCTTTCGATGGCAAGCAAGG
>JBCAZI010000372.1:0-542 GCA_038533095.1 Pseudomonadota bacterium
TGTCGCCTCGCCCAAGAGTTCGAGCGAATAGACATTGGAATTGATCTCAGCCTGACTTGTCGCAACGCTTGCATCCTCTGCCCGGAAGCCAAGGGTCACAGGGCCAGAATGCTGCGTCGGCAGGCCAGAAACTGACATGTTCTGCGCGGTGAACGTGCCGTTCGCCATCTCACCATCAATCAGGTTCATGGCGGGTGAGCCGATGAAGCCAGCGACAAAAGTATTCGCAGGGTTGTCATAAATCTCGGTCGGGGTGCCCACCTGTTGCACAACACCTTTGCTCATCACCACAACACGGTCGGCGAGCGTCATCGCCTCGATCTGGTCGTGCGTCACGTAGATTGTTGTCACCTTTAATTCATGGCTCAGGTTCTTGATCTGCGCGCGCGTCGATACCCGCAGTTTGGCATCAAGGTTGGACAGCGGTTCGTCCATCAGGAATACATTAGGCTCACGCACGATGGCGCGGGCCAAGGCAACACGCTGACGTTGACCGCCTGACAGCTCTGCCGGTTTGCGATGCAGGAATTCATCCAGCTCGA
>JBCAZI010000373.1:0-534 GCA_038533095.1 Pseudomonadota bacterium
TGATGAGGTGACCCGAGCCCCACGCGACCGTGCGCGACGTGCCGTCAAGCAGGCCAGTGCACCGCTTCTTGAAAAATCGGTATTTTTGTTCCCAGACAGCCAGTTGGAGATCCCCTTGGCGCGGTTCCTGACGCGGGAATGCGGGATGACCGCGATTGAGATCGGGCAGCCTTATGTGCATCGCGATATTGTCGGCCCGGACATGGATTTGGTGCCGGCCGGTCCGACCTTCTCGGAAGGTCAGGATGTGGACTTGCAGTTGGATCGTGTGCGTGACGCGCGTCCGGACTTGACGGTCTGTGGTCTGGGGCTTGCCAATCCGCTTGAAGCGGAAGGTCTGACGACCAAATGGGCCATCGAATTGGTTTTCACGCCAATCCATTTTTATGAGCAAGCCGGTGATCTGGCCGGGTTGTTTGCTCGACCGCTGCGCCGCCGCGCCATTCTTTGTAGTGATGATTGTGTTCCTGCACTGGATGCTGCGGAATGAAGTTGTCGGTCTGGACATATGAGGGGCCGCCGCATGTTGGCGCC
>JBCAZI010000374.1:0-533 GCA_038533095.1 Pseudomonadota bacterium
TCAATCGACGACACAACTGGCGCAAAAGCTGGGGTTAAGCCAATCGGCCACATGGCGGCGGATCAAGCGATTGCAGGATGCAGGGGTGCTGACGGGGCGTCGGTTGCTATTGAATGCCGAAAAGGTTGGTTTTGGTGTGACCGTGTTCTTGGGGGTCAAACTCGCCACCAAGGGCCGGGTGAGCCTTGAAGACTTTGAACGTGCCATCGGTGCCATCCCAGAGGTGCAGACAGTTGATCATGTGCTGGGCCTTTATGACTACCGCTTGCGCGTTGTGGCCCGCGATTTGGCTGATTTCGAACGGGTCCTGCGCCGCCGGATCATGACGATGCCGGGGGTGGGTGACGTTGAAGCCAACGTGCTTTTGTCCGAAGAACGGAGGCAAGGACCCCTCTAAAAACCAAGAGTTTACGTTTTCTTGGCCTTTGGGCTGCATGATCACGGCAAAAGCCCGGTCAGGTAGCAATGAAACAGATATTGAGCACATGGTGGGGTGTTTCGCTGGCAGCGGCGGTGACCACACTGGCCGCTAT
>JBCAZI010000375.1:0-531 GCA_038533095.1 Pseudomonadota bacterium
GCTTTTCATTGGTTCCTCCCAAAAATGTCCCAAGATCTCGTTGTCCGGACGGTAAACCCGCCTCTTATCCGCGAGGAAAGCATAAGCCCCGCTCAAATGCAACCGGTTGCAAAAAGGCGGTTCACATTTGACGGCCACGGCCTTAGCTTTTCTGACGATCAAGGGATTGTTTCATGCCAGTGACACTGAAAGAGGTTGCAGAAAAGGCCGGCGTTTCGCGATCCGCGGTCTCACGCACATTCACCGAAGGCGCATCGGTATCGCTCAAGACCCGCCGCAAGGTCGAAAAGGCAGCGCAAGAGCTGGGCTATCACCCGAATGCGCTGGCATCGTCGCTGACAACCGGGCGGACCAAGCTCATCGGGCTGATTTCGAACAACTTTCACAACCCGCTCTTTCTCGAAGTGTTCGACCTCTTCACCCGCAGCCTGCAGGATCGTGGCCTGCGCCCACTGCTCGTTAATCTTACCGACGAAACCAACCCGGCGAATTCAGTCCGGTTACTGCGGCAGTATTCGGTCGACGGCGTCA
>JBCAZI010000376.1:0-529 GCA_038533095.1 Pseudomonadota bacterium
ATGTTGAGGCCACACCCGGGCCACGCAACATATTCCAGCGTGACAAAGCGGTCATTCTTGACCGCGTCAAGGTCAGCGAAGGCCGGGTTGGACATCATGAACGCGCGTTTTTGTTCCGCGGTGACGTTGCCGTAGTTCACAATGACCACGACTTCCGGGTTCCGCTCGACCACTTCTTCCCACGTGATGGTGGCCCAGCTTTTCTCGAAATCATCCATGATATTTGTGCCGCCCGCAGCTTCGATGAGGGCGGTGGGCATGGCATAGCGGCCAGCAGTGAAAGGTTCGTCTTCCCCGCTGTCATAGACAAAGACGCGCAGCGGCTCGCCGGTTTCCAAACCGTCTTTGAATGCGGCAAGATCGGCTTTGTAACCGTCGACCATTGCCGTTGCCTGATCCTCGACACCAAAAATGCGGCCAAGGTTCATCAGGTCGTTATACATGTCGTCGAGGCTGGCTTTGTCCTTCTCCATGATGTGCGTGCAGGATTCGGTTAGCTCATAGACCTTTACGCCGAACGGCTCGAGGG
>JBCAZI010000377.1:0-529 GCA_038533095.1 Pseudomonadota bacterium
TATGTCCCCCAGTTACAAAATTGTTACTCAAAAGAGTGTTTTTGTTACTTCTACAGCATCAGTAGGGACCATTCGGAACCGAATTGTCAAAGATTTTCTTGGAATATCATGCGTTTTGCAGTTTAGCGCATGGCGTGCCGGGCCTGCCGAGCGGAGCGCAGCCGCTCGAAATCATCACCTGCATGATAGCTCGACCGGGTTAAGGGCGTGGCTGAAACCATCAGGAAACCCTTGCCATAGGCGGCCTTTTCATAGGCGGCGAACTCTTCGGGGGTGACGAACCGATCCACCGCATGGTGCTTTGGCGTGGGTTGCAGGTACTGCCCGATGGTCAGGAAATCGATATCGGCCGCCCGCATGTCGTCCATAACCTGCATGACGGACTGACGATCCTCACCAAGACCGACCATGATGCCGGATTTCGTGAAAATCGCAGGATCAAGCTCTTTCACCTGCTGCAACAGCCGGAGCGAGTGGAAGTACCGGGCCCCCGGTCGGACTTCGGGATAGAGCCCGGGCACGGTTTCAA
>JBCAZI010000378.1:0-526 GCA_038533095.1 Pseudomonadota bacterium
AAGGGGCCAATAAACGTTGTTGTTGGAAGGGGCCAATAAACGTTGTTGTTGGAAGGGGCCAATAAACGTTGTTGTTGTTTGGGTTACAGCTGTGGGGTGGGTTTTGATTCACTGTCACCTGAGATCGACCGTAGTTTTATGGCCCGCGCAACGGGTGGCAACGAGGGACCATCGTCAGCAGGCGATAAGTGGGAGGGAGGGGAGGGTGGAAATTTGGGGAAATTGTATGTCCTCTGATAGATGAGGTGATTTTTCTGAGATTTTCTCTTTGCGGCTGCAGAGCAAGTGGATCGTACAATACAAGGGTATCGGGCGAGGGGGGAAGGTCAGCACCGCTTTGTGGGTGGTACGGGGGGCATCGTTTGCGTGGTGTATGTTTGTGTGTGTGTGTGTGTGTGGGTTTTTGGGGAGGTGTGACGAGATGCCGAGGGTGGAGCGATCGGGGACGAGGGTTGCGTCGGCGAAAACTTTGTTCGCCAACGACGAAATTGTGTCGAAGGTGAGGGAAACTGCACCGTACCTCACC
>JBCAZI010000379.1:0-526 GCA_038533095.1 Pseudomonadota bacterium
GGAACGCGTGGCTCGCCTGGTGACCCGAGGCCGCGCGGGAGGCCATGCCACCCATGCCCGGCTCAACTTCCGGGATCTTGCAGGCGGCTGACAGCAGATCGTCATAGGTCTTTGGCTCTGCGATGCCGTGCTTTTCAAAGATGTCCTTGCGATAGGCCAGCACGCTGGTTTCGGACCCGAACGGGATGCCGAAAAGCGAGCCAGTTGGACCCGGCAGATAGCCTTTGAAGCCGCCCGCAACGCCGATGTTCTGGACATAACCGTCGATCAGGTCGCCCGCATCATAGGACGGGTCAGCCAATTTCGGGTTCATGAAATACTTGGCGAGGTTCTCGAGCTGATCGGCAAACACATAGTCGGCTTTGGAGAACACAACGTATGCGATCAGGTCATATTCGCCTTCGTCCTGCGCCAGTTCGAGCGTCTGGCGTTCGCGCATTTTGAGATAGGGCAACTGGTCAACTTCGACCTCGATGCCGGTTTCTTTCGTGAACTCGGGCAGCACCTTCATGACCGCGTTGTAATG
>JBCAZI010000380.1:0-524 GCA_038533095.1 Pseudomonadota bacterium
GAAAGGCTCATCGAGCAGGAGAATGCGCGGCTTGGCCGTCAGGGCCTGCCCGATGGCGAAGCCGCGCATTCTCCTGCTCGATGAGCCTTTCGGTGCGCTCGATCCCGGCACGCGTCTGTCGATGCATGACTTCCTGACCGAGCTACGCGCCGAGACCAGCATGACCGTCTTCATGGTCACCCACGACCTCGAAGAAGGCTTCAAACTGGGCGACCGCGTGCTGGTCTTCGACAAGCCCCGCTGGGACCCAACCGATCCAAACGCCTATGGCGCGACGATCACCTATGATTTTGATGCCCGCGATGGCGGCATTCCGTTTCAACGCATAATGGAGGATACCCATGTTCTCAGGCCCACATGACCGCTCCCGGTCGCACCATCCCCTTGACCATGGCCACGACGAAAGACGTGCGCACCATCCCGACCTGACCAAGCTGCAGGGCTGGCGCTCGATGAAGGCCGAGGCGGATTTGCCCGAAGGTCGCTGGGATGAGGAACGCCGCTGGGCGCTGCGCATGGGGCTG
>JBCAZI010000381.1:0-523 GCA_038533095.1 Pseudomonadota bacterium
CTAGGTTACTACGGTTATCCATGTAGTTGGTACTATCAAATAAATTATAACTGTTTTAATGAGCCATTCGCAGTTTCACAATATAAACTTGTTTATACTTAGACATGCATGGCTTAATCTTTGAGACAAGCATATGACTACTGGCAGGATCAACCAGGTATCTACTCTCCAGCTTCCCCATAGGCAGCGTGCCCTTACCTGCAAGTCCCAATCCTCACAGATCAAGACTGAGGCTAGGGTGCCCACCGATTGGGAAGCGGTTCAACCACACATGTGGTGTATCTTCTTCAAATCTACTGCTTCGCGCCAAACCTCCTGCGCTCACAATCGTGCGCGTTTTCAGCTCAACTCAATAGCAGTCTCTGCACATTCCTTGCAAACGCAAGCTGTGCCACCCCATCAACCATTTCTTCAAAAGCCTTCCAAGCAGCCCAGTTCTGAGGGTTTTTTATGTGTAGCGCTAAGATGCTGCATTTGTAATGTAGTGGCCGGTGCGCACGGAACTCTATGAACTGGGCTGCTT
>JBCAZI010000382.1:0-515 GCA_038533095.1 Pseudomonadota bacterium
GGTTTCTCGTCAAAACGTAAATTGCTTTATGCAAGCGATCCCGACCAATTTTCCTTGGTCAATGGGATTATTCGTCAGAACTCATATTCTCAACCTGAGAGTTTGATTCTGGCTCAGAACGAACGCTGGCGGCAGGCTTAACACATGCAAGTCGAACGATATAGTGGCAGACGGGTGAGTAACGCGTGGAAACGTGCCTTTCACTACGGAATAGCTTTTGGAAACGAAAGGTAATACCGTATACGCCCTCCGGGGGAAAGATTTATCGGTGAAAGATCGGTCCGCGTTAGATTAGCTAGTTGGTGAGGTAAAAGCTCACCAAGGCGACGATCTATAGCTGGTCTGAGAGGATGATCAGCCACACTGGGACTGAGACACGGCCCAGACTCCTACGGGAGGCAGCAGTGGGGAATCTTGGACAATGGGCGAAAGCCTGATCCAGCCATGCCGCGTGAGTGATGAAGGCCTTAGGGTTGTAAAGCTCTTTCAACGGTGAAGATAATGACGGTAGCAGG
>JBCAZI010000383.1:0-512 GCA_038533095.1 Pseudomonadota bacterium
CTTTATACCTGAGCGTCAGATCTTGCGCAGGGCCAGCACCGCGTTCATGCCGCCAAAGGCGAACGCGTTGCTGATCGCCACCGTGACGGACGCCTCGCGCGCCTCGTTCGGAACGACATCGAGCGCGCATTCCGGGTCAGGCTCTTCATACCCGATTGTGGGCGCGATGACGCCGTCCTTGAGTGCCATGAGACAGGCCAGAAGCTCCACCGCGCCGGTGCCACCGATCAGGTGACCATGCATGGATTTGGTAGAGGAAATCATCACCCGGTCCGCAGCGGCGCCAAACACGCTCGCCACCGCGGCGCATTCGGTTTTGTCGTTCGCCGCCGTCCCGGTGCCATGGGCATTGATGTAGCCCACCTGATCGGCATTGATCCCGGCATCCTGGAGCGCGCCTGAAATGGCACGGGCCGCGCCCTGCTGCGACGGCATGACGATGTCGGACGCGTCCGAGGTCATGGAGAAGCCAATCACTTCGGCGAGAATATCGGCCCCGCGCCTTGTCGCGT
>JBCAZI010000384.1:0-511 GCA_038533095.1 Pseudomonadota bacterium
ATTAGCCGGATTGAGACCTTAAATAGTTTGCACTATTGGACCAATCACGACCGACGGTCCAGCAGTATCAAACATTCCTGTTTTCTCCTGCGGGGCATCCAGCACTACCACCGGATTTGACTGAAAATTTTGAAGACTTTCACTCTCTAGGCATCAGAATTAACCGCGTAAAATTATCTCGACCTGTATTCCTGGTCCCATTATGCTTAGAGAACAGGCCTGAATAGAAAGAAACTTAAAGCACTTACATTTCCATAGCCCAAAGAGCAAACTCGATTCAATTCTTCACTCTGAAACACCAGCATGACCGTACTTCAAAATTTTTGAGCTAATTTTTGACTCTAAAAATAGCTCAAAAATTTTATTTGACGTCAAAAATTTTCTTTAGAATTTTACGCGTCACCAAGGTAGCATAAGAAAAATCAAAAATGGTAACTCTCTGAATTCAAAATGGCCATTCGTAAAATTCTAATGCTCTGTACCAGGTTTTAAAGAATTTAGAAGCAAAATT
>JBCAZI010000385.1:0-504 GCA_038533095.1 Pseudomonadota bacterium
TAAAGCGAAATCGGTTTGGTCTGAACTATGCGACACCGCCAAACGCGTTGAAATCTCTGATTTCGGGCAGCGTTAGGTGGCTCAGATTGACCGATCTCTGCTCTGAAGCGCGTTGCGGCAAATCGGATTTAGGGTCAGGACCCATTAATCCTGCATCGCTGGCGCCAAATCCGCGAAATATCAGCGGTTTGGAGCGCGTCGGCAAATGTGGTTCATTTTCCAAGCGATCCAAGCCGCTGAGATGAAGCGGATTTGGCGTCCTTTGGATTTGACGGATTTTCCATCTGGACGTCTTCACAGGGCCTTGAAATAGAACCACTATTCCTGCGCCCCTGTTCAGAGCCGGACAGAAAATCTGTCAAACCGGCGGCGCAGGATTAATGGGTCCTGACCCTAAAGCCCGCTTGCTATAAACCCCGAACGGCCGAGCGCGGGCTTGTATGGCCAGGGGCAGCGCGGTACTTCAGCGTCTGGTAAAAGGTCTGCGCTAAGCCAGACGCCCAA
>JBCAZI010000386.1:0-503 GCA_038533095.1 Pseudomonadota bacterium
CTGGTGAAAACGACCGGGTCGATCCGGCTGAATGGGGATGAACTGACCGGCCTCAAATCCGCCGAGATGGTCAAACGCGGCATCGGCTATGCGCCGGAACGCTTCAACCTGTTCCCGCATATGACCGCGCTGGAAAACGCGATGCTGGCCCCGCGCCGCGTCTATGGCCAGTCGCGCGACGCGCTTTTGCCCGAGATCAGCGCGTTGTTCGAAAAGTTCGGATTGGCCGACCGGATGGGGCATTACCCCGACCAACTGTCGGGCGGCCAGCAACAACGCGTCGCCATCGTACGTGCGCTGGCGATGCGGCCCGAGATCATGCTCTTTGACGAGATCACCAGCGCGCTGGACCCGGAACTGGTGGGCGAGGTGCTCGACACCCTGCGCGATCTGCGCCGCGACGGCATGACGATGGTGCTGGCCACGCATGAGATGGGGTTCGCGCGCGATCTGGCCGATAAGGTCTGTTTTCTGGATACCGGTGTGATCCACGAGCAAGGCCC
>JBCAZI010000387.1:0-500 GCA_038533095.1 Pseudomonadota bacterium
ATTTGGTCGAATCCATTCGCAAGTTCCCCGATCAGGATACTTTCCTAGGGATGATACGTGATGCCGGCTTTGGCAACGCCAAGTATCGTAATCTGACGATGGGCGTGGCTGCATTGCATTCAGGCTGGAAGCTCTGACATGCGCGGCCCGCACAATATTATCCGGCTGATCCGCACAGGCGCCACTTTGGAACGCACAGGCGCGATGAAAGTCGTGCTGGATGCTTTTGATACCGGGCCTGTCCTGCGGATTGCCATGCGGGCGCTGGTCTGGCCGTTTCAGTGGTTGGGCTACAAAGGGGATGTGACGCAACCCCCTGCGGTGCGGGCGCTGACGGCTCTGGGACCGGCCTATATCAAGTTTGGTCAGGTTCTTTCGACCCGCCCGGATGTGGTGGGCGATGAGCTGGCGGTACAGCTGCGCGTCTTGCAAGACAAGCTACCTCCATTTTCGATGGCTGAAGCAAAGAAGGCGATCCAGACGGAACTGGGCGCATCTTT